>JAJYTO010000059.1 GCA_021793015.1 Bacillota bacterium
AGCGATGGACTCCCGCCAGGACGGATCATGCATGCCGCTGCAGCGAGTATTAGCGGCCTTTAGGCCGCGGCTGTCTGAACGGCAGCGGCATGCATGATCCGTCCTGACCAGCAGGGACCATCGATTTTCCGGGATAGACTTTCATGACGCTTCGCGTCACCAACAACCGGGAAGAAAATGCGCCTGCGGCGATTTTCCGGGATAGGCTCCCTTCGTTGCGCAGCGCCTGCCCGCAAAAGAGCAGACGCTTGTCTTGCGCATTCTGTTGTATAATAGCGGTAGCCATTCGAAGGCGAGGGGGATCATGGCGACAAAACACGACCGGATACTGCAACACATCGAAAATTTGCCGATCGGGCGTAAGATATCAGTGCGTCAGGTTGCGAAACAACTCGCTGTCAGCGAAGGAACAGCGTATCGCGCCATCAAGGAAGCGGAAGGCCAGGGTCTGGTCACGACCATTGAACGCGTTGGAACAGTGCGCATTGAAAAGAAACAGCGGCGCGACATCGATCGTCTGACTTTTGCGGAAGTCGTGAATATAGTGGATGGGACTGTGCTCGGCGGACGCTCGGGGCTGCACAAGACTCTGCAAAAATTCGTCATCGCAGCGATGGAAATCGAGGCGATGGTCAAATACGTCGATCCAGGCTCACTGGTGATCGTCGGCAACCGGGAAGCGGTTCATATGGCGTCCCTGGAGCATGGATCCGCTGTTCTCATCACGGGAGGATTTACGACCAATGGCTCGGTGATTGACCTTGCGGATCGGCTCGCGCTTCCCATCATCTCCTCGGCGTACGACACATTTTCCGTGGCGTCGCTGATTAACCGCGCCATTTATGACCGGCTGATCAAAAAAGAGATTCTTTTGGTTGAGGACTTGCTGGGCAAGGACCAGCCCAGTGTGCTGTACAGTTCCAGCACCGTGCATGACTATCGCGCACTCGTGGATGCGACAGGCCATTCCCGTTTCCCGGTTTTGCAGGAAGACGGGCGACTGGCGGGTGTGGTGGCGGCCAAAGACGTGTATGGGCAACCGTCTGATCTGCCGATCGACCGTGTGATGACCAGACAGCCAATCTCTGTAAGCCCCAAGACGTCCGTATCCTCCGCCGCCCACATGATGGTGTGGGAAGGTCTGGAGTTGCTGCCGGTGGTCGACTTCAAACGACTCGTCGGCGTCATCAGTCGGCAGGATGTGATCAAGGCGCTGCAGTACAACCAAAAGCAGCCGCAGGTGGGCGATACGATTGAAGACATCGTGCTGGCGCGGTTCGCTTCGACGGTCGAGGAAAAGGTCGTCCATCTGGGGGGCGAAGTGACGCCGCAGATGTCCACGCCTTACGGCGGTCTTTCCTCTGGAGCGTTCATGACTGTGATCACCGAGGCGGCGGCGCAGGCGATGAGAAAGATTCGCGACGCAAACGTCCTGATCGAAAATTGCACGCTGTATTTCTTGAAACCGGTTCAGATCGAGCAGCGGATTGAGGCGCGCGCACGCGTGATCGACGCTGGCCGCAAGGTGGGAAAGGTCGATGTCGAAGTGTATCGCGGGCAGGAACTGATCGGGAAAGCGCTGGTCACAATCCAGGTCCTGGAGCGATAATGGAGACAGGACTAGCGAAGTGAGGTGTGCGGCGAGTGGATGCGCCCAGAGAGCCAACCTCGGTCCTGGTGGTTGAAGATGAGCGCCGGATTGCCCGTATTATCGAGTTGGAGCTCGCGCATGAGGGATTTGCCGTCGTTCTGGCGACCGACGGGGTTGCCGGATTGCGGCTGGCGCTTGAGCGAGAGTTCGGAGTCATTATCCTGGATCTGATGCTGCCTGGGCAGAGCGGCCTGGAAGTGTGCAAGCGGGTGCGCGAGCAAAAAAGAACTCCCATTATCATCCTCACCGCCCGCGACACGACGGGCGACAAGGTGGCGGGGCTGGATGCGGGGGCGGACGACTATGTGACAAAACCGTTTGCGACAGAAGAACTGCTCGCCCGTGTGCGCGCTGCGGTGAGACGGGGCGAAACGCGGGCTGAGGAACTCATCTGCGGTGACCTCACAGTATTTCCCGCAGCGCGTCGCGCCGCGCGCGCGGGCGTGCAACTGGAATTGACGGCGCGTGAATTCGATCTGTTGCACTTTCTGACGGTGAATGCCGACAAAGTGCTGTCGCGCGACGTGATTTTACGACGTGTATGGAGCTATGACTTTGAAGGGGAGACCAATGTGGTGGACGTATACATCCGTTATCTGCGCTTGAAGGTGGACGAGCCCTTCGGCTCCCCGCTCATTCACACGATACGCGGTGTCGGGTACGTTTTGCGGCGAGCATGAAGCTCACGATCACGACACGGTTTGTCGCGCTCTCCACAGTCGTTGTGGCCCTCATTTTTCTGCTGTTCAACACGTTTGTGTATCTGGAATTCATGAATGTGACCATTCAAAATGAAAAGCAGATCGTGCTCAGCCGACTGTCGGACGTGGCGCGCCGCATTGATGGAAGCACGGCGGCGCAGGCGGTGGCCGCTGTCCGGCGCATCGTCCCGGATCCCCGGCAGATGGTGCGCCTGTTGTCCGCGAAAGGCGCCGTCGTGACCGCGACAGACGCCTATTTTCTGCCTGGCTGGGTTCCGAAGGGTCTTGGCAACACGACCGACCTGGGACACGGCGTCCTGCTGTTTCAGTATGAAAATCAGCGGATTCTCATGGCGAGCGCAGAGTTGCGGCTGCGCGGCGGACATATGACGCTGCAATGGCTGGAAAATGTGGCGTCGCTCGATCACAGCATCGCCTTCGTATTTTATCTTCTGCTGACTGGCTCGATCGGTGGACTGGCGCTGGCTGCGGTCGCCAGCTATTTTCTGGCGCGCTATTCATTGTTGCCGATTCGGGAAATGATTGCGACGGCGCGTGCGATTACGCCGGGGGATCTGAGCAGTCGCATCGAAGTGCCCAAACGCAAGGATGAACTCACGGAGCTCGCCCATACGTACAATGCCATGCTCGATCGGATTTTTCGGGCGTTCAGCCGGGAACGGCAGTTTGTCGCAGACGCTTCGCATGAACTGCGCACGCCGCTGTCGGTGCTGGAGGGGTATGTGCACCTGCTGCGCCGCTGGGGTTGGGAGGACAAGGCAGTGCGCGAGGAAGCCGTTGCAGCCATCGAAGAGGAAACTCGCCATCTGCGGGAAATGACAAATCAACTTCTGTCGCTGGCGGCGATCGACCGGGATGCGCTGGAAAGCGCGGACGTGACGTCGGCGTCAGAGATCGCCATGCGCGTGGTCCCCAAATGGGAACGGCTGTATCCAGGCTGCGCATGGTCACTGCAAGTGGACTCCGTCGGCGAGACGCGCGTACGCATTACGGAAGTGCGGTTGGAACAGGTATTTCGCGCACTCTTGGACAACGCCAGAAAATACACGCGAGCGGGAGACGCCATCAGCGTCGCTGTGGCGCGCCGGGGCGACGCTGTGCAAATCGTGATTCAGGATTCCGGGGAAGGCATTCCGGCGGAAGACCTGCCGCATGTCACGGAACGATTCTATCGCGCTGACAAGGCGCGCAGCCGCCAGGAGGGCGGCATCGGTCTGGGACTCGCCATCTGTCGCGAAATCGTGGAGCGGTTTCATGGTCAAATGATCATCCAAAGCCCCGGCGAGGGGGGGACCAGAGTCGAGGTCACCTTGCCTGGCTGCGATGGGGAAGGAGAGTCGGAGGGATGAGCGACATCGTTCATCTGCGCGCTTACAGTGAATACAGTCTGCTTTACAGCGCGGCCCGGGTGTCGGATCTGGCCGCGGCAGCGGTCGACGCCGGCATGCGGGCCCTGGGCGTTGTTCACCGGGGCGGCATGTTCGGGGCCATTGCCTGCCACCAGACTCTTCAAAAAGCACGGCTGACGTCCCTGATGGCGTACGAAACGACGATCGTGGAGGATCGCGCCCGCAACAGTGTGCGACAGTCGCCGTCGACCATGCTCTTTTTCGCCGAATCAGCCGCCGGATACGGCGGTTTGACCGGTTTGGCGACGCTGGCCGCGCAGTCGGGCGATCTGGACGCCGTGTGCAATACATGGGAGGAACTCAGCACGCACGCGCAGGGCTTGCTGTGCCTCGTCGGCGCCGTGGAGGGGCCGCTGGCGCAGGCAGCGCAAACCGCGAACCGGTCACAGGCGGTTCGCGTGCTGAGTCGTCTGACGGAGGTATTCGGCGCCGATCATGTGTACGTCGAGTTGCAGAGCCAGGGCCTTCCGGAAGATCGCGCCCGCAATGAGTGGCTCGCCGAAATCGCGCGCGGTGAGCGTTTGCCGGTGGTGGCGACCACGGCGATCCGTCACATCCATCCGCAGGATGTACGGCTGCTCGATGTGCTTGCAGGCATTCACGCTGGACAGGATCTTGAAGCGGCGGCGATTGGCCGGGCGGGTGTGAGTTTTCATTTTCGCACGCAGGAGGACATGCGCCGCCTGTTTGGACAATTTCCCGCCGCGCTTGCAGCGACCGCCGAGATCGCCTCTCGGGCGGATTTTGTCCTGCCTCTCAATCAGCGGAGCATGCCCCGCTTTCCCCTGCCGGCCGGCAGATCGGAGGATGATATGCTGAGGGAACTCGCCAGACGCGGATTGGCCATGCGCAACCTGGCGGATCGCGCGGACTGTGTCGCGCGGTTGGACCATGAGTTGACCGTGATCCGGCAAATGGGCTTCTCGGGCTACTTTTTGATCGTCTGGGATTTCATGCGCCATGCGCATGAACAGGGGATCTCCACCGGTCCGGGACGGGGGTCGGCGGCGGGCAGTCTGGTCTCTTATGCGCTCCATATCACCGACGTGGATCCGATGGCGCACGATCTGCTGTTTGAGCGCTTCCTCAATCCCGAACGGGTGTCCTGGCCGGACATTGACATCGACTTTGAAACGGAGCGGCGCTATGAGGTGATCGCCTACGTGGCGCGTAAATACGGCGCCGACTGCGTCGCGCAAATCGGCACTCTGGGCACGTTTGCCGCCCGTGCGGCCATTCGCGATGTGGCGCGGGTGCTAAAGACGCCAAGCGCGGACATCGAGAGCTTCGTGCGGCGCATCCCCGCCATGCCGGGCGTCACGATTGAATCGGCGCTGCAGGGCGACGGCGGTCTGCGCAGCGAACTGGGCAAATCACCCGCTCTGCGGCGCGTGGTCGATCTGGCGGTCAAAATCGAGGGGCTGCCAAGGCACGCCTCGGTGCATGCGGCGGGCGTCGTGATCAGCCACAGGCCGCTGGCCCAGTTTGTTCCGCTGATGCAAGGGATCGAGAGCACCCCAGTCACACAGTACGGGATGGACGATATTGCGTCGCTCGGGTTGCTGAAAATGGACTTTCTGGGCCTGCGGACGCTCACCTTGTGCGACCGCGCCAAAGCGTATGTCGAACGTATGCGCGGGGAACAGATCACCTACGGAGTGACGGCGATCCGGCAAAAGGTATCGTCCCATTCCTCCGGATCGCCGGAACACATCATGGACCACATCGGGCATGGAACGCAGACGATCGACGAACGAACGGCGCAACTTCTGGCGGACGGCGACACGGATGGCTGTTTTCAACTGGAATCGGTCGGCGTCCGTCAGGTGTTGCGGGAATTGCGGCCCACCACGCTGGAGGATCTGATCGCTGTGATTTCCCTGTACCGCCCCGGTCCGATGGAGCAGATCGGCGCCTTCATCGATGCGCGCCGCGGCCGCAAGCCCGTTGTGGTTGAAGTGCCCGCGCTCGAACCCATACTGCGCCCCACCTATGGCATACTCATTTACCAGGAGCAGATCATGCAGATTGCGTCGGTCATGGCGGGCTTCTCCCTGGGAGAGGCGGACGTGTTGCGCCGCGCTGTGGGGAAAAAGCAGCGCGATGTCATGGACCGGGCCAGGGATTCATTTGTCAGGGGGTGTATCGCGCACGGTCATGACGACCATGTCGCCAATCAGGTCTATGATTTGATCGTTCGCTTCGCCGACTATGGGTTTCCCCGGTCACACGCCGCAGCGTACGCCGTTCTGGCCCACCGGACGGCGTATTTGAAGGCAAATTATCGACCGGAATTCATGGCGGCGCTGATGTCAGACAGTGTATCGCGTCCGGAGAAGATCGCCCAGTACGCGCAGTCATGCAGGCGCAACGGCATCGCGGTCTTGCCGCCGGACCTCAACAAGAGCGCGGGCGACTGTTTGCCAGAGGTCCTGGCGGACGGCCGCATCGGCGTTCGCCTGGGCCTTTTTGCCGTGAAAAATGTGGGCGTGACCGCTGTTCAGCACATCGTTGACGAACGCGCTTCGGGCGGCTTGTATTCCAGTGTCCAGGATGTGCAGAACCGTCTGGATTCGCGGTCGGTCTCCAAACGGGTGATGGAGAGCCTGGTGGCTGCCGGGGCGCTTGACGGTTTCGGCCGCGCCCGAAAAACGTTGCTGGCCGAATTGCAGACGCCCGCGCGGCATGTGCGGGCGGGTCAGGCGGGCAGGCAGTTGTCGCTGCTAGACGCGCCCGGGGATGATGAGCGTGAAGGCCGCGGCGGTGAGGACGACGGGCGTGAAGACCGTGAGGGACGCGGCGGCGAGCGCACGGGACGGGTGGGGCGCGGTGAGATCGAAGGCTGCGGCGGTGAGTCTGAGGGTGGTGAAGGGAGCGGCGGCGAGGCTGAGGGCCGTGGGGGAAGCGGTGGCGAGCATGGTGCGGCCCGCGCAGCGAATTCGCGGAAACTGAGCGCGCAGGAGCGCGATGATCCACGGCAGATCGCGCAATGGGAGAGGGACCTGATAGGGTTTGTCGTGTCCTATGACGCATTTGCACATGTGACGGCCGCCGCCAAGCGTTCGGGATTGCCGCCCATTCAGGAACAGTTGGCGATGCTGGACGGGAAAACGGGAACGGCGCACGGCGCTTTTCTAAAAATAGTGGGTCAGGTTGCAGCGGTGCGCACCGTGCGCACAAAAAAGGGTGAAACGATGGCGTTCTTGACGATGGAGGACAGCACGGCACGGGTTGATATTGTGGCGTTTCCCGCCGTTTTTCGGCTGTTGGAACGAGTCCCCGAACCGACCGAGATCCTCCTGTTGTCGGTGCGGCGCGACGAGAATCGGCCGACGGCGCTGATCGCCAATCAGATTACGAAGTACACAGAGCGCGCCGACGCCTGTCTTTATATCCATGTGGACGAAGACGTGGAGCGTCAGCGCGCAAAGCTCGCACAATTGCGCGAGCGGCTATTGGCGCACCCAGGCGACACATCCGTTGTTCTTGTGTACGCCTCCGGAAAGATGAGGCCGCTCGGCGCCCTGAAGGTGCGGATCACGGATGACTTGTTGGACATGTTGCGCGCCATCGCCGGCCGCGATTCGGTGCGAGTGGTGTGAGCGCGCCGATCTGGGAGCGACGCTCACCTGTTTTGGCGAGACGATGGAAATCACGGCGGTCGCAGATATAACCGGAGTGCCCCTCGAAGAATTGAAACGCAGAAGGCAAAATCATCTCGCTGAATTTGCGTGAACCAACGCCAAGAACCGCTGGAATCTCAATGAATTTCGGCGGTTTTTGGCGTTGGGCGGGAGACGCGCACAGGGCAGCGAGAATTGCTGCCGGGCGGGTTGTACGGTTACCACGGCCCAAGGAGGCATCAACGCGTATGAGAGCACCTGTTCGGAACGCTCTCGGTTGGTGTTCGTCTACCTTGCTTGGCAAGGAAGCCTACAGGTTTCGGCCAATTCACTTTCTTGTATTTGAGCATTGGGGGAGTCAGCCATCTGCGCTTCTGGAAGGAATGGCGGACTCATCCCTTTAATGGGTGACCATCATAGCATTCCTCTGCGTGGATGGTGGGCAGACCTGGCATCGTGTCGGGAGAATCCCCGAATCCCAATCTTTTCGCTTCTTTCAATTTCTAAATCATTCTGATGGATGGGTTCTTACGATTCCAAAATCAGCGCTTGGAAGTGAAGTATATGATGTCTTTCAAACCGTTAATGGCGGACAGTCATGGAGGAGGGTTTGGCCTCATACATCGCTCAAATATATGGTGGGCGGTCTCGGAGATGTAGGCTCCATGACGTTTCGAACACGGAAGACAGGATGGATTACAGGTGGCTATTACGGGACTGGGATGGTCTATTTTTGGATGACAAATACAGGTGGGGAGAGTTGGAAAAAAGGAAATTTATCGTTGCCCACAAATGCATCTAATCTCATGATTCAACCAGCAGCGCCTCAATTCTTTGGTTCATCCCTCAGATATGGAGTTTTGTCGGTGGTGATCGGTTTTAGGCTTTACATTTATCATAGCCAGAACGGCGGACTGACATGGAGACCATCCGGTTCATACAAGATGTCATCGGGCGGCGTTCAGGGCCCGTTCTTTCAAACCGAGAACAGAGGGTGGCTCTGGGTAAGCGCACAGAATGGACGATCAGGCGGGTATCTCATGCGGACTACAGACGGCGGGGAAAAATGGCATGCATTGTACCGCACCACCGACTGGAGCGGGCGCTTACAGTTAGATTTCGTATCGACCTCGGTTGGTTGGGCGCTCTGTGATCAGGGTCCTCATAAGGGATTGTATCGGACGATCGATGGAGGAGTCTCGTGGCGAAAGATTGGACGCTTGGGCGCCGCGGATCGCGGGTGAATGATGGCTGCTGGCTATCAATGTTGTTTCATCACAGTGCCTCAGAGATCAAGGCACTGTGATGAAAATCGCCCAGAGGTTGCCGCGATGCCCGATATCGGATAAAATGTAGTGAGCGCTCACTCATTTTATGGAGGTGATTTGCTATCGAGAAGGAAATGTCCTCATCGCCGGATGCTGAATGGCCGATCCGCCAACAACAGATTTTTGAAGCAGCGCTGGAACTCTTTGTTGAGCAGGGATTCCAGCGGACAACCACTCAGGACATCGCGCGGCGGGCGAAAGTGGCTGAAGGCACGATATTTCGGTACTTTCCCACCAAACGGGATTTGCTTTTGGGCATCATGGCGCCTCTCGCATCGCGTTTCTTTGGTCCTGTGGTTCTGAGGGACGCGCGGCGAATCCTGTCTGAGACGACGTATGACGACCGGACCAGACTGGAGAAGTTATTGGCCAATCGTCTGTCCTTGGCCCAGAAGAATCTTCCCATGCTGCGAACGGCCATTTGGGAAGCGCCTCATGAGCCTCACATGCGCAAGGTCTTTCAGGAGACGGTCGCGCCCCAAATCGTCGGTATGGCGGAGGATTTTATGAACATCCGGATTGCTGAGGGAGTGTTCAAGAAGGAGTTGGGAGAGAGAACCCTGGCGCGTATGCTGCTCAGCCTCCTGATGGGCTATGTGTTCTTCAAAGAAACCGTGCCGAACATGTTTGGCGACTCGGACGACCAGCAGGAAATCGCACGGATGGTTGAACTTTTTCTTTATGGCGCCAGCACCGGCGCGGATTCGGCAGAGACGCAAGGGAAGACCGGAGAGACACGGGAGAGGCCGCAAGAAACGCAGGAGAAGACCAAAGGCGGGCAGGGAGCGAGAAGGGAGATGTGAAGACGAGCGATGGACAAAGTCAACAGCTTGGCCATTGATCTGCGTCAGGTGTCCTACAGAGCTGGGCGCAGCAGGATTTTGCACGACATCACGCTGTCCATCCCGCACGGGAGCATCACGGCTTTGGTGGGCCCGTCCGGATCGGGAAAAACCACGCTGGTGCGTTTGATCGCGGGGTTGCTGCAACCATCCGTTGGATGTATTGCGGTGCTGGGCCACGGCTCCCCTGATCCCGCCACCGCTTCCCGAATCGGGTATATGGCGCAATCGGACGCCCTCTACAACGAGTTGAGCGGTCAGCAAAACCTGGATTTTTTTGCGGGGTTGTACGGGCTTTCGGGGAAAAGCCGCGTTCAGCGCCTCGAACAACTGATGCAATGGGTCGGTCTGTCCGAAGATCGGAAAAAAGCGGTCTGGACCTATTCAGGCGGCATGCGGCGCCGACTGTCGTTGGCTATTGCGCTGCTGCCCGAACCTGATCTGCTGATTCTTGACGAGCCGACAGTCGGCATCGACCCGGTGTTGAGCCGGCAATTTTGGCAGGAATTTGAACACTTTCGCACACTGGGCCGCACGCTCCTGATCACGACGCATGTGATGGATGAAGCCAACCACGCGGATCGGGTGGGATTCCTGCGCGACGGACGAATGCTGGCGACGGGAAGTCCCCAGGACTTGCGGGAACAGACAGGGGCCGCGTCGCTGGAGGAAGCCTTTTTGACACTGGGAGGTCGATAGAATGCGTATTTTGACGATGGCCGTTCGGATTTGGCGTCAAGTTTTGCGCGATCGACGCACGCTGGCGTTGTTTTTTCTCGCCCCCATATTGCTGTTGACGGTATTGGACATCACCTTGACCAGTCCGGTGGCGACGCCTCGAATTGCCGTGCACAACCTGCCGACGGGCTTCCAGACCATCCTGCAAAGATACGCCGACCTAACTGATTCGGGGTCGGCGGACGGCTCTCTGGTCGGACAGACACAGGGACGGTTAACGCTGACGATCGAATCGGTCAGCCCCTCCGTGATTCAACGGCTGCGCCAGAGTGTGCTTGAGGCGGAGACGGTGTATAACGAAGAGACGATGGCGCAAAATCTCACGTCGCTGCGCGGGCGGGCTTCCCGGACCTCCATCCCTGCTCCTGGATTGGCGGAGTTAAAGCTGTCGCTCCTGAAACCGGCCGTCGTATCCTACCGCTATCCGGGAGGCGCGTATAGCTATTTTAACCAGACCGCCCCGGCGCTCATGGCCCTCTTTATCTTTTTCTTCGTGTTCCTCGTATCGGGTATCGCTTTCTTGCGGGAGCGGGTGCAGGGCACATTGGAACGGCTCAAGGTCAGTCCCATTTGGGCCTGGGAAATCATGACGGGATATTTGGCGGGATTCGGTCTGATTGCGGTGCTGCAGACCCTGTTCCTGCAATGGTATGCGAGCCAGGCGCTTGCCATCCCCAGCGCGGGAGCCATTTATCTGGTGGTGCTGCTTGACGTGTTGTTGGCGTTCATCGCGCTGTCCACCGGTATGGTGCTGTCGCTCTTTGCCCGCACGGAATTTCAGGTGATGCAGTTCATTCCGCTGGTGATCATTCCCCAGATCGTTTTTTCCGGCCTGTTTCCGCTTCGCACCGCGCCCGCCTGGGTGCAGGATGTGTCCTCCGTGCTGCCTGTGACATACGCCGTCCGGGGTCTGCGGGCCGTTATGCTGAAAAACGATTCGTTTTCTGACATTGCGCCGCAAATCGGGATGCTGGCGCTTTTCTTTGTGATCCTGGCCGCGTTGAACATCGTTCTGCTCAGAAAATCGCGGCCCCGTGCGGCCAATCGTCCCGCCCAGGCTTCGTAAAGTCGGGTCCGGAGCCGGGAGGAGGGGTTGTGCCGCAATCAAATGAACCGCTCGTGAAACGCGGTTGAAAAAAGAATCATTCTACCGGTCGATTGGTCCGTGATATAATAACACAATACGCTCACAATGGAACAAGCCTGCAACAGAAAGGGATGGACCGCCATGGATCTGTATCAAGAGGCCCTGAGCATGCATAGGGAGCACAGGGGCAAAATCGCGCTCTTTCCCAAGGTGACTGTCGCGACCGCGGAGGATTTGAGTCTTGCGTATTCTCCTGGAGTTGCGGAGCCCTGCAAGGAGATTCACAAGTCCGTGGAGACAATCTATGAATACACCGCAAAAGGCAATCTGGTTGCGGTCGTATCCAACGGCACGGCGGTTCTCGGCCTGGGGAACATTGGTCCTGAGGCGGCCATGCCCGTGATGGAAGGCAAGGCCGTTCTGTTCAAGTGTTTTGGCGGCGTCGATGCATGGCCGCTGTGCATCGATGCGACGGATGTCGATCGCGTCGTCGATTTTGTGAAGATGGTCGCGCCGACATTTGGGGGAATCAATCTCGAAGATATTGCCGCGCCTGCCTGTTTTGAGATTGAGGAGCGCCTGAAGCGTGAAACCAATATTCCCGTCTTTCACGACGATCAGCATGGCACGGCGATCGTTACGCTGGCAGCGCTGATCAATGCGACGCGGATCGTGGACAAGAAGCTGCAGGAGGTCAGGGTGGTTGTGAGCGGCGCTGGCGCCGCAGGCATTGCGACTGTAAAACTGCTCTTGTCCTGTGGAGTGCGTTATGTCATCATGTGCGATACGAAGGGTGCGATATACGAGGGCCGCGATCATATGAATCCCCTGAAGGACTGGGTGGCGATCAACACGAATCACGACCACGTACAGGGACCGCTGGAAGAAGTGATCAAGGGAGCGGATGTATTTGTCGGAGTGTCCGTGGCCAATACCGTTACGCAGGACATGGTGCGATCCATGGCGGCTGATCCCATCATCCTGGCAATGGCGAATCCAGAACCGGAAATCATCCCCGGAGACGCATTGGCGGCAGGGGCCAAAGTCGTTGGCACGGGCCGTTCCGACTATCCGAATCAGGTCAACAATGTGCTGGCTTTCCCGGGAATCTTTCGCGGGGCTCTGGACACACGCGCTTCGACGATCAATGAACCGATGAAGATTGCGGCTGCGTACGCCATTGCAGGGCTCATTTCGGAGAAGGATCTGCGGCCAGACTATGTGATCCCCAAGCCGTTTGATCCGCGCGTCGCGCCGAGCGTGGCGCGGGCCGTCGCACAGGCCGCCATGGATTCGGGCGTGGCGAGGGTGCGCGTGAGCGCTGCGGAGGTCGAAGCGCGAACCCGCGAACTGGCCAGCATTCGCTAGGGGAGCTGCGGAGTGGTCCCTTTCTTGCCACTGTACTTTTTGGCGTGTTAAGATGATAGTAATAAGACGAGCCGACTAGGAGGAACTGGTGGCAGTGTGGACAGTTATCTACATAGCGGCTAGTAAACGGCTGGCGGACAAGATTTGTGAAACGCTGTCTGTGGAAGGATTCCTGGTTAAGCAACGGTTGGCCAGCACGGCAAAGCAGCAGTTTGAGATTCTCGTGCCGGAATCCGAACTTGATGATGTGCGGGACATGCTGAACGACATTTTGCATTCTTCGTTATCCTGAGCGGGCGATTTCTGGCGGCCTGTGATGGTTGGTCCGTGAAAAACATGAGGTGACGGAGTGTTAAAGGATCTGTTTCCAAAGAAAAGACGGTATGCGACCGTGGCGCCTCACCCTGGCGCGCGCGACAAGGTGCCGGAAGGTCTGATCGAAAAATGCAAACGCTGCGGACAGATCCTCCTTGGCAAGGAACTCGAGAAACATTTGAAGACCTGTCCGCACTGCGGGTACCATTTCACTCTCACCGCTCCTGAGCGTATTCAGATCACACTGGATGAGGGTACTTTCGAAGAATTCGACGCGGATCTGACGCCAGGCGATCCTTTGCTGTTTCCTGATTATCCGAGTCGTGTGGCGAAGGCGCAGGAGGCCACAGGGTTGAAGGAAGGCGTCGTGACTGGCCGCGGCACCATTTGTGGCAATCCTGTGGTCGTGGGCGTGATGGATTCGCGGTTTATCATGGGCAGTATGGGTTCGGTGGTGGGAGAAAAACTCGTGCGCGCCGTGGAAGCAGCCGTGGGGGCTGGCCTGCCCGTGGTGTTTTTTACTGTCTCTGGGGGCGCCCGCATGCAGGAAGGAATCTTTTCGCTCATGCAGATGGCCAAGATATCGACCGCGCTGGCGCGGTTGAGTGAGGCTGGACTTCTTTACATAGCCGTACTGACCAATCCCACCACGGGCGGAGTCACGGCAAGCTTTGCCATGCAGGGCGACATCCATCTGGCGGAACCGGGCGCGACCATCGGGTTTGCGGGGCGGCGCATTATCGAACCGCTCATCAGGCAAAAATTGCCGGATGAATTCCAGACCGCAGAGTTCGTGCTCGAACACGGAATGCTCGATCAGGTCGTGCACCGCAAGGATATGCGAGCGCTGTTGGCGACCGTGTTGTCGTTGCACCCTCAAGGAGGCGAGACTGTTGGCTGTAGAACTGCCCTTTGAGAAACCGTTGATTGAATTGCGTCTCAAGATTGAGGAACTGAAGCGATTTACGGAGGAAAAGGGCATCGATATGAGTGTGGAGGTCGCAACCCTGGAGGCGAAGGCGAGGGTGCTCGCCGAGTCGATTTACCGGGATTTGACGCCATGGCAAAAGGTGCAGATAGCGCGGCATCCAGAGCGTCCGACCACTCTGGACTATATCCGGGGAATGTGCGACGATTTCGTGGAATTGCACGGTGACCGGTGCTTTCGCGAAGATGCGGCCATCATCGGAGGCATCGCCAGATTTGACGGCTATCCGATTACCGTTGTGGGTACGCAAAAAGGCCGCGACACCAAGGAGAACATTTTCCGCAATTTTGGCATGGCGCATCCGGAAGGATATCGCAAGGCGCTGCGGTTGATGAAACAGGCGGAGAAATTTGGACGTCCCATTTTGACGTTCATCGACACTGCGGGCGCTTATCCGGGCGCCGGTGCGGAGGAGCGCGGGCAGGGAGAAGCCATCGCCCGCAATCTGGTTGACATGGCGGGGTTGCGCGCGCCCATCGTTTGCATCGTCACCGGAGAGGGCGGCAGCGGCGGCGCGCTGGGGCTTGGCATCGGGGATCGGCTGCTGATGCTGGAACACGCGTACTATTCTGTGATCGCGCCGGAGTCGGCGGCCGCTCTCCTATGGAAAGACGCCAGTCAGGGTCAACGGGCAGCCAATGCGATGAGCATAACCGCGCAAGATCTGTCTCGTTTCGGGATCGTGGACGAAGTGCTTCCGGAACCGTTTGGCGGGGCGCATCGCGATCCGGCGGCCATGATTCGGACTGTCAAAGCAGCCGTGTCGGTGGTGTTGGCGGAACTTATGGCGATACCTCCTGCGAATCTGCCGATACTCAGGTATGATAAGTATAGACGTATGGGTGTTGTCATGGGAGGCGCGATAGATCGACGCCCGGCCGACGATTCAGAAGACGGCGGAGGATTGCCTGGCGCTGAACTTGAACCGGAAGTGCAGGATTCCCGCCATTGATGTCGAATTGTATGCCATTCCGCGGACATCGGATTGAGATCGGTTGTATTCACACTGCTTGAAGGTTCATGGCGGTGTCGACCTGGCGGGACGTAAAATGTCCTATAGGGTCATATTGTGTCAGGGGCAGGAAATGCATCGACATGCAGCGCGCGCTTCAACCGGGGAGTAGGAATGGCGAAGCGGTGCGCCCACAAGGGGGGAGAATCATGGCTATGACCAGTGCGGACAGCGCAGTCGGACATATCGCGGTACTTACAAGCGGCGGCGACGCTCCCGGCATGAACGCGGCGATTCGCGCCATCGTGCGCAAGGCTGTGTATCACGGCCTGCGCGTGTCCGGCGTGAAGCATGGGTATGCGGGTCTGATTCGCGGTGAGGTCGAGTCGATGGATCTGGGATCTGTCGCGGATATCATTCAGCGGGGGGGGACCAAACTGTTCACGGCGCGTTGCAAGGAGTTTGAAACGGACGAGGGTCAGGAATTGGCCGTGCGCATGCTCCGCGACCATGCGATCGATGCGCTTGTGGTCATCGGCGGCGACGGCTCCTTTCGCGGCGCCCGTGCGCTCGCCCATCGCGGCGTGAGGACGATCGGCATCCCTGGCACGATCGATAACGATATCCCCTGCACAGACTACACGATCGGTTTTGATACTGCCGTCAATACAGTAATTGAAGCGATCGACAGGATTCGCGACACTGCTACGTCCCATGAGCGCACCTACGTGATTGAGGTGATGGGGCGCAACGCGGGCGACATCGCCATGATCGCGGGTTTGGCCGGGGGAGCGGAATCGATTCTCATTCCCGAGGCGCCGTTTGATCTGGAGATGGTTCTTGAGAAGCTGAAACACGGCGTGGCGCGCGGGAAAAGGCACAGCATCATCCTGGTTGCGGAAGGCGTCGGCCACGGCATGAAAATCGGGGAACAGATCGCCGAAGTGACGGGATGGGAAGTGCGGGTGACTGTCCTGGGACACCTGCAACGCGGCGGTTCGCCGACGGCTTTCGACAGAGTTCTTGCTTCGCGCATGGGTGCGATGGCGGTTGACCTTTTGCGTGAAGGTCGGACGAGTGAAATGATCGGCATCCGAGGTTCGCGCATTGTGGCCACGGATATTGACGAGGCGCTGGCGACTCCGCGCCAGATTGATCTGTCAGTGTACGAGTTGGCGGGCATTCTGTCCTTGTAGGCATATTGCGGTAAGAGGAGAGTGTGGAAATGCGAAAGACCAAGATCGTATGCACGATGGGCCCTGCGACCGCCGACGTGGCGGTGTTGCGGCAACTGGTGCGCGCCGGCATGAATGTGGCCCGTTTGAACTTTTCTCACGGCACGCACGAAGATCACAGCGCGATGATTGAAAAGATTCGCGAAGCGGCCCGCCTTGAGGGCAGGATCGTGGGGATCATGCTCGATATCAAGGGACCAAAGATCCGCACCGGCATGATTGAAAATGACGGTGTGGAACTGGAAGACGGCGACCGTATTGTGTTGACGACGGAAACTGTGCTGGGCACGAAAGATCGCGTCTCCATCAGCTATGAGGGCCTCCCGGAAGATGTGCAGGTGGGATCGGTGATCCGCATCGACGACGGACTTGTCGGACTGCGCGTGGAACGGGTGGAGGGGCAGGACATCCACTGTGTCGTGACCAACGGCGGAGCCCTGAAAAATCGCAAGGGCATCAATGCGCCCGGCGTGCGGCTGCGCCTTCCCGGCGTCACCGGCAAAGACATCGAAGACATCAAGTTTGGCATCGAGCAGGGTGTGGACATCATCGCGGCGTCATTTGTACGCAAGGCGTCCGATGTCCTGGAGATACGGAAACTGCTGGAGGAGGCGGGGACCCACTGCGATATCATCGCGAAGATCGAGGCTCAGGAAGGGCTCGACATGATTGCCGAGATTCTCGCGGTGGCTGACGGACTGATGGTGGCGCGCGGCGATCTCGGAGTGGAGATAGCGACGGAAGAAGTGCCTATCGTACAGAAACTTCTGATTGAGCGGTGCAACAGAGCGGGGAAAGTGGTCATTACGGCGACCCAGATGCTGGATTCGATGCAGCGCAATCCGCGTCCGACGCGGGCGGAAGCGACCGATGTGGCAAACGCAATCTTTGACGGCACAGACGCGATCATGCTGAGCGGCGAGACGGCGGCGGGGAAATACCCGGTGGAGTCAGTGACCACGATGGCGCAGATTGCCGAGCGGGCTGAACGGGCGCTCCTGTTGCGGGAAGTCACGGGCCGTCATCGCGACGAAGTGGAGCGAACGCAGACGGACGCCATCAGCAACGCTGTGCGCAGCATCGCCGATGAGTTGGAGGCGCGCGCGGTCATCACATCAACCGAGGGAGGGTTTACGGCGCGTATGGTGTCGAAACACCGCCCGCGCGCAGTGATTGTGGCCGTCACGCCCCATGCTCATGTGGCGCGTCGCCTGACCCTTTGCTGGGGCGTGAATCCCGTTCTCGTCAAGTCGACGGCGACTACGGACGAGATGCTGGCCGTGGCGGTGGACGGAGCGCTCTCCACGGGGTACGTGAGCAGCGGCGATCTGGTTGTAATCACGGCTGGAGTGCCCGTTGGGGAGGCGGGGACGACGAACCTGCTCAAGGTGCATGTCATTGGCGACGTGATTGCGCGCGGCATGGGCGTCGGTGGCAAGAGCGTGGTCGGAAAGGCCGTCGTGGCCACGCGGACGGCGGACATTTTGAATCGCGTGGAGCCTGGGAATGTGCTCGTCACCACGATGAGCGACCGCGACATGATCCCGGCTTTCGAACGCGCCGGGGCTGTGGTGACGGAACAGGGAGGTCTGACGTCGCACGCCGCTGTCGTGGGGCTGTCGCTGGGTGTTCCCGTGATTGTGGGCGCCGCAGGCGCGACCACCGCCGTGCAGGATGGAGAGATCGTCACGGTAGACGCGGTTCGCGGGTTTGTCTACCGCGGAAAGACCCAGGTGCTCTAACGGCCGCGTAATATCCTTGCCATATGTGGTTGTAGAGGGCAATCCGCGATCCTTGGGAGGGAGACGCTTGAATCAGAGTGTCACCAGGTCGGAGATTCGGGTCAGGTATCGGGAAACGGACCAGATGGCCGTCGCCTGGCACGGCAATTACATCGAATGGTTTGAAGTGGCCCGTACGGACTGGTTGAGAAACCTTGGGCTCTCGTACAGGGAGTTGGAGGCGCGCGGTATCCTGCTGCCTGTCTTGCGCATCCTGTGCGACTATGTGAGACCGGCCCGCTATGACGACATTCTTGTTATTGAGACGAAATTGCAATCTTACAATGGGGTGCGTCTGGCTTTTTCCTATATCGCCCGCACATTTCAGGAAGAGTCTGTCGTTGCCAGCGGGCAGACGGAGCATACATTTGCCGACGCCGAACTGCGTCCCATACGCCTGGCGCGCCGTGAGCCGGAGATACACCGTCTTCTGGAAGGCTAGCGCCCGCTTGGGGAGGAGTTATATACTGTGCCCGTCGCGAGTTTGGCGCAGACATGTCTGAGCAGGGGCACAGTATATGACTCCGACCGGCAGGGACCGCCATGGCGCTGCGCAGCACCGTCATCGGAGAATGAAAAAGGCGCTGCGGCGTTTCTCGCTGGTGCAAAGCCCGCTTGGGTCGGAGTCATATATTGTGCCCGTCGCGAGTTTAGCGACAGCGATGTCTGAGCAGGGGCACAATATATGACTCCGACCGGCAGGGACGATCATTTTCCGGCAGGGACGGTCATATTTCCGGCATGGATGCGCAAGGGGAGGCTCACATGAGAGGCCATAACCGTCACTGGATCGCATAC
>JAJYTO010000302.1 GCA_021793015.1 Bacillota bacterium
CTCTCCGAAGTGCGGGAACCGGATCGCGAGCGGCTGCAAAGCGCCGTTCGGACCGTCCGTCAATTGCAGCACATGTCGAGCAAGCATTTTGCGCGTGCGAGGTGACCGACGATGGGCTTTGAGCGGATTCGTGTGTGGCGGCAACTCTTTGCTGGAGCGTCCACTCACCAGATGGGGGCGCTTGATTATGCGCAGTCGCCGCAGGCGCAGGCGGAGTTGCGCAGTCTCATGAATGAACTGCGTCAGGAGGGCCTCTATGAGCGTCCGCTTCGGGACGCCTCCTATGCTGTAGTCGACACGGAGACCACGGGCTTTTCCTCGGACGAAGACGTGCTGCTGTCCGTGGCCGCGGTCGTCTGCTCGGGCGCAGGTCCCGAATCCGGATCGGAGTTTCAGTCGTTTGTCGCCATTGATCAGTCTCGCGCCATCCCGGACGTGGTCTCGGACCTTACCGGAATCACTGCGGATACGCTGCGGGGAGCGCCGTCCCTATCCGAGGTTCTGCAGGAGTTTTTGCGGCACATCGGCGACGGCGTTCTGGTGGCGCATCATGCCGGGCACGACCTGCGTTTTCTGAACGCCGCCCTGCGAAAGCTGTGGACGGTCGAATTGCCGGGCCCGGTCGTGGACACTGGGAAAATAGCGATGATACTGCATAAATTCAAACAATATCCCAGCCTTGATGTTTTGCTCGAACTGTATGACGTCGACAGCATTTCACGGCATACCGCCTTGGGCGACGCGTGGATGACGGCTTCTGTCTGGCAGCGGCAGATCGCTCTCCTGGAGGAGCGCGGCGTCGGCGCATTGGGTCAGGTATGGGAACTGATGGCCCGATTGGAGAGTCAATATCGCCCCTGAGCAAACGAAGTTTCTCATGGCGCTCCTCGACCGCGATGTGTGCGCTTGCTTGCATCCTGTGTCTTGCCTGCATCTTGTATAATGAAGTGTGTGAATCATGCTGCGTTGCGTCAGGTGTGCAATAGGAGGAAACAACAATCTGTCTTACTGGGGGAACTGGAATGCGTGCAATTGTAACGGGGGGAACCGGGTTTATTGGGTCGCATATCGTGGACATGCTCTGCGCGGACGGCCACCATGTGGGAGTCATGGACATAAGTCCGCCGGCCAAAGAATGGTCGGTGCCTTCCGGTGTGGCGGTGCATCTGCTCGATGTGGCGACCAGGGAGGCGGAAGATGTCATCGCGGCGTTTGCGCCCGACGTCATCTTTCACCTGGCGGCCAACGCTTCGGTTCCCGCTTCCGTGGCCGATCCGGTGGAGGATGCGCGCACGACCCTCCTGGGGCTGTTGCATGTTCTGGAAGGTGCGCGGCGCGGCGGCTCGCGCAAGGTCGTGTACTCATCATCGGCCGCCATTTACGGGGATCCGCAAGTCGCGATGCCGATTGACGAAACGGCGCCTTTGACGCCGCTGTCTCCTTACGGCGTCGCCAAAGCGGCGGGAGAGTCGTATCTTGAGGTGTATCGCATGCTGCACGGATTGCAATATGCGGCCCTGCGCTACGCCAACGTGTACGGGCCCCGCCAGGGGCTCACGGGCGAGGGCGGGGTGGTGGCCATATTTGCAGAAAAATACGCCCGCGAGGCGCCGCTCTCACTGTATGGCGACGGTCTTCACACACGGGACTATATTTTTGTCGAAGATGTGGCGCGCGCCAATCTGCTGGCCGCAGCGTTCGACGGCAGTATATGCTGCCACGTCAGCACCGGAGTCGAGACCAGCAACCTGGAGTTGATTGCCGCGCTGGAAGCAGTGGCGGGCGCGACTGTTCCTGTGCTGCGCGAACCCGAACGGGCGGGGGACATCCGAAGAAGCGTGCTCAACCCACATATGGCCGCAAGCAAGCTGGGATTTCGCGCCCAGGTCTCTCTCGCTGACGGTCTATCGCGAACATACCGCTGGATGAGGCAGAAATTCTCAGGTTGACAGCGTTTGCGCCGTTAGAATATAATCTGCGGTGATACATTTATCGCTTTGCCCTTGGGAAGTGCCCAGAGTTCGGTGGAGGGAGGGAAAGCTTTATGTCCGAAATCAAGATCCGTAAGAACGAATCTTTGGATAGCGCGTTGCGCAGGTTCAAGCGCGCTACTGCAAAGGACGGCATCCTCGCCGAAGTCAAGAAACGGAAACAGTACGATAAGCCGAGCGTGGCCCGCAAGAAAAAATCCGAAGCCGCCGCCCGCAACAAGAAGAAAAAGTATTGACCGCCGCGTTCAGTGCGTAGCGGTTTCTCAACTTGCGCGATGAGGGGGGCGAAGTGGCTGGTGAGCTTAGCCGATCGCCTATCTGACGACTTGAAACAGGCTATGAGGGAAAGGGACAAGACTCGCCTGTCCGTGTTGCGGATGGTCAAGTCAGCCGTGAAGTATCGAGAGATCGAAGTTCTGCATCCGCTCTCGGATGACGAAGTGATCGCCGTATTTCGCAAGGAAGTCAAACAGCGGCAGGATGCGCTGGACAGTGTACAGGGCATGGATCGCGCCGATTTTACAGCGGCGCTGCAGGCTGAACTCTCCGTGTTGTATGCGTATTTGCCCGCGTCTCTGTCGGAAGCGGAAATTCGCGCCGTGGTCAGCGGGGTTGTGGCCGAGGTGGGAGCTTCGTCGCGCGCCGACATGGGGAGAGTGATGCCTGTTGTCATGAAACGCGTCGGTGCGCGAGCGGAGGGTAAAACGGTAAACAGGATCGTTCAGGAGATCCTGTCCGGCCTGTGATTCCGGGCTGGAGCGCCCTTTCTGGCGGTTGGCGTCCTGATCAAATCGCATAGTCACGCAGCGCTCGCGGCACCATCGGCAGGATGAAAATGGCGCCGCGAATTTTTTCTCGGACGCAAGGCCCGCTCGGGTCGGAGTCATATATTGCGCCCGTCGCGAGTTGTGCGGAGCGCTGTTTGAGCAGGGGCGCAATATATGACTCCGACCGGCACAGACCACCGTATTTTCGGAATAGACGCTCATGGCGCTTGCGCGCCGCCAACAACCGGGAAGAAAAATACGCCTGCGGCGATTTTCCGGAATAGATCGGAA
>JAJYTO010000303.1 GCA_021793015.1 Bacillota bacterium
GCTAAATTCGAGAACGCAGCGATCCGATTCCCATTGCTGTCCTTCAAGTCATAGAATCCAGAGGGTTGGTACGAAACCGTTACCGAATCACCGGAAGAGACCGCATTGCCTAATGTTAACGTCAACGTATTCTTGTTAATCACTCCGTTATTAACAAAATCTCTGTTGCCCCCCTCTTGTACGGTAAACTCGTTGATATCCACCATGTTTAACTGCAAATCACCAGAGAAGGTGATCGTCAGTGTTTTCCCGTTCACCGTTGCGCTTTGCTCCGTGACGGCTCCGTTCAAAGAGTCATAAGCCACAGTATTGGCAGTTGCAAGGTTCACAACATTGGCATTGATATCAGACCCGCCAACAGCCAATGCGCTGCCCGACATCCCCAAAAGTAATACCGTCGCACTGCTAGCTGTCAACAGCGTGATCCGAAATGAATTTAGATTTTTCGCCATCCAACTCACATCTCCAAAATCCATATTTTGTGAGACATCCGAGGTAGATAAAATGCATTCCAACCACGCTTTTGATGAACATTTCCAATCTGATTGGATAGTGCGAATGCGGGATTCGGTTGTAGGGCATGAAATCGGAACGGGATGAAACACACATGGATAACGGACGGACAAGCGATCCAGTGATCGGTATCGTGGACCCAAGAAACGACACAGTCACTCTTGGCCCAGTCCCTCTCTCCTGGCATATGTTTCCGCTTCCACGCGACTTGACATATGGAGTTTGTCGAGGATGTTACGCACATGGAAGCGAACCGTGATTTGACTGATGTTCAGCCGCTGTGCAATGTCTTTGTTGGCGCCGCCCGCGCCGAGTTCTCTCAAGACATCCACTTCGCGGGCCGTCAGCGGTGCAACGAAACCTTCTTCCACCGGGAACGGGGTTTGATGAAACCTGTCTGAGAGGAAAATTCGCAACGCCAAATCACCCGGTATGACCGCCTCACCCAAATAAACGCGACGCACCCCGTGCGCAAGTTCATCAGGATCGATCATTTTTATGATATATCCCTGCGCTCCCTGTATCATCGCGTCAAAGAGAGACTTTTCCTCTTCGTTGGCGCTGAGAATCAGGATCTTCAACTGCGGACTGAGCAGACGAAGACGTTGAATGGCTTCGAGACTGGTCGCCTTAGGCTTGGACAACTCCATAATGAGCACATCCGGCATACATCGTTCCACCAAATCAAAGGCGTCCGCACTGTCGGTTCCTTCACCAACGACTTCCATGCCTTCAGCCGCCTGCAAAATTCCGATCACTCTACGCCGAAAGAGCGGGTGGACATCCACCACAGCAACCCGAATTGTCATTCGATCTCATCTCCCCCGTCAATCAGTTCTTGAAAATCCCTGAAGTTGAATTGACAAGCGCCCATGGCTCTTCAGGGCGCAAGAATAACAAGCAAATGGGGCGATCGGCATTGTTTTCTCAATAAAACAATTTTTGCATGCATCAACTTTGAACCGACGACTGACTGCGGCGAGTGACAGCATGCAATATCAATACTGCATTATGGCAGTCATCTGAGAGCATGTATAGACACAAATGAGCTAGTTCATTCGGGTCAGTACTTAACGACTTAGTATAATCTTAGAGGACTATAATATCCCCTCTTTGGGGGACCGCAATTGGTCCGTTTTGCACTGTTGCCGCGTTGCCTTTTCACATTAATATTTGATGGTAGCGATATAGGAAGGGGGTGTGCGTCATGATCGACATGTCAAATGCGTGGCCAAACTATTATGCCGGTTTTCTGTGGCTGATCGTATTTATCGGTTTTGCCATTTTGAAGTATCCGCACAGCAAACGGGGGGATCATACGTGAACTTGACGGCGCGCATCCGAAAGCAGGTTTCAGAGCAATTGTCCTGGGATCGCCTGCTTCCTTCAGAACAGCCGGCTTACGTTTCCTCCTTGGTTTACAGTTTCGGCGTCCTGACGCTCAGCAGTTTGGTTGTCGTAATCGTATCAGGCATTGTGATGGCGGCGAAAAGTCCGGTGTGGTATCAGACCTCAACGGTGGGGGAGTACTTTCGAGCCATTCACTTCTGGAGCGTTCAGGCGTTTTTCTTCTTCATGACCATGCATCTGGTTGTGCAATTCTTTATGGGCTCCTGGCGTGAAGGCCGCGCTGTGACCTGGGTTCTCGGAGTGCTGTCCTTCGGGGTCGGGGTGCTCACGGCATTTACCGGTTATCTGTCGCGGGGGGATTTTTTCTCGCAATGGAACCAGGTGCAGAGTAAAGACGCGTTCAATGGCGCAGGACTCAACGGATTCTTCAACGCTCTGGACAACGGTCAGATTTACGGGCTGCATATTGCCGTGCTGCCGACAATCCTCATCGTGCTCGTTGGTTGGCATCTGATCGCGGTGCGCGGCAAAGGCGTAGTGCCGCCCTATCCAAGCGAAGACAACACAGGCGCGAAAGTCGGTGAGCGGTCGTGAAACAGGTCTACCCATATCCGGACGCCAAACGGTTTCCGATGAAAGACTTTGACATGGTTAAGGAAGGGATTCTCAGTCTCATCGTAATTACGGTACTCGTCTTGATCGTGGCCGCCATCGCTGGCGCCCCCTATCGACCGGCGGTCACCAACCAACAGGTTGCCATGCAGAGCCCGTTGGTGATCGAACAGACTGCGCTCGGCGATTTGGACGGCTCCGGCTCGATAGCTTCGTACGGGCCGCCGTACAACAACGGAACGGGCAGCGTACAATCCATTGCCGGATTCTCTCCGCAGACTTGGTGGGGCGTATCGTATCCGGTGAATACGGCGACGGACGACGTGATCACGCCGCTGTCGATGCTGGCCAGCGCGTCTGGCAACAGCCAACTGGCGAAAGCGCTCGCCACCTATCAGGCGGCGCCGGCGGCGACTCAGGCCAAATGGAATCAGAATCTCTCCAATGCCTTGAACAAAGCCACAGTGGTCGGCGCCACGGTGAAGCTGCCTGCAGGCAACTATGGTCCCGTCGCCTACATGATGAATTCGGAGTTGCAACTGGCGCGTTCCGGGCTGCTGTCGGGCGCGTTG
>JAJYTO010000304.1 GCA_021793015.1 Bacillota bacterium
TGATAATAGCGAACATCATCTGGAAGATTCCATACAGTTCATTCGGAATCGTCGGTGCATAATTCGGATCGGGCGCACTGCCCACATGATTGAAGAGCGCCCACTGGAGACCGCCGATCACATGCCCGATATCCGGGCCAAAGGCAAGGCTGTACCCGAACAGAACCCATTGCACGGATACGATCAGAACGACCGCAAAAACCTGGTACAGCGTGGTGATCACATTTTTGTTGCGAACCAATCCCCCGTAAAAAAATGCAAGTCCCGGCGTCATCAGAAGGACGAGCGCCGATGATGCCAGCAACCATGCCATGTCTCCTGAATTAAGCATGTCAGCCCCTCCTCCGAATGTATTGTGACATTTCATGTCATGTATAGTTACATGATTCTACTATACAGACTCACACCGTCATTTGTCAATATCCACTCAAAAATTTGTATAAACATTCGTTCGGGCAACCCTGCGACAAGGGGTCAACCCCGCGGTTCAGAGAATCCGGCTGTACATCCGCATGTATTCATCCGCCGCCCGCTCCCAGGTCCATACCTTGCGCATCCTGCTTATTCCCGCCAATCCATACATTCGCCTCATGTCTCGATCCCGCGACAGTTGGGCCAACGCTTTGGCAAATGCCAACGGATTCCTGTAGGAAGACACCAGCGTTCCCGAACGGCCGTCAGCCACACTCTCCCGAATTCCCCAGTCGTCGCTGGCGACGACCGGCAGACCGCAAGCCTGCGCCTCCAGATTGACAAGTCCGAGCGCTTCGGATTGCTGAGAGGGGCAGACGAACACATCCGCCGCCCTATAGAGTTCGGGCAGATGCGCGCGCTGCACCCGGCCGAGAAAACGAACGGGCGCCCCTTTGCTCAACCGCTTCAGAACCCTCGCATACCGGCTTCCCGGAATCGGGCCGGGACCGGCCACCCACAGGACAGCCGAAACGCCAAATTGCCGCCTGAGCAACCGAACCGCTTCGATCGCGACGTCCACTCCCTTGCGTTCTATCACCCGCCCCACAAACAGCACGGCGATCTCCCGCGCCACTCCAAAACGCCTGCGCCGTTCGTGGCGCTCGGAGCGCTGCTCTCGCGACCTGCAGGGATGAAACAAATCGCTGTCAACGCCTGGATGAATGACCTGGCAGGCGCCAAGCGTATGAGGGAAGGCGTCCAGCAATACACTCTGCAGATAGGCGCTGTTCACAACGATCTGATCGACAGAGTCCAGCGCCCGCGCGGCGACCGCCGGTTCGATGCGTTGCGGTTGCAAAAAGGTCATGGAGTGCAGGCCGAGAACCGCCCCGGCCGAAGGCAACTGCTGTCTCACACGCTGCAGATAGGCAGGGCGATTGTCCACCTGCACCACCCGCGCGAACCCTCTAGATGATGAGAGCAGATCCCGCAGAACAGCCTCCACATAGCGTGCGCCTGCAGCCTTGTCCAACCGAGTCCGGCGTTGATGGTCAGGGCCGCCGGCCAGCTTCTCCCGGTAGCCGTATAGGCGGGTATCCACACGTTTGCTGAGCGTTCGCCATAGATCGTAGAGATAAATCTCGATTGACGTGGAAGATTGTGGCGGCAGCGCCGCTCTGCCGGGGGCGATCAGGGCAATCTCTGAAGGGTTCATGTCGGATTCTCCTCAAGATGTCAGACATCGGTACCCGTTATAGATATGCTGCGTCGCCGCCGGGCGCGAACTGGCGAGCATCGCCTGCGGAGAAAGAGAGTGGGTTTTATGCACATCGCCGTACTCACCAATGAGTTCGAGCCTGCGATCATTGGCGGCCTGGGAATCGTTGCGACGAACTTGGCGGAAGCGCTGCGCGCCCGTGGGCATACACTGCTCGTGATCACCACGGGGAGTTCCCCGAAAATCAGCGACCAGGAACATGCAGGCATGCGCGTCATTCGTTTTCCGCATGGATCCGAGTACCATTCCCGCATGCACCAGCGTCTGTATGCCGAACCCATCCTGCACTACCTGCGTTATCTGAGCGATTGGCCTGATATCATCCATGTGCACAGTCTTCAGGCCGATCGGCTGGCAATCGCCATGCGCGACAAATGCTCCGCCCGGATTGTCTACACGTGTCATTCCCTGGTGTCCAACGAGGGTCTGCACAAATCGTCTTTTCGGCACATGGAAATCCGCCAGAGGCATTTCATGGAACAGGCGGACATGATTGTAGCGCCCAGCAATTGGCTGGCCATGGTCCTGATGGCGCACCGTCCGGCAACTCGCGACAAGATCCATGTCATCCCCAATGGAGTCAAACCGCATTCGATCTCAGTGCTGGACAGACCACGGCGCCCGGCGCAACTGCTGTTTGCCGGACGGTTGATCCGCCAAAAAGGAGTGGCTGAAACCATTGCCGCCGTGGCCGATCTAAAGAACATCGACCGAAATGTACACCTGGATATCATCGGCAATGGCTCCATGAAGTATATGAGAGAACTGAAGTCACAGACCAATCGGCTGAAAGTGTCCGGGCGCGTCCGTTTCCTCGGTCAGTGCACCCACCACACCGTGTTGCAGCACATGCGGGATGCGGGAGTCGTGATTATGCCCAGCAGAAACGAATCATTTGGGCTGGTGGCGCTTGAGGCGATGGCCGTCGGCACTCCTCTTGTCTCCACACAGGCCGGGGGACTGCGCGACTTTGTCGACAGTGACACGGCGGTCGTCATTGCGTCGCCGACGCGGGAAACCATCAGCAGGGCGGTGGCGGAAGTGTGGGCAAACAGCGGGCGCACCCGGAAACGTCAGCGCTCCGCCTTTGAACGCGCTCTGCGCTATACGTGGAAAGTGACAGCGAGCCAATACGAGGCGGTGATGGAGGGCGCAGACCCGTCCACACCCACACAATGAATAAGGGCGTGAAGGCATTGCCGGCAACATATTGGACCATCGTGGACAAATGGAAGGAGAAACCGCAGGGCCAGGTGTGGCGCGTTATCGATCAGACCGGTCGCAAGGGTTTTTTCAAGTTTGCCTATCCAACGCAATGGTACGACGCTGGCCCCATTGTCGGAA
>JAJYTO010000060.1 GCA_021793015.1 Bacillota bacterium
GTGGCATGCGACTTTTGCTCATCCGGAATTGCGCAGGTTAGTTTGTCCCATGCTGTCTGCGCATCCCGCTCCCATCCAAGATCGGCCAACACCCCAGCGCTGCCGCGCAGAAACAATGATCGAATTTCGGGTGATCGAAGCCCGGTCAAATCCACTCGAAAGCCTTCTACAATGCGAAATCCACCACTGGCGCCACGTTCAGCGTACACAGGCACCCCTGACATACTCAGGGAATCGATGTCGCGCAATATGGTGCGTTGCGACACTTCCAGTTGTTCGGCTAACTGGCGCGCCGTCCGCGTACCGTGCCGCTGCAGCAAAAGCAGTATCGCCATCAGTCTGTCCGCACGCAACTCGAGTGCCACTCCATTCTATTTACGTCTAGATCATTGTATCAAATAATCATGACACAAGACGTCATGATTGGTACGGTAGATTGAAGTCGCAGTTGTGTTCAGGACAAGGAGCGAGACATGTGCCGAGGCCAGATCTTTTGTTAAATGTGTTTGCCTCCATAGATGGCCGCATAACGACGTCTCCTGGACGAAACGTCATGGAGTGGACGGGAGCCGGCGTCGACGGTGAAGCCAACCGGATTGCTCATCGGTTATACGACGAACTGGGCTGCGACGCGCTCATTGGCGGCAGCGAATCCCTCTTGGTATACGGGAACCATTGGGTGGAACTGGACAGCCCGATCCCGGTGCCCAAGGCTATGGATACCTTTGTGGTTGTCGATGGACGGGGACGCATCGACTGGCAGTACACCAAAGGTCTGATTGTCGTGACCCGCACAGACGTCGTCTCAGCCTATGTGAGGCAATTGGAAGATAAGCAGATACACTACATTCAGGCTGGAACAGGCGATCACGTGGATCTGGTTCTCGCACTGGAAGCCTTGTACGAACTGGGGGTTCGCAGACTCGGTCTGACCGGTGGGGGCGGTCTGAATGGCGCTTGTCTGCGCGCCGGATTGATTGATGAAGTGAGCGTGGTGTTCTCTCCTGTCATCGTCGGCGGCACGCATACCCCCACCTTGTTTGATTGTGAAGACGCCGCCGGCGTATCGGCCCTGACACGCTTGAGGTTGCTCTGCATACGCCCGGTCGGGGATGAAGGAGCCTTGTGGGCGCACTACCGTGTCCTGCGACAGTAGTGCAAATTGGAGGGATACGGGATGGGCACGGAACGAAAAGTCGATCCTCAACTTTCGCAGAGCAAATCAGGCAGATATGCCATAGTAGTGATGCCCTGCGACATGCCCGTTTCCGCCCATTCCTTCACCCAGTCTCGTCATGCGCCAATATCAGGTCGTTCCGTCCTCCCAAGAGACGACTGTTTTCACAACAGCAAATTCAGATGAAGCGATTCGATCATTTGATGTACGATTAAATCCGCCAACTCATCGGGTGGAATGTTCTTGTCATTTTTGATCCACTGAATAAGAATATTGATCGCCGTTCCCGCTCGCACCGCGGCAAAGTAATCCAAGTGAGCCCAGATGACTTCGTGGGATCTGTCGACATGTTGACTGATCAATTCGAACATTTTCATAAATGAATCATGCGCGATATCCAGTCGGTTGGCCTGAATCAACAATTCCATGATCCTGGAATGAATGTACCAATAGCGCAAAAAGGGTTTGAGGAAGGGCACTCGAAACGTGTCTGCGACGCTGTTGTTCAATTGATAATACTCCAATAAATAGACATAGAGTCCGCGAAATGCTTCATCACATTGCCACCGCAATATATCGTCAAGCGAGCTGAAGTTTCTGTAAAACGTCGCTCGGCCCAGTTTGGCCCGCGTCACAACTTCCGTAACCGTAATCGTCTCAAACTGCTTCTCCCCCATCCATGACGCCAGCGCATCGTAGAGATAGCCGCTGGACTCCATGGACCGTTTATCCTTTCTAATGTGATACATTCACCCGCCTCCTGTCTCACATCTTTCAAACCCATTGACTCTGTTGCAGCAACTATTATATAAAATGACTGAATGCGATTCAAATGTATCGTATCTAACGCATTACGGCACATGTATATTAACTTGAAAAGGAAGTTGAATCTTGTTTGTACAAGAATTGAAAGAGGGTTCATCGGGTGAATAAATCGGTTGCACAAGGCTGCGCGCGATTCATCACGCGTTTTCGCTGGTTAATTATCATGATATGGATGGCAGCCGCCGTGGCATCGGTGCATTGGCTGCCCAATCTCTCTACGGTTGTGTCCCATACACAGACCAATTATTTGCCGTCCTCATCGCCTTTGATCACGGGTCAAAACCTCTTGCATGAGGTGAACCCGACACACTATGCCAAGAGCACCGCGGTCATCGCCATCGTGAATCCCCAAGGGCTCACGGCCCGTGATCAAATGTTTTTCAAGTCCGCCCTAACCACGGTGGATCGTCATCACGCCTCGTACGGAATCAATACTGTGGAGGATCTTTACAATACCAGCAACGCTCTATCCTCCACGTTTTTGAGCAAAGACGGCACGACGGAAATGGCCATGATTGGGTTTCCCCATGGAGAGATCTCCAATGCGACAAAAACTGCTCTGGCGAAATTGCACACCGCAATGGACCGCGCGCCATCCGGTGCGCATGTGTATTTCACGGGGGAAGCGCCGATTCAACAGGACAATATTCGCATCTCACAAGATGGTGTGCGTAAGACGATCGGAGTCACCATCGTACTGGTCCTTGTTATCCTGTTGCTGGTGTTTCGATCTGCCTTGGCTCCCATTTTGACGTTGTTGGCCATCGGGTTGTCGTTCGTCATTTCGTCCGGTATTGTGGCTAAATTGGCGCTGCAGGGTCTGCCCGTTTCCAGTTTCACGCAGACTTTTTTGATCGCCACGTTGTTTGGCGCCGGAACCGACTACTCGGTCATCCTGATCAATCGCTATCGCGAGGAATTGACCCGGCAACACGGGAACAGGGAGTTGGCCTTGCACAACACACTGCGTGCGGTGGGTAAAACGGTCATCTTCAGTTCTCTGACGGTCATTTTCTCCTTTGCCATTCTATTTTTTGCTCAGTTCGGCCTCTATCGAACGGCAGTCGGCGTTTCTGTCGGCATCTCTGTTGCGCTTCTTAACGTGTTAACTCTTTTGCCTGCCCTGATGAGCTTATTTGGTCGGTCCTTGTATTGGCCGCAACAACCCAAAGAGGGCGCTGCTCATAAACCTTCCTGGTTCTGGGCGGGTACGGGCCGCATGGCAGTGCGCCATTCGTGGGTGACGATCCTGGTCCTCATCCTGGCGCTCGTACCGACGGCGCTGCTGTTTACCAATCAACGAACCTTCAATCCTTTAAATGATATTCCTCACGCGCCCTCCGCAACGGGATTCGCCGCAGTAGGCAAAGCATTTGGTCAGGGAAATGTGTTGCCAAGCCAGATCGTTCTTAAAACAAATAGCAATTTGCGGACTCCGGAGGGCATGGCTACGATTGAAAACATATCGCACGCTCTGGCCAGCCTGCCGTCGATTGCCCAGGTGGACAGTGCGACGCGACCAACAGGCAGCGTCATCGCGCAATTGGAGTTAGCCAATCAAAACCAGCAGGCAGCCCATGGACTCCGTCAAGTTGAGAACGGGCTTCACGCCATGCAATCCGCCTCATCGGGAAATCCTAACCAACTCGTGAACGCTTCCCAACAGGTCACCGCGGGAATCGAGGAAGTTGGCCAAAAGCTGGACTCACTGTCCGCGGGCTCAGCCAAAGTGGTGCAAGGGGCGCAACGGGCGGCCAAAGGGTCCAGCGCTTTGCAAAACCATTTACAGCAGTTCGCCGCTTCTCTACTCAAAACACAGAACGCTTCCCATCAGATCACCAGGAGTCTAGACAGAACCGCAAGCGGCGCCGTGCGATTGGCCAAAGGCGCAAAACAATTGGACGAATCCGCCCAGAAGCTGAAGCAAGGCGCAAATTCCTTGAATCAAAACCTGCAAAAACTGTCTGGTGCGATGCAAACCTCCACACAGGCATCGCAACAAATCACACAGGAACTCATACAATCGGCGACGGCGAGCGATCAATTGTCACAGGGTGCAGGACAATTGGCGCAAGGCTCGCAAGAAATGACACGCGGTTCGACCTCCCTTGTCAATGCCTTATCCGCTTGGGCCAAGGCGCATCCGGACACTGCCAACAACCCGACATGGGCGCAAATTGCGCAATTGGCGCAGGCACAACTTCAGGCAGCGACGAAAACAGGTGCAGCCAGTCAAACCTTGCAACAAGACACCGCTCGGTTTGCAACTGGTCTGCATCAATTGCAGTCTGGCTCCGCACAACTCACGGGTGGTTTGAATCAACAAGATACAGGCGTATCGCAGTTATTCACAGGCACTGGGAAACTCGAACAAAGTACAACGGCTCTGGCAAAGGGAACGAATTCACTTCACAAAGGGGCGTCGAAACTTGCCCGAGGGTTGCCGACGCTGTCTTATGGCAGTACAAAGCTCACTTCTGCCATAGTCCAGCAAACTCGTGGAGCAACAGAACTTTCAAGAGGCGCCGGTCAGCTGGCGCGAGGAATGTCAGGGATTGCAACCGGAACGCAGTCGCTCCAACAAGGGGCGCAAAAGCTTTCCCAAGGCTCACAGACTTTGACGGCAGGGAGTCGGCAGATCACCGGTGGAATTCAAAAAATGACAACGGGATTGGCCAGTTCGTCATCTGGTATCCGCCAAATGAGTCATGGTGTCAGTGCAGTTCAAAGCTTCCTGACTTCGACCAAGAACGCGACTACCCAGGGTGATCCAGGATTTTACGTTTCGTCATCACAATTGTCCTCCAATAAAGAATTGAACAAGGCGATGAATGCGTACATCTCACCTGACGGACACGTCGCGGAATTCACCGTCATTTTGCGGGCCAATCCTTACTCGAGCGCCGCCATACACGATATCCCCGGCATATTGCAGACGGCCCATGCAGCGCTGCAAGGCAGTCCCGTTCACCAGGGCACTTTGTATACGACGGGAACCACAGCGACACAGTATGAGTTGAATCAAATTTCTAACCAGGATTTCACGCACACCGTAGTGCTGGTGCTTACCGTGATTTTCATTTTACTGGCGTTGATGCTGCGGTCCATGATTACGCCGATGTACATCATTGCTTCTTTGGCGGGAACCTATTTTGTGACGATGGGGCTCATACAAACCATCGCCGATCACGTTTTACACAAGCCGGGGATCAGTTGGTCGGTTCCCTTCTTCATTTTTCTCTTGCTCGTTGCGTTGGGCGTCGATTATAGCATCTTCCTGATGTCACGCTTCGAAGAGGAAATGCGTAATGGACTCACGCCGGCAAAAGCCATACAGATTGCCATGGGAAAAATGGGCAATGTAATTTTCTCCGCTGCTGTGATCATGGCTGGTACTTTCGGATCCATGACGGTGGCCGGTGTGACCTCGCTCGTGGAGATCGGACTCTCGATCGTGATCGGGTTATTATTGTACTTCACCGTGATCCTTGGATTCTTCGTGCCCGCTATGGTGAATGTCGTGGGCAATGGCCATTTCTGGCCTACAAACGCGCGCAGCGAAGAATGATCGATACGGCTGAATCCCTACATTTGCAGGGATTCAGCCTGTTTCGCCAGGGTTTCGGTAGGGTTTCGACTGGATCGACATCAACCACACTACAAGACTTGCAAGACATCGTCGAAGTCGCATCCACGTGTTGCTGCTCGCATTGTTTGTCGGCGATTGTTCCACTGCGCTACATACTATGGCTTATCCTGCCACGATCATCTTACGCGACGAAACCTCCCGCTTTCCATGTGATAGACGGCATAGGCGCAACGCAGCGTCTGTTCCCGGTGGCTGATCAGGAGGGTGGTTCGTTCCGGCTCCAATGATTGGAGCGTCGCCATGACTTCCCGCTCGGAGAGTGGATCGAGCGCGGCGGCGGGCTCATCCAGCACGAGAACATCAGGGTTTCTAAGCAACGCCCGCGCCGCCAGCCAGCATTTGCGAGAACACGTGGTTGGATGCTCCCACATGGGTGGCCCGGCGCGGATAACACAGACCGACTCGACGATTGAGCCAGGCTGCCATGATCATACCGAGCGGCGTATAGGCGAATGTGATGAGAAACAGCCGCAAGTTGAGAGACGCGATCACGGCACCGGCGACAACTGCGAGGAGGGGTTGCAGTATGAGACTGTGAAAGTCGCCCGTCATGAAATTGGCCAATGTCTCCGTATCTTGATTCATGCGTGTCTGCATGTCGCCAGAGCGAAGGGAATCCGTATACTGGGCGGGAAAGGCAACCGTCTTTCGCAGCAGGTCTTGCTGCAATTCACCGACGGCCCGCGCGGAGAAGACGATGGAGGCATAGCGGGATAACCAGGTCATGCCCGCGCCGAACACGACGAGGCCGCAAAAAAGTGCGATGGGCGTGAGCAGTTTGGAACGCATGCCCTGAATGGAGAGGTTCATGATGCGACCCGTCAACAGGGCTTGGAAGATTTGCGCCGCCATCAGTGTGATGGAGGCGATGAACACCGCGATGAGCCAAGGCGCCTGCCGCTTGGCCAGGCACTTCAGCCCATTACCGTTTGCGACTGTGCAGTTCGATGATAGCAGCCACCTGTTCAAAGGTGTATTTGTGATTGACGACATCGACGACGAAATCTCGATCAGCATGCTCGCGAAGTTCCCTGACTTGGGGGCTGTCTTGCCAGATGACGACTATCCGCTTGTGCAACGCGGATACCGCTTCATTGTGGTACAACCCTATCTCGTGTTCTACAGGGTGGTCGACAAAGTGGTGGTCATCCACCGTATCCTTCACGGACGCAGGGATTACTTGCGTGAGCTATTTGTCCAGTGATGACGGCGCGGTGCCGAAACCACGATCACCCGTTATGGATAAACCCAGCTTGCCTTGCGGTGACTGGGTTCTCGAGTCCTTGATGGAGGCAGACGGTTCGGATGTCATCGCCACATACATACCTTAATAATCCACTTTTCAAATACACCCAGTTCCCACAGATTGTATTCATCGGTGGGTTATATGTTTACATAACATTATTTGATTCATGACCACCGATGTATGGTGTGGTATGTTAGTTTGCGTGCTCAGAACATGATTGAGCGTAGGCAGATTCAGACACGGAGATCCGATCGCCGGTATCAAGGAGCCGAATCGAACCGACGTTTGCGCTCTGCAAGACCAACGAACACAAGGAGGCTCATCGATGAAACGTGGTATAGCATTAATCACGGTTGTTATGCTGCTTGGGACGTCGGTGCCATTTGCATACGCAAGCGTGACGGGACCTACTACAGCGATAACGAATGTTGGGTCGAACGCTGTGAATCCATCCACTATATGGATCGTCAAAAGTGGGGATTCATTATGGAAAATTTCGCAAAACACTGGCGTTTCAATTGCTCATATCGTGCAGTATAACGGCCTTGCGAACCCAAATTCTCTTCACGTCGGACAGATGCTGAAAATTCCGAGTATCTGGAACGTGGAACCCGGGGATACCCTTTGGAAAATTGCGCAGGCTACAGGAACCTCTGTGCAAAGCATTGTTCAAGCGAACGGCATCGCCAGTGCGGACCAAATCCGAGTTGGCTCGACACTAATTATTCCGCGCGGAAGTGCAACCTATACAGTCCAATCCGGAGATACCCTGTGGAAAATTTCGCAAGCCTCAGGAATGTCCGTACAGGCATTGGTACAGGCCAATAACCTGACAAATCAAGATCAACTGGCTGTAGGCGAGGTCTTGACGATTCATTTGTCAATTATTGGAAACATTTCATCGACAGGTTCAACCAACACAGGGTCCACGCCGACAACGAGCACAGGATCTACGCCGACAACGGGCTTGACAGGCGTGCAAGGCTCAGCACAGCTGGGAGGAGCCACAATCGCCGGCGTCAAGTGGGTTGTCGGATCCGGAGACACTTTGGCGTCCATTTCGAAAGCAGAAGGAGTACCCGTTGCGGCCCTTGAGGTCTTAAACGGCGTCAGCACCGATGGGCAACTTCCTGTTGGTTCGGTCGTACTGATTCCTGGCGGAACCATTGCCGTGGTACAATCCGGGAACACACTCTACTCCATTTCGCAAAAATATGGCGTCTCTGTGGCGACACTGGAGAAGGCGAATCAGTTGACGGACTCATCCATCCTGTCCGTAGGTCAGTCCATTTTCGTTCCATCTCAAGAGTGGGTCACACCAACTCAAACCGTTCCGACTACCGGGATTTCGGCTCCGCGGTCAGACGTGGCCGTTCTTCTGCCCGACGGCGCCAAGGCTAGTTTGCCCTACACGTATACAGACGCAAATGGCATGAAGGTCACATTTAACTTCCTGTCCCATGACGCGCTGAATATGACGATTGCCAACACGAATACCAGCCCAGCCAATTTCTGTGACCTACTCCTGAATACCATGTGGAATGTAACAGGCCCAAACCAATACTATGAGCCTTATGCCAGTTATATTGATCCGTCTTTCGGCATTCAGTATGCCGGCAGCGGCCATGTCACTGGTGGCGCCCAGGCAAACACGGGTGGCGGGGTTGGACCCGGAAGCTCCGTTACGGGGAGCATTGGATTTGGGATCTTCGGCAGCGCAAACGGCCAATTTACGCTTCACTATTCCTTGTACGACACGGGGACAGGAAGATATGACAATCAGCAGATCACTTTCCTGTTGGGCAGCAGCGCGACAGGGAACCCAACGAGCACGGCTTCTGGATCGGGTTCGTCAGGATCTGGGACAGCGGGGAACACGTCATCGGGATCGAACGTTTCTGCTCAACCATCTCAGCCAACTGTAACCGTTAGCCTTGCCCAACCCTCAATTCAGGCAGGTCAGACAGATCCTGTTATGGTGTCGACTTCACCGGCTGAATCTGTCACGCAGGCCACGTATCAAGTTCAGGTCCTTATAGACGGGAATGCGAGTACGGCAACAGTTGATCCAACAAGCGGATTGTTTACTGCGCAAGAACCGGGGGTCTACCTCGTAAAGGCGACGGTTAACGGGGTAACGTCGACGGAAACTCAATCGTCTAAGGTGCGGGTCATCGGTCCGCCTGCTATATTCATTTTTGACAAATCCAGCTATCAATTGAAGTCGTCTGCGTCGCCTGTCACGATGTATATCGAAGTCGAAGATAAAGCACAATGGCCTTTGGCAGGTCAACCTGTGACCGTCCAGAGCGATAATCCCAACGTAGTCTCGGTGGGTTCATCTTCTGTGACTACGAACGCAAATGGCGTCGCCAGCATTCAATTGGCGCCTGGCTCTGAAACGGGTACTGCCCACATTACCGTGACTGCCGGAAACGCATCTGCTGTTGCACCTGTGCAAGTCAGCTAGGGGACGTGTCGCGATCAACGATTTCCCGGGACTGTTGAGTGTACCTCAGCAGTCCTTTTCTTTATGACAAACGCCTGAAATACCCTTTTGGCATAGTTGTCCGTGTCAGCGCGGGTGGGCGTCGTCCTCATTCTGCTCGGCGTCTTTCTCGGTGAGCAGGCGCGAGCGGTGCAAGAGGAGGGGGAAGGAGGGCGGGAGCGTCACGTGATGTGAATCTGTCCAATTTGGCGCTCGCCGGCTTCCGCGCGAAACTCACTGGGCGTTTGGTTCAGCCACTTCTTAAACACCTTTGCAAGGTAATTTCCATTCATAAAGCCGGTTTGTCGGGCGATTTCCTCGACGCTCAAGGAGCTTTGAACCAACAGTGTGGCGGCGGCTTTCACGCGCATTTTGATCAAGTACCGCGAAGGCGTTTCACCGACGGTCTGTTGGAAGACGCGGATGAGGTGAAACCGGGAAATTCCGCTGGCATCCGCCATTTCCTGAAGTCCGATGGGCAGATGAAAGTTATGATGGACAAAGTGCAGACACCGGTTGACCGCGTCGGAGGTCTGCTGTCCTGCTTCGCGCGAATGAATCAAGCGGTACAGGTGCATGAGAAACGCATACGCGAGTGCTGAATTGTGAAATACGTCAGAAATGGCGCCGGAATCCGCCTCGCGGTAAATGTGGTCCATGATCTGCTCGACCTCGCGATGCGAAGAGATATCGATGACCCTTCCCAGGCTCCTGACAATATCCCGCCACTGTGGCAACGCTTCCGTCGACAATTCGACAAACCTCAGTTCCCAATGGTCGCTGTATGTGGGCAGGCGATAGTGATACGGACCGGGCGCTTCGATCAAGAATGCCTGACCGGCAGGCAAGCGATGAACCGCCCCCTCGATTTCGATCTCGCCTTCCCCAGATACGGTGTATTGGAAAATGCATATCCGCTCTTTGCGCTTGCGGCAGTCCCAGTCATATTGATCTTCAGCCACTCGCCATTCGCGTCCGATCATCAGAAGCACGGGTAAACCATGCGCATGGGCGCCCAGCGTATGAAACCGGATATTGGATCGGGTCTCTGGCACACAATCACTTCCCAATGTACTGTCCCCTGGTCGGACGTAAGATCTGCCGACGTGCGCTTGCTGAAACTTGGCTTACCGCTGCTCCCCTTGCGATGATTGTAGCACGATTTAACGAATGGCAGGAACGTGTGTGCGCGAATTCAGCCATTTTGACAGTCACGTCGAGCAACTTTTTACCCCTATTTCATTGAATTTTACGGTTGTGAGTCTTGCCGCGCGCTTGTATGCTCGAATTGTAAACGCATTCGGGGGAGGAATCAATGGTGAAGATCACGTTCATGGGAGCAGGCAGCACTGTTTTTGCCAAGAATGTGCTGGGCGACTGCATGCTGACGCCCAGTCTGCAAAATTTTGAATTTGCCTTATATGATATCGATGAGCAGCGACTGCGCGATTCTGAAAACATGCTCAATAACCTAAAGGCAAGCTTGGGCAGTTCCGTAACGATTCGGGCTTATCAGAACCGCAAAGAAGCTCTGCGCGGCGCAAAGTACGTTGTCAACGCCATTCAGGTTGGGGGATACAATCCCGGCACCGTCACGGACTTTGAGGTGCCGAAAAAATACGGCTTGCGTCAGACCATCGCCGACACCATCGGCATCGGAGGCATCTTCCGTGCGTTGCGCACCATCCCCGTCATGCTCGACTTCGCAGAGGACATGCGCGAAGCGGCTCCTGACGCGTGGTTTCTCAACTATACCAACCCTATGGCCGTCTTGACCGCGACGATGCTGGCCGCCGGAGTCAAGACAGTCGGATTGTGCCACAGTGTGCAGGCCGCCGTTCCGGAGCTGTTTAAACTATTGGAGATGGATCCTGCGAATGTGCAGTGGAAGATTGCCGGTATCAACCACATGGCGTGGCTGCTTGAAGTGACGCGCGACGGCGTGGATCTATATCCGGAGATCAAACGCCGGGCCAAGGAAAAGAACCAAACCAAGCATCACGACATGGTGCGCCTGGAGATGCTATTAAAATTCGGTTACTACGTGACAGAATCATCCGAGCATAATGCAGAGTACCTTCCGTATTTCATCAAGAGCACACACCCGGAATTGATCGACCGGTTCAACATCCCGCTCGACGAGTATCCCAGGCGCTGCGTGAATCAGATTGAGCGTTGGGAGAACATGCGCGACGAGATCGTGAACAATAAGAGCATCGAGCATCGCCGTACGCACGAGTATGCATCTTATATACTGGATGCGATGGAGACCGACGCGCCGTTTAAGATTGCTGGAAATGTGTTGAATACAGGTCTGATTGACAACTTGCCGACAGAGGCCTGCGTAGAGGTGCACTGCCTCGTGGATCGCTCGGGAGTCACGCCGTGCCACGTGGGAACTTTACCGCCGCAGCTTGCAGCGCTCAACCGTACGAACATCAACACGCAGTTGCTGACCATGGAAGCGGCCAAGACTCACAAGAGGGAACACATTTACCATGCGGCGTTCCTCGATCCGCACACGTCTGCGGAACTCACCTTGGACGAGATCGTGTCGCTCTGCGACGACTTGATCGAGGCGCATGGAGACTGGCTTCCAAAGTTCTCTTAAGGAAGTTATGGAAGATGAGGGCGCGTACCCCGCTGGGCGCCGCGCAGCGGATGGGGTTGAATCTCGGCACGGCCGTGGACACGGCGATAGGATCGAGCTTGCTGTCGCTCAGACTTATTTCGCGTCAATGCCTGTACGCAGCAAAGTCGCGTGTCCCGTCGCTCCGAAGTGCTGGACTGGATTCGGCTCCACGTATTGGCAGAACCGACTTCCGAGCTACTTGTTGTGCATCCGCTCACGGCATGTTTATAATAGAAAAGGCAACTTCACACTAGAGTTGAGTTTCAAAAGGAAGCGAAGGAACCACGTTTCCGGGGCGAATCTGGTCTGGTCGGCAGGGCCGTTTCTCAGACCCGCGCCCGTCAACTGACTTCGCAAGCGACCAGGGAGGATCGAGACATCTCCGCGGGACGTCTCGCGGAGATTTTCGTTCTGGGCTGCCTGGACCGCGACAACATCGACAACAGCGACAATAACAGTCAGAAGGATGGAGGCAGGTGCGAGAGACCGACATGGACAGCAACCAGTTCTTGCGATCGTTAGTGACTGGAGTTGTGCACAAATCCTTTGCACGAGCCATCCGACATATTGGACTTCCGGATTTTCCTCGCCAACTCTTTGTGCGCGAGATCAAACCGTATTTGCATCTGGCGGAAAACGGTCGTCTGGAGGAAAGAAAATCGCTTGTTAAGCTGTGGCGATCCACACTGCAAGGAGAAGTGATCGCAACAGACGTCCGGGAAGACGTTCCGGCGTTTTACGTCCGAGCCGGACTCGGAGCGACTGGTTATGTCATGCGCTTGATCCTGATCAAAGGGGACTGGCGCATCGATTCAGTCATTTCCGTCTATGAGCGGCAACTCGTTCATATGCCCTGGGTCCGCCGCGCGGCTTTTGGGAGTGCCGTGGCGGCGGCGATTGTGCTGGGCTTGTCACTGCGTCCGCCGATCGCGCAACCCCGCATCGTGGTGGAGAGCGCCGCCAAACCTGCAGTCAAGACGCCGCTGACGCATGCGGCGGCACATCACAGCGTGTCTGCGCAGGCCGGGAACCCTAAGGTTAAGGTTCACGCGCAAAAGACGGTGAGCGTTTTTCGGTTTCATTTGGCGCTTGGCATGCCCTTGGGCAATCTGTCGCAGTTTCTGTACCAGCAGCATTTGGTGAGCAACGCCGTGGCGTTTGACATGTTGCTGAAGAATACGGGCATCGACAAGGACGTTCAGCCGGGCACATACATTTTCAAGAAGGGCATGAAGGTCAGCCAGATTCTGCAGGAACTGAAACAGGGGCCGCCCGCGCCTTAGGCGCACGCTCTCGATTGAGAGTATCTGACATCGCACGTCCCGTGCGCCCGGATCGGTCCCAGAACTCATTCGTCTGCGATGGACTCTTCCCTGGGGGAAGCGCCGAAATCGTTGGATTGTAGTGTTCATCTAAGGGCCAGCTTTTGTTATCTCCTTCGTGTTGATGAGAGTGACATTTTTGAGTCATCTTTGCAGAGTAAGGTGGGTTTGGGTAAGAAAGAAAGGCGTCATACTTCGGGTTCGCTCGAGATTCTGGTTGGCATGAATTTTTCCTTCTTGCTATAGCGTGCGGATTGTTCGCATTGTTCAATACGATCACGGCGGTTCATGCATCCACCCCCACGGTGTCGCCGTTCCTGATTGCGTTGCCAAGGATATGCGGACGTCGCTTGGGAAAGCCACAGACTGACACAGTATACAGGACATTTGTGGGAGATCGACGCCACCCGCGGAAGGCCTCTCGGACAGGTTAAGGCAACGAGATCATTATATTTTTGGCCGATCGTGGACGAGGGTCGCGTGGTGCTGGCTGGAGGTTTTGCCGCGTTCGCACAAAACCTGTGGGGTTGCAGCACACATGATCACCCGCAAAACGGGGAAAAAGCGCTCGTCATCTCTAACCCGGACGAGCCGGAGCCAAGAGGGATTTTGTATCCTCATGTCGAATGGAACATCATACAACGACGTCGGAGCCAAGCGGTGTTACTGCCTGAACGATGCAAAGACAAAATCAAAGGCGTCCTTTCCTGCATCGTCCGGATCGTGATCCACGGCAACATCCCGGATCTTTGCTTTGACGGGGGAATGACCGACTCATGGAGGTAGAAGGGCATGAGCCACTGGAAATCGTACTTAGATGAACATCGGGAAACTTTTCTACACGATCTCGTTCAATTTCTCGGCATCCCCAGTGTATCGACGAGTCCGGAACATGGGGAGGATGTGAGGCGGGCTGCACAGTGGACAGCGGATCGCATTCGTCGAGCGGGCATCAGCGATGCTCGCATCATGGAGACGAAGGGGCATCCCGTGGTGTATGCTGAGCGTATAGAATCACCGGATAAACCGACCGTACTCATCTACGGCCATTTTGACGTGCAGCCTGCGGAACCGCTGGAACTATGGATGCATCCCCCGTTTCATCCGCACATCGAGGACGGGAAGATTTACGCGCGGGCGGCCTCGGATATGAAAGGAAACCTGTTGTTGTCAATTATCGCGTGCGAGGCGTTGCTGCAAACGAGGGGAATGCTGCCTGTCAATGTCAAATTTCTGATTGAAGGCGAAGAGGAGATTGGCAGTCCGTCACTGGGCGGCTTCATCCAGCAGAACAAGCAACTGCTTGCGTGCGATCTCACCATCAGCGCCGACGGCGGCATTGGCACTCGGGAGCAACCGCAAATTGGCCTCAGCAACCGCGGATTAGCGGGACTTCAGGTGCGTGTGAAGACGGCGGACGTCGATCTTCACTCCGCGCCGGTGGCTATGCTCCCAATGCACTGCACGGCCTCATTTCCATCCTCGAGTCGCTCCGTGACGAGGAAGGTCGAATTCAAGTTGACGGGTTCTATGAGGATGTAAAGCCCGTTTCGGACGCGGAGCGCGCCATTATTGCGAAAATGACACCCGCCTTCGACGCGGTCATGAGGCAGGCCGGTGTGAAAGCATCGTTCGGAGAACCTGAGTATACACCCGTCGAGCGATCTGTCGCCCGCCCAACTCTTGAAATCAACGGCATGTGGGGCGGCTTTCAGGGGCAAGGCGTCAAAACGGTCATACCCCATGAAGCATTCGCGAAAATCACCTGCCGATTGGCGGCCAATCAGGACCCGGAGAAGATTCGAGAACTCGTAAAGGCCCACATTTATCGAGTGGCCCCCGACTACGTCGACGTGTTTGTGGAAGACCTGCCTGGGTCGGCATATCCTTATCAACTGCCAGCCGAACATACCAGCGTCGTGACGCTCCAACGTATCCTGGAACAGACGACCGGGAAGCATGTGGCATTTGAGCGCAATGGCGGAACAGTTCCTGTGATGGGAATGTTGCGACAGACGCTTGGGGTAGAGACCATTACGGTCGGCGCCTCACAAAAAGACGAACGCGCCCACGCGCCCAACGAGTTCCTGCGACTGGAGAATTTCTACTGGCTGCAAGAGGTTGTCTGTATGTACCTGGAGGAATTGCCGGGTGCTCTCCGGAAGTGAATCAAGACTACCATAGCAGTGTTTGACTTCATTTTCTCATGCGACAGATCGCATGCAGACACTCTGCCCACCTATGTTCCGAGCTGCTTGCCACATTTGAATTGCGGAAGCGGATCCGCGTCAGCGGTGTCGAACGACACCGCAGACAAGCAAGACTACATCGTTGAGAGAGCCAACACTTCAAGGAAGCGGGCGTACACTTTCGGCCCAAGGTTATATAGGGCGAGGGAAATTGATTCGTTAGGCGCATGGATGTTGTCGCTTAATCCAGCGAAACCCAGCGATACGACTTCTACACCGAGCCGTTGTTTCAATATGCCCAAAATCGGCACGGTTGCACCCATGCGAAAGTGCACGGGAGTATACCCCATCTCATCGCGCAGCGCCTGATCCGCAACCTGCAGAGCCGGGTGACCTGCCGGAATCAGGTAGGGGTCTGCCCCTCCCGGCATGGCTGAAACGGTCACGTTGACACCCGTGGGTGCGCATCGTTCAATATGGGACTTTATCTTCGCGACAATATCGTGCGGTTGTTGACCCGCCACAAGGCGGCAGGTTATCTTGGCGTGAGCCTCACAAGGAACGATGGTTTTTACGCCGTCTCCCTGAAATCCGCCCCACATGCCGTTGACATCCAGTGTCGGCCGAAACCACGTGGACTCGATGGGCTTGTAACCTGGCTCGCTGATCAAGGTGTCAACGCCGAGCGTTGCGCGCAATAAATCATCCTGCAAGGGCATGCGGGCACACATTTCACGGTCCTCTGGGGATGGCGTTTCGACGTTATCGTAAAATCCGTCGACCGTGATGTGCATATCCGCGTCATGCATGGAGGCTATTATTTGTGCGAGAACGTGCAGCGCGTTGTGAACGATGCCTCCGCCTATACCGGAATGCAGATCTCGCGGCGCTGTCCTGACGTCAATTTGTAGTCCGCATACACCCTTGGCACCGACGATGACGGTCGGCGTCTTTTCGCTGATTTGGGCTGAGTCGGAACTGGCTGCGAAGTCGCAAGAGACTTTGTCCGCATTGTTCGTCAACCATTTGGGCATGGATGGGCTGCCGATCTCCTCCTCCCCTTCGATGAGAAACTTCACGTTAACAGGCAACCTGCCGTTCGTGCTGAGATGAGCTTCGCACGCCTGGATCATGAGCAGCACGTTGCCTTTCATGTCGCTTGCGCCGCGAGCGTATAGACGGCTGTTGCGAACCTCCGGATCAAAAGGGGGTGTTTCCCAAAGTTCCAGTGGATCAGCAGGCTGGACATCGTAATGTCCATAGAGCAACAGGGTTGGAGTATTGTCGGCGTGTACCCAGTCGGCGTAAACCATGGGGTGACCGTCTGTTTCGAGAATTTCCACGTTTTCCAGGCCCGCACGCTGCATTCGCGATACAAGCCAATCGGCGGCCGCCTGCACATCCTCCCGATGTTGCGAAAGAGTAGAAATGTTTGGGATGCGCAAGAAATCAATAAATTCAGCCAAAAACTTGTCTCGATTCGAGTCTAGGTATGCCTTCCATTCCGCCACAATGAAACTCCCCCTGGCAATCGTTCTCAGTTTTCTGGACAGCCTTAGTATATATCATAGAGGCAAGGTACGAGAAATGCTGCATCCTGATACGCGATTTGTTCCGACGTCAATCGCGTACAGGTCATTGCCCGCCGGCTGGTTCATTCCAACGCCTGCATACGTGGTGGTGTACAACAGCCAGTGCGGACCCGCAGTTCGAAGCAAGTCAACGGATGTGTACCACGGAACATTGGAGGCGTCCGGCAACTTGTAGGGCGGGATGGAAACGAGCTGTCGTGTGGGCGACGCGACCGTCAGTGTTCTTGAATTCAGCGGGCTTAGCTCGATGAAAAAGGGTCCGGAAGGAATGTTCGCCCGCATTCCCGATCCCGTATCTACCCATGTCGGCTGCTGAACCCAGGCCACGCCTGATCCCGTGAGCGTTGCCATGCCGTAGCTGCTGAAACCTTCAGGCGCCTGCAGGGTATAGGCGCGGTTTCCCGCCGATACGCGGACGGGCGCCGTCTTGATCGGGGCGCCGCTGAGGTCGGGCGCTCCAATGTGGGTCAGGGCTGACAGACCGGATTGCATGACCCATTTGGCCAAGTTTGCGTCTGTGCGGTCGGACGCATAGACAAACTGGGCCGAGAGGCCGAATGGATTCACCCTCATGGCTTGACTCGATGGGTCATAGAGATTGTATCCGTACACCAATTGGCCCCCTTGGCTTGCGAACGCAAACAGCGCCAACCGGTGGCGGTACTCATACTGGACAGTGCTGTGGCGCAGTGAGGCGCTCTGGCTATATGTGATTCCCAACCCCGAATGGGCCAGAGCTTTTCCGGCGGCAGGGTGAAACTGTTCCGCCATGGCAAAAGCTGCGATGGGAGATCCGCCGGGGGTATCCAATTCGATGAGCGCTTGCTTATTTTTCAGCACAATGGCGTCCGATCCGTCAGCAGCGAGCTCTGCGGTCCCTTTTAGTCCGCGCGGTCCAATCACGTACATCCAATCCCATTGATTGACGGGAAACAGGTAGGCGGCCAGGCGATTCGCAACGCTCGCCGGTACTGGCGCGAACACACTGGGGGGAGGGGAAGCCGGTTTTGCCATCTCCACAGCGGAAGAAACTTTCACAACGACGGTTGGAATCCGGGTTGACCAGGGGTTGTCGAGGTTGGGCAACGCTGGCAGTGGGATGGGGTTCCCCGGTGTGAGCACGGTGTTGCTGTACAGACGAAGAGTCTGGGTACCCGCGGATTGAGCCGATGCAACTGTGATCGTCGCTGGCGGCAACAGCAGCGCGGTTGCGCAGGCCGCTCCCGTGAGGGCAAGTCTCGCACGGACAGATCTACCGCCGAAGCCCTTCACAGTCTTGCGAGGCCGCGCGGCATGCCCGTGCGTGCGCCCTATCAGCGGTTGGACTGGGGTTGGATTCGCTGTTGATTTTCGGATGTTCATGTCCGCTCACTCCCATGCGTATCGACAGATATACGTTAGACGTTGAAATCTCATTTGAGGTTACATCCTTGCGGGGGGCGGAAATTGAACGAACTGTCCGCGCATTCCCCCTCCTAGGCGCGAAGCGCCAGGAGGGGGTCAAGCGGGCTATCTTTTGGTTCTTGTCTTTGTTCTGGACCCACTCAGTCCTTGCGATTCCACATACCGCTTCACCGTCTCCAAGCTGGCATGTCCGACACTGCCAACATAG
>JAJYTO010000061.1 GCA_021793015.1 Bacillota bacterium
CGTTCTTATCTACGGTCCGATCGCAGAGTTGATTATGGATCTCTTTCAGGTGGGCGGCATATACAAAGGAGACGACCTCGCGAGAGATATTACGCTAACGTTTGATGATGGCCCACATCCGCTGTACACCCCTCAACTCCTGGAGCTTCTGGACGGGTGTCAGGCGCAAGCCCTGTTTTTTGTGGTCGGACAGCAGGCGAAGAAATATCCGGAACTGGTCCGTGCCATCCATGAACGAGGCCATGTGCTGGGAATCCACACCTACCGTCACGGCAATGCGTGGTTTCAGACACCCTGGGGTTTGCACCGGGACATAGTCCGGACAAAGAAAGTCCTGGAAGAGATCACACACACGTCTGTCACGCTGTTCCGTCCACCTTGGGGTCGACTCACCTTGGGCAGCCTGGCCATCGCCCATCATGTCGGTCTGGTTCCCGTGCTATGGACGTTGGCCGCCAAAGATTGGCGAACAGGGAACGATCGCGTACAAGAGATTGTCGCAAACATTGGCGCCCGTCTCCAGAACGGCGCCATCATCCTGCTGCACGACAACGGCGGATCGCGAAACACGCCGGCAAACACCCTGACGGCCTTGAGAATCCTGCTGCCACGCATCAATGACATTGGCTTGTCCTGCAACGTGAACCCCGTGCTGCACGCCCTGAAGCAACGCACGTCCCGTCACAGGAGACTGCCGCGTGTGATGCAGCGGCTCGTTCACCCCGTCTGGATACAATGGGAACGACTGTTTGACCGCGTCTATGGCGTCCATCCCCTGTCGCGCCTGTTCCGGCTCAGTGTGGTGCGCTGGCGATTCGGCGTGCGCAGGGTCGAACTCCCGGACTTATCAACACCCACACACAAGTCGCACAGTGAAACTTCGCACACACAGCCTGCACGCACAGAGACTTCGAAGACTCTCCGCGCTCAGGCCAGCGAGTATGTGGCCGCCGCCAACGACCGCGCGCAAACCCCCGATTCAGATTCGCATCCAGACAGCGGACTCCATCATGCCGTGATCAATCCCAATGATCCGATGGTGGAACTGCATCTGCAAAATCAGGCTCTACAGCAATTGCTGGAGTTGGATTCCCCGGAGAAAATGGCGGTTCGCGTATTGAAAGAAGTGAGAGAGAGCCTGCATCATGTCGCTCTCGCGCTCGTGTACGACGACCGCTTTCGATCGGCAAGGGGCGTATTTGGAATGACGCTGATGCATCGAGGCGTCGACAAATTAGGGTTTCACACAGAGAAAATCAAGCAAAATGCGCTCAATCGCTGGATCGGCCTGCTTCTGGTGTGGCTCATGATCCTGTACCATCCTCAAGGCTTCAAACGGCTCAAGACAGGGCTCGGAGAAATGCGGCCGAAACTCGTGTGGATGACTCGCGAAGAATTGGTGACCCGTTACTTGAAAGGCGCGCCGCCCGAAGCGCTGCCAACGCTCGCGGAGCAGGCTCGGCAGACGCGCGACAATCAAGCTCTCTATCAGCCGGCGCGGGACGGCAGACAGAAAGCCGAAAAAGGACATGAAGGCGCAAAACGGTAGACTTTCATGGCGCTGCGCGCCGCCAACAGAAGAATGAAAGAGTTGCGGTTTTTCAGGGATCAAAAACCTGCGTGTCTGGATGCCCGATACACTATAGGTATGTAAATGTGTCGTAGAGCGGATACCTGCGCGTAAGCGTCCGCACCCGGCCAAGGGCCTCGTTGACCTTCGTCTGATCATTGGGATTTTGCAGCACCATGCCGATTATATCCGCGATCTCTTTCATGGCGGACGCATCCATTCCCCTGGTTGTCACCGCTGCCGTTCCCATGCGCACGCCGCTTGTAACGCCGGGTTTTTGCGGATCGTAGGGAATGGCGTTCTTATTTGTCGTGATCCCCACCTCGTCAAGCAGCCGCTCTGCCTGCTTACCCGTCAGTCCTGCGCTTCTCACATCAACCAGCAGCAGGTGATTGTCCGTTCCCCCCGACACCAGCGTGAACCCTGCGTTGGCGAGAGCGCCGGCAAGGGCTTGGGCGTTCGCCACAATCTCCCTTGAATACTCGACAAATTCCGGCCGCATCGCTTCCCCAAAGGCAACCGCCTTGGCGGCTATGACATGCATCAGCGGTCCGCCCTGAACTCCTGGAAACACCGCTTTGTCAATCGCCTTCGCCATTTCTTCTTTACAAAGAATCATGCCGCCGCGCGGTCCGCGCAACGTTTTATGCGTCGTTGTCGTCACGATATGCGCATGGGGAACCGGAGTCGAGTGAACGCCTGCCGCAACCAACCCGGCGATATGCGCCATGTCCACCATCAAATAGGCTCCCACTTCATCCGCAATGGCGCGCAATCGGGGAAAATCGAATTCTCTCGGATATGCGCTCGCACCGGCGACAATCATCTTTGGCCTGTGTTCCTGGGCCAGCCGTTCGACCTCATCGTACTGGATGCGATGTGTCGCCTCATCGACGCCATACGGTACGAAGTGAAACAATTGACCAGAAAAATTCACCGGACTTCCATGCGTGAGATGGCCGCCATGCGCCAGATTCATCCCGAGAACGGTGTCGCCAGGTTTTAACAGTGCAAGGTAGGCCGCCATGTTGGCCTGCGCTCCCGAGTGCGGCTGAACGTTGGCGTGTTCCGCTTCGAAGAGTTTCTTGGCCCGCTCAATCGCAATCGTTTCCACGACGTCCACATGCTCACAGCCGCCGTAGTAGCGCTTGCCTGGATACCCTTCCGCATACTTGTTGGTCAGGACGGTTCCGAGGGCGTCCAGCACTGCGCGACTGACGAAGTTTTCTGACGCGATCAATTCAATTTTCGCGTTTTGGCGCACTCGTTCGGCGTCAAGAGCCTCCGCGATGGCCGGATCGATCAAATGTAAATGGCTCAACAAAAATCCCCCAGTCCTGTATCGTGATAAAAGGCGCGTTCGCCGCCGATCAGCTTGGGGCGTGTACGCGCGGCCGTCAAGTGCGCGGCGCCTATGCGCTCAATGCGCAGGCGGACAGGAACGGCGACCCGGCGCAAATGCATGCCGATGAGCGTGTCTCCGATGTCGATGCCCGCATGGGCGGCCACCTGTTCAACCAGCACAGCATCGTCGAGCGTTCTGTACGCGACGGCGGCGACAGCGCCCCCGGCCTGCGGCATGGGAACCGCCGCCACCTCTTCGAGCCGATGCTCGCGCAAAGTCCGGCGCTCGGTGACCAATGCCCGATTGAGATGTTCACAGCACTGAAAGCAGATGTGGCACAAGGCGTGATCGCGAGCGCGCAGCGCGCCTGTCACGACCGCCCGCGCGATTGCAAGCGACCCGGCCGTGCCAATCCTGCGTCCGCGGATCTCGCTGCTGCTGGCTCCCACCACAAGGATTTGATCCTGCTGCAGGCCTGCTGTTTCGATTAGTTCCGTCAAGGCGGCGTAAACCGACTGCTCGATCTGCTCCATGTCTCCGGTCTGTCCGGCCTCCCCGTCGTGGGAGGGCTGCTCCATTTGTCCGGCTTGCCCGGCCTGTTCGGACCGCTTGGTCTCTTCGATCTGCTCGCTGTCGTGATTCTGGCCTGTCATGTTTGCAACCCCGCCTCTTCCGCGAGTTCCTGAACGTGAGCCTCGACCCGGCGAATCTTTTCCAAGCGGCGTTCATGCCGACCGCCCATAAAGGGGGTGGATAACCAGATGCGCGCAATCGTTTCAGCCGCATTGGCGTCGATCACGCGGCCGCCCATGGTCAGGATGTTGCTGTCATTGTGTTCGCGCGTCGCCTGTGCGGAAAATGCATCGTGAACGGTGACAGCGCGGATCCCCGGCACCTTGTTGGCCACGATGCACATCCCAAGGCCAGTGCCGCAAAGCAGGATGCCGCGGTCAAATTCGCCGCTGGCCACCCGCAGCGCCACAACCTCGGCATAGTCCGGGTAATCGACCGCATCCTCAGTGGCGCAACCAAAGTCGGACCACTCGAAATCGGGATCCTGGAGTCGCTCAAGCAGTTGTCGCTTGAGTTCATAGCCGCCATGATCGGATGCTATGGCTATCCGCATATGATGCACCTCACAATCGCTCATGATGATGCCTGTCCTGAAAAATCGCCGAAGGCGCATTTTCTTCCCGGTTGTTGGTGCGCGTCAGCGCCATGCAAGTCTATCCCGGAAAATCACGGGGGTCCGTGCCGGTCGGAGTCATATATTGCGCCCCTGCCTGCCAGGACGGATCATGCATGCCACTGCCGCTCAGACAGCCGCGGCCCAAGGGCCGCTAATACTCGCCGCAGCGGCATGCATGATCCGTCCTGGCGCGGTCCAACGCTGTCGCTAAACTCGCGACGGGCCCAATGCAGGGCTCCGACCCAAGCGGGCTTTCAGGACACCTCCATTGTAGTTGACAGATCATGACTTGCCAAGCTGCGTCCTCAGGTGATCCAGCAACCGCCTGACGGCGTCTTCGATCTCTGCCGCCGTGAGTTCGTAGACATCGTCGCCGCCGCCAAAAGGATCTGCAATATCGGACCCATGGGACTGATTCATGAAACCCCCGCGTTCATCATTTACGTCCGCCGCCGCCGATGGAGGAAGTGACGAGACATACTCCAAAAGTGTGTAGATGCGATCACGCGCTCCTGGATAACGCGCGACGAGAGCCTCTTTGTGCGCTGTGGACATGGCGAGGATCAGATCGGCGTTCGCGATGCGGTCCTCCGTGGCGCGTCCTGCCTGATGGATTTCGGTGTTCTCAATGCCTCGCCGGGCCAGCGCCGAAACGGCTGCGGGAGCCATTGCAGCACCCGGCAGCGCAGCTACGCCTGCGGATGAAACGCTGATCCGATCGGACAGATTGTATTCTTTTGCGAGCCGCAGCGTGATGTATTCAGCCATTGGCGATCGACACGTGTTGCCCGTACATACATACAGTATTCGAATCATGGATGATCGCCTGCCATCACCAAAAAAACTTCACTCCCAGCACGGCCAGGACAGCTCCGCCAGCCAATTGGCCGTAACGTCCCAGCATCTGATTCACCCTGCGGCCGATATAGAGACCAGCGATCGCCAGCATGCCGCTGAGCGCGCCAAAAATCAGGGCCGACACGAGAGGGTTCACTTCCAGTGTACCCAATGTCAGCCCAACCGACAATGCGTCAACGCTGACGCCGAGCGCAAACACAAACAGTTGCGGGAAAGCGGCGGCAACGGGCGGCGCGACTGTCTCGCGATTTTCATCGACCGCCTCGACAAACATTTTGGAGCCCAAAAACATCATCACAATGGCGGCCAATTTCTGTACGATCGAACCAAAGTGGAAAAACAGCACATCGCCGATCAGCATGCCTGCGAGAGGGAGCGCCACGTGCAGCAGACTGATCACGATGGAGAGCCGCGCGACGTCTCTCCATCGAAGTCCCTGCGCGCCGAGTCCAATGCCTAGCGAAAATGCGTCCATCCCAAGGGCAACGCCAATCATCACGATCGTTCCCAACCTGACGACACCGTCCGCGTGCACCAGATCCCCACCTTTCGCACCCGCCGAGTACATATGTATGCGAAGGTGGAAACGATCATGAGACAGGCCCCTTTTTGTGGGTCGGCCATGAGCATTCTTGCCTGTTTTCGGGCCGCATGATCGGCGTTTCGAACGATGCGGAGATTCACGTTCCCCTGCCTGCGACCGGTGGACGCCAGACATGCAGGGCTCGCAGAACTTGTCGTGCACAGCGGGCGCGCAGGGTGCGACGGACGCGCCTATCACGCGGGACGCGTAGGACACGCCGCGCACAACGGACATGGCGGGCGCGTCGGCTAAATCCGCAAAATCTTGCCTCCCGCAGCCTTGTACAGCCTGTTTATCAAGGCCGTCGACCGTTCCTCGTCTTGCGGGCCCTGCAGGTAAATGACGTCGGCTCCCGCTCTGTCACAGGCGCGCAGGGCGTCGTACAGGCGCGCCGCCATCTCGTCGTCCTCCCCGAGAACATAGCAGAAATCCGCTTGTGGAAAGATCTCATCGCGCCTCGACAGCACGGCCACGCGTTGACTCTGGGTCCGTGCGTTCTCCAAGACGCCCTGAATGAAATCCGCAAATGCGGCGTCTCCGCCCATCAGAACCAGAAGGTCGGCGCGCGGAGCGTAGTGCCGATACTTTTGTCCTGGAGATCTCGGAGCTTCGGCGCCGCCTGCTTCAATACCCGCTCCCGCGTCCGCTCCGCTGCCTGCTCCAGGACCTGCTCTGCCGCACGCCCCGCTACCCTTGCCTGTACCCGCATCCTTGCCTGTACCCGCATCCTTGCCCACGCCCGCCTGCAACGCGTGAGCATCGTACCTGACAGGAACGCCAAAGGCGCTGAGTGCGCTCGCATCGATCTGCCCCGGCCGCAGAATGACAATCGCGTTCCCGACCACCTCAATCACCGTGGACTCGATGCCAATCGCGCAAGAACCGCCATCGATGACTCCGTCGATCTCCCCGCTCAAATCTTCCAGCACATGCGCCGCCGTGGTGGGGCTGGGGCGTCCACTCTTGTTTGCTGATGGAGCGGCGAGCGGAACACCCGTTTCCTGAATCAGACGCAGCGCCAGCGGATGTCTGGGCATTCTCACCGCCACCGTCGCGAGCCCGGCCGTCAGTTCTTGCGGCAGCCCCCTGCGCACGTGCAGCAGTATGGAAAGCGGCCCCGGCCAGAAGGCTTCCATCAGTGTTCGGCACAGAGGAGGTATCCGTTCGGCCAGCATCTCAATCTGCTCCATATCAGCCACATGGGCAATCAGCGGATTGTCGGCAGGTCTGCGTTTCACGGCGAACACATTGGCGAGAGCCGAAGCATTGAACACGCTGGCGCCCAGTCCATAGACGGTTTCCGTCGGAAAGGCGACCAGCCCGCCCGCACGGAGAATGGCGGTCGCCTCAGTCACGATGTCCCCCGCAGCGAGCGTCCGCTGCACACAGCGAACCCCTTCTTCGGGAATCGGCGCGGCGCTGTCCGTTCTCCATAGAATCGTTTGTTTTTCCAATTGCAGATTCGTTCCCTTCGCGCCTCGCATGCTCCAGCCGCACACCTGCCGACGGTCAGACCGTCCGCACCATGTGCCGCCACAATTGTCCAAACTCAGCGCCCATGATCTTTAACAGTTCCTCTCCGTAGTCTACCACTGCCAGTCGCAATGCGACGGGAATGCGGCCATGCCCGTCCGGATTCGTCACATACGTGACGGCAAGCGGGGGATAGTCCGGAAACGCCTTCGTCGCCGCCACCGCGTCGCCATTGCTCAGCGCCACAAAACACAGCGGCGGAAAGAGCACACACCACCAGTTTTGCCCCGCCCCTTTGCCAAGGGTAATTCTCAGCGCCTGATAGACACCTGCCGGATACACTTTACTGCCGTATAGTTTCGTAGGAAAATGGGCGGGTCCAAACGTCGTGACGGCGCCGTACGGCATGCCGGCGCGATGAATCATGGTTTCGGCAATGGCCTCGACCCGGGGAACCTCCTGACGCAACGCGATCCGCGCCTGCTGCAGCGACGTGACATTTGCCATGCGGTCTCCGATCAACGCGATCACTCTATTGCGAATCTCGCGTTTCAACTGTTGATCCTGTGGACTGTTGCTGTTCGCAATCACCCGAAAGCGTAGGGCGTCCTGCGGGATCACGGACGGATCGGGTCCAACAAATGCATCCGCACGACCGACTCCGGTAACCTGAAACCCATTCAACAATCCAACTACCGTCGCCGCCAGAGCAAGGATCGCAACCCACATTTTCATACTCAAAGCCTCCCAGTCATCACGCCGATAATCTCTAGGAGGCAGTATGGTCAATCTAGCAGATTATTAAACTGAAGCGCGTCTGAGGAGTTGGATGTCAGTCATCTTATGACCCCTCGAGTGACGAGAACGCACACGAGGTATTCAAGTAGGTGGATACCCTCGTCAGCAACCTGAAAAAGTCCATCGTCGGAACCTACCATGGACGGGAAGAACACAAGCAATCGTACCTGGAGGAATTCGTATATCGCTTCAATCGTCGGGACATGGGGAACGGGCTGGTTGAGCCTCTGTTGAATACATGCGCGCTCGCTAAACCACTAAGTTCCACTGCAACGCCCTAAGCGGGGCCCTAGGGGACATGTGATAAACCGAAATTTGGCAGGCGCGACCTCGCGTTCCTCGTCGCAACAAAAAGCGCGGCGCAGGTTGCCTGGTGCGTTCAGCCTGAACGAGTGGCGGCCGATGCGTTATGGGCGCAAATTGAATCGGAGTTGCCTGAACAGGAAGGGTGAAATTTCGGGTATGCGTAAAAAGGAGGGACAGCTAACCTCCTTTTTTACGCATGTAGACGTTTCTACCCGTTTGCGATAAACTCGGATCCCAATTCCGCCGCCACCACTCTGTCGATGCCGCGTCCATCCGCCAGCACAGACACGCGCGCCCGATCCACAAAAGCGCCGAGCAGATCGCGCACAGCGCCGGCCTGGCCTGCGCCCACCTCGAAGACGAGGCTCCCATCCGTCGCGATGAGCACCGTCGCCTGGCGAATGATCGCGCGATAAGCGTCCAACCCATCCGCGCCCGCAAACAGAGCCTGCGGCGGCTCAAAACGCGCCACTTCCGGTTGCAGCCATTCTCTTTGGCCCTCGGGGATATACGGTGGATTCGACACCACGATATCGATGCTCCCGAACCGGCCTGCGTCATAGTCCGTGAGATAATCTCCCAGCCCAAAACGGACCCGATCCGCCACGCCGTGGCGCTGCGCATTCTGCTTAGCGACCTCCAGCGCCGCTGCGGAGATATCGACGCCGACGATCGCCGTTGTGCGATCGCCTTCTTTATCCAACGCCACGGCGACGGCAATCGCAATGGCTCCTGAACCCGTTCCGACATCGACAATGCGAACGCCGCGTTTGCCGGCGCTCTTCTGTCTCCGGATCTGGGCCAAGGTCGTTTGAACGGCCAACTCCGTTTCCGGGCGAGGGATCAAAACGCGCTCGTCCACATAGAAGGTGAGCCCGCAAAAATCAGCTTGCTGCGTGATGTATTGCAGCGGTTCTCTGGCGCAGCGACGCTGGACCAAACGCGCGAAAGCCGACATGTCATCCGGCTTCGCTTCGTTTCCCAACGCCATCAACATCTCGTGGGTCTGCACCCCCGTTGCGCAAAGCCAAAGCCAGCGGGCCGTCTGCGAAGGCGTCTCGACCTGCGCACGGATCAGATCCGCTTCGGCTTGCCGCAGACATGTGTGGAGATTCATGGACTGGTTCCCACCGACTGCAGTTTGTCCGCCCGGTCGGCTGTGACGAGCGCGTTGATGATCTCGTCCAGATCGCCTTGCAGCACACTGTCCAGGCGGTGAAGAGTCAGTCCGATGCGGTGGTCGGTCACTCGGCTCTGAGGAAAGTTATAGGTCCGGATGCGTTCGCTGCGATCGCCCGTACCCACGGCTGATTTGCGTTGCTCCGCATATTCTTGCTGCTGTTCCTGCTGATATTTCTCATATAGCCGCGCGCGCAATACGCGCATGGCCTTGTCGCGATTCTTCAGTTGCGATTTCTCATCCTGGCAGGAGACGACGATTCCGCTTGGCATATGCGTGATGCGCACGGCGGATTGCGTCGTATTTACGCTCTGTCCTCCAGGCCCCGTGGAACAGAATGTGTCAATTCTGAGATCCTTGTCATTGATCTCCACTTCCACCTCTTCCACCTCAGGCAAGATCGCCACGGTGGCGGTGGAGGTATGGATCCGGCCTGCGGATTCCGTCGTTGGCACACGCTGCACCCGGTGGGCGCCGCTTTCATATTTGAGCCTGCTGTAGGCGCCTTTGCCCTGCACGCTGAACACCGCTTCTTTGAGACCGCCGATATCCGTTTCGCTCACATCGATCACTTCAAGCTTCCAACCCTTGCGATCCGCGTAACGGCCGTACATGCGAAACAGGTCTCCCGCAAAGAGAGCCGCCTCGCCGCCGCCCGCCGCGCCGCGAATCTCCACGATCACGTTCTTGTCGTCATTTTTGTCTTTTGGCAATAACAGGACCATCAAAGCCTGTTCCCTTTGTTCCTTCTGTTCGGCCAACATTGTGATCTCAGCCTTGACGAGCTCCCTCATCTCGTCATCGAGTTTCTCCTGCAACAACTCTTTGGCTTCCTGGAGCTGTTTCGTCACCCGCCTGTATTCCCGATACGCATGCACAGTGTCCGAAAGATCGGCCTGCTCCTTGGCATAGGCGCGCAGCCTGTCGACATCACTGTGTACATTCGGATCGGAAAGCAGCGCATCAAGTTCCTCGTATCGCTCCTCAACCGCCTGCAGGCGATCAAACACCGTCATCAACCCCTGTAACTTGAGAACATTCCCTCATTTTTAATATATCCCACAACAGAAAAGTGCGTCAAAGCGCATACAGAAAAACGGCACCGCAATCTCGTGCAGTACCGGAAGCGCAAGCTGTCCGCAGCATCGCCGTGAATCCCCACGACGATGCTGCGGTTTTGGCTTACATGCCATATTTTTTCTTGAACCGGTCAACGCGGCCGCCAATATCCGTGAACTTCTGTTTGCCAGTAAAAAATGGATGGCACTTCGAACACACTTCGACGCGCAGATTTGTCTTGACGGATCCCGTTTCAAACTGCTCACCGCAGGCACAGGTCACCGTGGCTTTTTTATACTCGGGATGAATCGCTGCCCTCACCGCACTTCACCTCCTGCTGGCGGAAAACATCGTACACTCCACAATACCACGGACAGAGCCGATGCACAACCCGCACGAAAATAGTCAAATAATGGCCTCTCAATTTCACCAACGTCCCATTCCGGTTTTAGTATTCTTATCCAGACGGCGCCATCTCTGGAGCGGCGGAATCTTTGCCGAGATCGGCATGGCGGACGGTTGGAATGCAAATCATCAAGATCGCCAAAAGAGAGTTGACGCCGCTGATGGCCAGCAGCAGGTCCCGTATTGGAAATATGTACGCGGCGAATCCTCCATACATCATGCCGAGCGGCATAGCAGCGCCAAACAGCGATCCAAGCAGCGAAAAAACGCGCCCCCGAAGCTCCTGCGGAACCATCATCTGCACCATGGTCATAATGGGAATATTGACCCACGGCAGGCATACGCCTGCAAGAAACGAGAATCCCAGGACCGCCGGCAACCAGGAACTCAGCGCCATCGCCATGATTGCGATATTGGTCAGGAGAATACCGCCGGTCATCAAATATCCGGAGCGCAGAATTTTGCTGACCAGCCCCACGGTCAGTGCGCCCGCGATCATACCCAATGCAAAGAAGGAATTCAGTTCACCCAATGCGACCTGAGTCCGATGCAGCGCCGCGGTGACAAACTGCACCATATAGAGATCCAACGGAGCCAACAGAAAATTGAGTACAAAGGCAAATGGAAGAATCGCCACAAGCAGGCGGATTGTTCTTACCGTTTTTAGGCCTTCGCCCATCTCGGTAAAAAACTGTTTGGCGCCAAACGGTTTTTTTACGCGCTCCGGTTCTCCGACGCGAATGGCTAACAGCGTGGCAACGGAGATGAGAAAGCTCAGGGCGTTAACCGCGTAGGACATGGGAACGCCTTGCCAGGCAATGAGGGCGGCGCTGATCGCGGGTCCCAGGATATTGGACAGTGGACCCGCGGATTGTTCAAGCCCATTGGCCGCAGCCAACTGGTCGCGGCCTACAATGAGCGGCGTAAGGGCGCCGGACGCCGGACCGAACAACGAACCAACGCTGTTCAGGACAAATGCGGACACGATCATCTCCGCCGGGTTCAGAGCATGCGCAAAAGCGAGCGACGCAACAAGAGCTGTGATGCCAAGCCGGATGGCGTCCGACCAGAACATCGTCCAGCGTTTATTCCATCGATCCACCAGAACACCTGCAAATGGGCCGCACACGACTTGCGGCAGCATCCAGCCGAGCCCCACCAACGCCATCAAGAAAGTGCTGTCGGTTGTAATCTTCATATCCCACAGCAGAGCGAAAGAATAGACTGTAGAGCCAATGCTTGACAACATCTGCCCCACAAACACAGTCATATAAGTGCGGTTGCGAAACAGGCTCGGTGCTTTTGGTGGGTCTGTCTGCGTTTCGTGCAAGTGCGGAGCCCCCTCTGTGATGCCCACGCTGCGGTGGATTTCCCCGGGAAAAATATAACATGCTGCCACGCAAATAGGGTCCGTCTTGAGGCTGAGCTATGGATTTTTTTCCTTAGTACTACAATAAAAAATATCCAAAAAATGCATTGCTGAGTCTATTATGAGCACCTATACTGGAGATGACTCAAGAATAGCGGAAGGTGGTTGATTGAATGAAGAAGTATATGGTCCGTATGTTGGGCTCAATCATTGCGGCAGGAATGGTGGCGGGAATGTTGAGCGTGATCGCTGTACCGCAGTACCTGATCATGCCTCCCACCGGCACCGTGCCACCCATCACCACGAACTGACGGCCGTGGAGCGCATCCGCCATCCGCAAATGGCGCGACTGCTCCGCGGTCGGCAAAAAGACGCTGGAAGCCCGGGGTTGCAGACAAGCGCATCCCCGGGCGACGCCGCGTAGGTGAGATTTTGCTTCGCAAAACTTAGGTATGGGAGTCTATTCCCGTGCCTGCCAGGACGATGAGATTTTGCTTCGCAAAACTCAGGCATGTCACTGCCGCTCAGACAGCCGTGTACCAGGAAGGCGGGTGAGTATAACTGCCGATGCGCACGGACGGGCATTCCCCGGCTATCGTTTCAATCATCCCGAGCATGCCCACTGGCTCGCCGGAGCGGGTCGGCACACGGTCGAGATAGTAATCCGGATCGATGTTCAGATTCCGCAACTGCACCAGGCGGATCCCCGTTTTTTGAATGAACCCTATCATGGCCGCCATCTCTTCCGGCGTGTCCGAAACCCCCGGAAAGACGAGATAATTCAGCGACACGATGACGCCGCGTCGAGCGGCGTACGCCGCAGACTCCGCCACCTGTTCCAGAGAGTACCCTCGCGGCTGATAGTACGCTCCGTAGTGATCCGCCAACGCGCTGACCATGGACACTCGCATGAGATCGAGGCCCGCGTCCGCCATGTGCTTGATTTGCGTGGTGAGTCCGGCATTCGTATTGATATTGATATACCCGGTTGAAACCACTTCGCGCGTTCTTCTGATCGCTTGCGCGATGTCCCGTCCTCTCGTTGCCGGCTCCCCTTCACAGCCCTGGCCAAACGAAACAATCCCTTCTGGACCGGCGTTCTGGAGATGGACCACCATAAGTTCGACCATTTCATCGACGGTGGGATGAAGGCTCATGCGAATCTGCGGCGAAGGAAATCCGGAGTCCGGCGGTTGTTCGCTGATGCAACCGATACATCCGGCATTGCAGGTTGCAGAGACGGGAACGGCCCCTTCCCGCCGGCCAAAGAAGGTGTTTCTGGATGTCACGCACTCATAGTGAAGCGCGCACGTCGCCAGATGCCTGTACAGCCGATTGTCCGGATGTTCCGTCTCCAGTCCGGCGACTCTGCGCTCCACGGCGGCGCCGTCATACTGTTCGGGATTCCATGGCTGCGGATCATCGCTCTGCACCGCAGAGACATAGAACGCACCGCGCGAAAACCCGACAGCCGTATATCCAAACAAAGGGAAGGGCGGGATGCCGTCGGATTTGTGAAAGGCGGGCAAAAACAGCCTCGTATAACCCTGGGGCAGCAGAGCGCCGACCGCCTGAAATTCAGAAGGCATCGCCTTGAGAGCGCCGGACACAGGATCGGCGCCAAGAGCTCTCGTGTCTGGCAAAGACACGAGACTGGCCCCATGCGGCAAAGGCATCCATTCTTCGCGCTGCAGTTCAGTCACGCTGCGACCAGTGCGGCCGAGAGCATGCAACTGCGGCGTATCGAAGATTTCACCTCGCGCATTGGCGTAAACGATATTCAAATACTCTCACCTTGTTTGTCAGTTTACTTGGCGTTGACTTGCCGATCGCGGGACGCGCCGGGGCGCGGGTGGTCGCGAGTGTCACGAGTTTCGCGGGTGCTTTCCAGAGAGGCCAGGAATTCTGCGTTTGTTTTCGTGTGTGTGAAACGGCGCAGGAAGATCTCCGAAAATTCATTGTTATCCCCCAGCGACTTGCGCAAAGCCCAGATCTTATCCAGTTCTTCAGGGGTTAGCAAAAGCTCTTCACGACGCGTTCCAGACCGTCTGATGTCGATGGCCGGAAAAATTCGTTTTTCGGCCAATCGCCTGTCCAGATGCAGTTCCAGATTGCCGGTGCCCTTGAATTCCTCGTAGATGACATCGTCCATACGTGAGCCGGTATCGATCAGCGCAGTGGCCAAAATGGTCAGGCTGCCCCCTTCTTCGATGTTTCGGGCGGCGCCAAAAAAACGCTTCGGCCGATGAAAGGCAGCCGGATCGATGCCCCCTGAGAGCGTTCGTCCACTCGGCGGAATCACCAAATTGTAAGCCCTCGTCAGACGAGTGATGCTATCCATTAAAATCACGACGTCACGCTTGTGCTCGACGAGCCGCATTGCCCGTTCCAACACAAGTTCCGTCACCTTGATGTGGTTCTCCGGAACTTCATCAAACGTGGACGCCACCACTTCTCCATTGACTGATCGCTGCATATCCGTGACTTCCTCGGGCCGCTCGTCAATCAACAATACAAATAGATCGATGTTGGGATAGTTGGTGGAGATGCTGTTGGCGATTTCCTTTAGCAGAAGCGTTTTCCCCGCCTTAGGCGGCGCCACAATAAGTCCGCGCTGGCCGAGGCCGACCGGAGCCAGCAAATCCATCATCCTTGTTGCATGCCTTCCAGGCGTCGTTTCCAGCGTGATCTTTCCTTGGGGAAACAATGGTGTAAGCGCAGGGAAGTGCGGACGTTCGGCGGCGGTTTCGGGACTAGTGCCGTTGACCGCCTCCACCTGCAACAATCCAAAATACCGTTCATTGTCCTTCGGCGGCCGAACCTTGCCTGACACCAGGTCGCCGGCGCGCAAGTCAAAGCGTCGAATCTGCGACGCCGCCACGTAGATATCCTCCGCGCTGGGAAGATACCCGATGGGCCTGAGAAATCCATAACCGTCAGACATAACGTCAAGCACACCCTCGGCGAAAATCAACCCGTCTTTTTCCGCCTGTGCGCGAAGGACTGCGAAAATCAGTTCCTTCTTTTTCATGCTGGCATAGTAGGGAATCTGAAATTCCTTGGCCAGCTTGTAGAGTTCCGCGAGCTTCTTCGTCTCGAGCTCCTTAATTTGCAATTGTACCTACCCTCACTGTCACCAGATTGTTAACTTGCATTATAGCATGGTTGCCGCCCTATCATCACTTTATGCACAGGTCTAGCAAAATGTATTGGCGTTTGGCGGCCCTGTCGCTACACCATGACCAGATTGGGTTTCTTCTCCAGTCGATGGCGCGCTTCGATGAATCGTACGGTGCCACTGCTGGCCCGCATGACAAGCGAGTGAGTCGTGGCCAGATCCCCGCCAAGAAAGCGGACTCCCCGCAAGAGTTCCCCCTCCGTAACCCCGGTGGCGGCGAAAATCGCATCATCGCCCCGCACGAGATCGCCCATCCTCAGCACCTGCCACGGATCGGACAGCCCCATCTCCTTACAACGATCCCGCTCGCTGTCGCTCTGCGGCACGAGTCTGCCCTGAAATTCACCGCCCAGGCATTTCAGGGCGGCTGCCGCCAACACCCCTTCGGGGGCTCCTCCGACGCCGAACATAATGTCAACGCCCGTCTCCGGAAACGCGGTATTGAGCGCGGCCGCGACATCGCCGTCAGTAATCAGCTTGATACGGGCTCCCGTTTGACGGATCCTGTTGATCAGTTCCCCATGGCGCGGTCGATCAAGCAAAATGGCCACCACATCGCCAATCGATTTCCCGGCCGCCTTGGCAACCACACGCAAATTGTGCTCGACCGGAGCCTCAATGTCAACCTGTCCTCTGGCGACCGGTCCGACCGCCAACTTGTCCATGTACATGTCGGGAGCGTGCAGGAGCGTTCCCTGAGGCGCGACGGCGACAACCGCCATCGCATTCCACAGTCCATTGGCCACGATATTTGTGCCTTCCAGCGGGTCCACGGCCACATCGACTTTATCGGCGCCCTTTCCCAGCTTCTCGCCGATATAAAGCATGGGCGCCTCGTCCATTTCCCCTTCGCCAATCACGACCGTACCATCGATGGCGATCGTGTCAAAGACGGTGCGCATCGCTGTGGTGGCCGCATGGTCCGCTTCGTGCTTCTTGCCCATACCCATCCATTTGGCGGCGGCCAGTGCGGCTGCCTCAGTGACGCGCGCAAATTCCAGAGCCAGTTCCCGATCCATCTCCACACCCCCATTCACATGGACTCCGGTTTGCCCGCAGCAGCAACCGTCGCTGCGTTCCACAGAGCCAGAATTCAAATCACGCTGAAGGTCGAATGCGAGCCCGGCGTCGTGGGGTTGAATTGCGCGGAGCTAAAATTCAAACGCGACCGCCAGGAGCCGTCGTTTGATCTCCGCTATGACCTGTCGCTCCGCCTCCAATCCGTCCGCTTCAAAGGTGACGCTCCAGCGGACAAAGGCCCCCGCGTCATCCCATGGAACTGTGGAGATCTGCTTTTCGGTGATCAGGTACTGCGAAAAACTCTCTGCGCTCGGAAAACGCCGCCCTCCCGCAATGCCCTTTGGAGCAGGCGTGTACAGAAAGAATGAGCCGCCAGGTTTGACCGCGTCAAACCCGATCTCGCGAAGGGCGGACACAAGCAGATCGTGGCGGCGCGAATATTTTTCGGCGATTTTGCGGGTGATGTCCGGATGCGCCAAACCGTACATGGCCGCCTTCTGGATCGCCCGGAACTGTCCGGAGTCGCTGTTGTCCTTGATCGCGGCGAACCCTTTCACAAGCAATTCGTGACCCGCCACAAACGCGATCCGCCAACCAGTCATATTGTAGGCTTTTGAGAGAGAGAACAATTCGACGCCCACATCCTTGGCCCCTGCAACCGAAAGAAAGGAAAGCGGCTCACGCCCGTCAAATGTGAGAGCCGCATAGGCGGCGTCATGGACGACCACAATGTCGTTGCGCTTGGCAAACGCCACGACTTCCGCAAAGAACTCCCGCGTTGCTGTGGCGCCGGTCGGGTTATTGGGGTAATTCAGATAGAGCAGTTTGGCCCGGCGGCAGATGTCCTGCGGAATGGTCGTCAGATCGGGCAGAAAAGAGTTGTCGGGAACGATGGGCAACATATGGACATCCCCGCCCAGATACACGGTATGCGTTCCCAGTACTGGATAATTGGGCGTCGGCATGATCGTGACGTCCCCAGGATTGATGAACACACTCGGAAGCATGGCCAACGCTGGCTTTGAACCGATCGCGTGAATGATCTCCCGCTCCGGATCGATCCCATGCACCCCATAAACATCCGCCAGGTAGGCGGCCGCCGCCCGTTTGAACTCAGGGATGCCATTGTCCGCATAGAAGCGATTCTCCGGTTTTGCAGCCTCGCGGGCCAATACCTCGACAATCCCGTCATCGGCGCGCGCATCTGGTTCGCCGACACCCATATCGATCATGGGAACATCGGGGTGGGCCGCGAGCGCCGCCTGCTTGGCCCGCTTGATCTTCTCAAATTTGTAAATCGTCGTGTCCTTGCCAAAAGACGCGCCGCCAATGCGATCGGCAAAGAGGCGCTGAATATAACTCTCCACGTAGTCTCACTCCTTGTTCTGCGCCGAACCGCCTGCGGCAACCTCCGCCTGTGGAACAGCACCGTGACCGACCCGAATTTTGTGGGGAAACGTCAGGACGATCCCACGGTACAACACGAGTGATCCCACCGCCTGGAAGACGTAAAACAACTGATAAATTCCTACAGCACTGCCTACGGCGCCCCCAATCGAAAAGATAAGGGCGCCAAGTGCGATCCACAGATTATATGATTGTCTGGTCCTGATCCAGGAATAACTGGCGCCGCCGAAAAGCGCAAGGGCGCCCACGCCGCTCAGAATTCCGAAGTAGGCCGCCACCCCAGCCGGAATGAAATCAGCCGCCTGTTCGCCTGCCGGGAATTTCGCGACGCCAGGATACGCGGTGCTCACAAGCGTAACCAACAGAACCGCTGCTATGGCGCTCATGACAAGCACGTAGATCCTGCCAGCGCGGGAAGAAAACAGGTAGATGGTTCCTGCCCCCATGTACGCCACGAGCGACGCCGCCGCAAACAGATAGACGCGATACTGCCAGAGCATCCATCCGCCAATCTGATAGGAAATAAAATCTGTAACCGCCGCGAGAAAGGCCAGCCAGAAGGACACGGCCCACCACAGCGTGTGAACGTGACGTTTGCGAATATAGTGTATTGTCAGCATGATGCCCAAAACATACATGACAAGAACCACGATTCCCGACGAAATGTGACCAAGCTCCAAAGCACTCATATCCATGCCTCCAGTCTGGATCGGCAGCTGCGTCAAAACCGGCAAATCACGGTCCCGAAAATAGGCCGTCCCTGCCTGAAAATTGATGGTCCGTGCCGGTCGGAGTCCTATATTGCGCCCCTGCTCAGACAACGCTGTCGCTAAACTCGCGACGGGTGCAATATAGGACTCCTCCCCGAGCGGGCCTTGCATTCGCGAAGAATACTGTCGGTGCCTTTTCATTCACTGATGGCGGAGCGCAGCGGCATGACAGTCTATCCCGAAAATAGGCGGCGTCGCTCGTGGCGTACA
>JAJYTO010000305.1 GCA_021793015.1 Bacillota bacterium
CATGCCGCTGCCGCTCAGACAGCCGCGGCCTCCGGGCCGCTAATACTCGCTGCAGCGGCATGCATGATCCGTCCTGGCGGGAGTCCAGCGCTGTCGCTAAACTCGCGACGGGCGCAATATATGACTCCTCCCCGAGCGGGCTTTACGGCTGTGAAAAACTTCGCAGATCGGGAGACAACGATCAGGCGGGTCTAAAACAGAAAATGCTCCAGGCCGTCGACAAGACCAGTAGCGTTCATCACTCTGCGAATTCCGAGCAGCACACCCGGCATGAAGCTGGCGCGCGACATGGAGTCATGGCGAATGGTCAGACGCTCGCCCTGACCGCCAAATATGATCTCCTGATGTGCGACAAACCCGGGCAACCGCACGCTGTGAATGGGAATGTCGCCGCCTGTCCGTTCCGGGAGCTGCGCGGCGATCACTTGCGCTGTCTTTTTCGCCGTCCCTGAAGGTTTGTCGCGTTTCTGTTCGTGATGATACTCGATGATTTCGGCCTGCGGCAAGAATGGCGCGACGAGCGCGGCCGCTCGCATCATCAGGAGCGCGCCCACGGCAAAGTTCGGCGCGTACAGCCCCCCCAGTTCCCGCGCCCTCAAAAGCGCGTCAACTCGTGCGAGAAATGGTTCGGCAAACCCCGTGGTGCCAATCACGGGCCGGACGCCGAGATCCACAGCGACTGAGATGTGTTGTTGGGCGGCCTCTGCACACGTGAAATCAACCAGAACATCCGGACTTTGCGCAAGCAGACAGGTGCGAATATCGTCGTATACGGGAACGGACGCACGATCTTCATCGACTCGCGGCCGACCGTCTGCATGCTGGCGCGCCACTCCTCCAACCAATAGCAGACCGTCTGCGCCGATTACGGCGCGTGCGACTTCCTGTCCCATCTTGCCATGAATTCCAGCGACTGCGACTCGTAGATGATCCGTACCCATTCTCCTCCCTGCCGTTTATTTGCGATGCGGTCCTCTCGTTGCGATGCGGTCCTCTCGTTACGATGAGGGCCTTCTCCCAGCAATGCGGCCCTCTCATTGCGATGTGGACTTTCGCGTCCAGCGATCATGGTCCCGCGTGCGAAACTTGTCCATCACCGCATCGTGGGAATCGGTCAGATCGATCCCCAGGGAGTTCGCCAGACACATGATGACAAACAGTATGTCACCCAGTTCCAGAGCGATGTCCCCTTTCGCTTCTGTTGCTTTTTTGGGTTTTTCTCCGAAGCGGTGATTGATCTCCCGCGCCAGTTCGCCGAGTTCCTCGGTGAGGCGCACGATCAGTGTCAGGGGAGGAAAATATCCCTCCTGAAACTGACCTATGTATTCGTCGACTTCCTCTTGCAGGTCGCCCAGGGTGCGTGTCACCAAATGCCGACATCCTTTCGATCCCCTCACCATGCGACTGAGTCCACACGGCCACGGGCTGAGTCCACGGGCATAGGGCTGTGCCTGTGGCGTGCGCGGCATACCCCATGGTATGTCCTCATTCCTGAGAAGAGAGATTGCGTCTCATGGCAATATGCTGGCGGCACACTCATATTATATCCTCATAACCCTCGGACAGCCATCATAGTCTAGCGTAGATAGCATGTTCCATTTCGCGGAGGGGATCTGGTTGCAAAGACGCCGCAAACAGATCGGGACGATGTTGCTGGCGACTGCCGTGGTTTTGTTCACAGCGTCTCTTGTCGTGTATCCCGAACAGGGTTTTCAGGCAGGCATTGCGGGATTGAAAGTGTTCTGGGATGTGGTGTTCCCATCCCTTCTGCCGTTTTTCATTCTCTCCGATCTGTTGCTCGGGCTCGGTGTGGTAAACGCTTTGGGCATTTTTCTGGAACCCTTGATGCGGCCGCTGTTCAGCGTTCCGGGAGTCGGCGCCTTTGCCCTTTCGATGGGACTCGCGGCCGGCTATCCGATGGATGCTGTGATTACTGCCAAATTTCGCCGTGCAGGTCAGTGTTCACGGGTCGAAGGCGAACGCATGCTCGCCTTTACCAACACCGCCGATCCCCTGTTCATGTTTGGAGCGGTGGCGGTGGGGATGTTCAAGTCCCCGGAACTCGGTGTATTGCTGGCGGCTGCCCACTACATCTCCGCGTTTGTCGTTGGTGTGACCTTCAAACTGTACGGTCGCAAAGAGGAACGTTACGAACGTCCGCTGCGCGAGCAGCGGCAGCGCGACACCGACTCTATGCTGCGCCGCGCCTATCGGGAGATGATGACCGCGCGCGAGCGGGATGGCAGACCGCTTGGGCGTCTGTTTGGGGACGCGGTCAACGATTCCATAAAAACATTGCTCATGATCGGCGGTTTCATCATGTTCTTTGCCGTTCTGCTACGCGTGATGGCTCAGGTGGGGCTGGTGGGCGTCATGGCCGTTCCGCTTGCGGCGCTGTTTGAGGCGCTGCATGTGAATGCCTCCCTTGTCTCGCCATTTATTTCCGGGCTGTTTGAAATCGATATCGGATCTGCCGCGTCGGCGGTGGTGTCAGCGCCCCTGATTGAGCGCTTGAGCGTCGTGAGCGCCATCATCGCATGGAGCGGGTTGTCTGTGCACGCGCAGGTTGCCAGCGTACTGACGGACACCGACATCCGCATTCGGCCATATTTCATAGCGCGGGCCTATCAGGCGATTGTGGCGGCAGTCGCGACTTTCTTCCTGTATCGCGCGGGTCTTGGCGCGAGTGCGGCCATGGTTCCGCGGTCGGTGGCCGCGATGGCCCCGCTGTCGGCGGGCGCGGGCGCGCACTGGAGCATGGCTTTTGCCGCACTGGCGACTTGGGCCGCCTGTCTGGCTGTCGCCCTCTGCCTCTCCGTTCTGATCCACATCATCCAAAAGGGTCGTCTATCGTTTTTCTACAGTCGCTCGTCGTGATGGCCGGGTGCGTATTGCATCTGATCGTGCGGTTCGTATTGCGGGTCCGGGCCAATGAAGAAGAAATCAATCAGGAGCCCCGTAAGAGGTTGTCCGAAAAGGGTCGAGAACTCCGCGCTGCAGGGGCTCGGCTTGCGCCGAACAGGCGT
>JAJYTO010000062.1 GCA_021793015.1 Bacillota bacterium
AGTGCCCGAATAGTCGTGTACCATAGAATATTTGAAACAGGTACGCGAGAATGGCAATCACGAGAAGAATATCTGCGATCCATAAATATCCTCCTCGGTGAGTGCACGGGCTGCGGGTTGTGGTTTCAGTATGCAGAACGCGCGTATGGTGAACTGCAGTTACTGCCACTCCACTTGTGATAAGCAGTGAGAAGATCCAGACTCCCGCTCTGCCCCATGCAGTTCTGGCGAGCACGGGGATGTCAAGGAAAATACTGGTCGCAAAAAGCAACAGAGGCAGCGCGGCGGCGCCAATAAGAAAACCAGTCGCCATATGCTCCAGCACACGCCGCCTGGCAAGGATTCCAACCACGCAGTAGCCTAATCCTGCAACGGTGAATAGCCATACCCCGAAGCCGATGATCATAACACGGTCAAGATGTTTGGTAGTTTCTCAAACTGACTGCGCTGCGTCCACTCGCTGCAGATTTACGGGCCACATAGCCACGGTTCAATCCATAGGCGAAGGGTTCGCATTCGACCTCTTCAAATCCGGCGTCCTCCAACATTGCACGAATCTCTCTCTTCCAAAAACCCCACACCTCTCCCTCCTTCATTCCTCGCTCATATTGATCCGGATCGTAACGATATCTAACTTTATGCACGACGATCGAAACGAGTGGATTGATCATCGTGAGAATGATCTTGCCGTGAGGCTTGAGCACCCGCCGGACTTCCCGCAATACTTCCTTTCGGTTCGGTATGTGATTTAGCGCAGCAATAATGGTGACGCAGTCAAATTCCCCATCATCAAATGGCAAGTGAGCACTGTTCTCCACCACCCGATCCACATGATCCCAAGGATAGACATCGACACCGACACCATTGCCGTGTGCGCGCACGATCACATTGTCGCCGCAGCCTATGTCCAGGACCCTTCCTTCGATGTGCTTTAACGCGAACAAAATCCGTTCCTGATCAATGGGCGTAAACCCCAGACTGATAGACCGTTCTGCCGACAACAGGCACAGCGCAGGAAATGCGACGCGGTCCTTGACGAACTGTAAACGACTTCTCCTTCGCTTGACGGATTCCAACATTTCAGGTGTGAAGAAATGCATGCCAATACCCTCCGATACCCTTGTTATTCGTCTCCAGTTGAACCCAATCGACCGCCCAATTCGCAGGTCAACCTTATTGTGGTCATCACAGGGATAGCCCATACATGGATCGGCGTCACAAGGTGATACTGTAGAGGCGTGTGCAGGGGACAGACAACAATCCTTTACGATCTCAGGGGTGGCCATATTGCGTCGAACCAGGCATCTTCCGTTGATGAAGCTATGTGTCACAGCATTGCTTCTTTCGCTTTTGGTTCCCCTTCCCAAAGCGGTGCGAGCGCAATCGTATGATCCAACGTGGATGTCAATCTCCCCCACACCCCAGGTGATTTATCCTCGAGGTCGGGGCTTCAGCTTAGAGACGGCCGTACGTTTGACCGTGGGGCGACACGTTTCTTCTGACAATATTTACGGATTTCGAAAGATTCTGCTGGATAGACTGTCATGGCGCTTGCGCGTCACCAACAGCATTGCGGATAACAACGTTCCGAAACTCAGAGACCGTATTACGATAGCCGTAGCCAACGCGTCAGATCATTCCTTCGTGAACGATGAATTGGGAAGAATGGGTATTTCTTTGACAACAGCACTAAAGCCAGAAGGCTATCTTTTGATAACCGGGTACGACACCAAAGGGGCGAAGAGGATCGTTGTCGTCGGAGCTGATCAAGCAGGGATTTATTATGCAGGACGAACCCTTTCCCACATACTGTCCGATCACCACCATCCCTTGTATGTTCCCGGCCTGGTGATGTGGGATTGGCCCAATATAAGGTATCGTGGAATTGTCGAGGGGTTCTATGGTTCACCGTGGAGTCAGCATGACCGGATGCGACTCCTTGCGTTTTGTGCCAACCACAAAATGAACATGTGGGTCTACGCCCCGAAAGACGACGTATACCACCGGGCTTCCTGGCGAGCGCCTTACCCACCGCAGAAATTGAAAGAGTTACAACAACTGATTCAGTTCGCCGGGGAACATCACATTCAATTCGTTTACGCTATTTCACCCGGACTCAGCATTTGTTACTCAAGTGACAGAGATCTGCTCCGTATCATGCGGAAGGGTCAGGTCATGTGGGATTCAGGAACAAGGAGTTTCGGCATTTTCTTCGACGACATTGGGCACCGCCTGCATTACCCCGAGGATCGGGTGCGCTTTGGCCACAATGCGGGTTCGACGGCGGTCGCACAAGCTTACTTGCTGAACCAATTCTATAACAGATTTATCCGCACGCATGCCGGCGCGCGCCTTATGACGGTTCCTACTGACTATTATCAGTTGGGCCACACGGAGTACCGGGACCGTTTTGCAAAGCTGCTCGATCCACATGTCGCCGTGTGTTGGACGGGTCACGGAGTTGTCGCGCGCAGCGTAAGCCTTGAGGACCTGCAACGGACGACAAGGATATTTAGACATCCATTGATATTGTGGGATAACTACCCGGTGAACGATTATCAGCCCTCTCGATTGCTCTTGGGACCGCTGGAAGGCAGGGATGCGCGCCTTGGCGCGAGCGGCATGCAAGGACTTCTCGCCAATCCCATGGGGGAATCCGAGGCGTCGAAAATACCCTTGTCCACCATTGCGGATTTTGCATGGAATCCCACGGCTTACGGTGCACAACGATCATGGGATAATGCTTTGCGCGAAGTCGGCGGAACGACTTACCATTCGCTGCGGATCTTCGCCGAAAGCAATCGCTCTTCCCTCATAAATCGCCTTTCCCCACCCTCCACACTGACGCATGGAGTCGGTGAATTCTGGTCAGCGTTCTACTCCGGCGACAATGGTCGGTTGAAGCAAGCAGCGGGAGCACTCATGAAGGAACTTCAGGATATGCAGCAAGTCCGTGCATACCTGCTATATCACATGGATGATCCTCAGTTTGTTAAGGAGGCACGTCCTTGGTTGGATGTGATGTCCACGGAAGCCGAAGTGTCACAAAAGGCCGTACGTATGCTTCTTGCCCAACGGAAGAAGGACCATGCATCTGTATGGAGGGAACGACATGAAGTCGAGACACTAAAGAGGCATATGAACCAAAAGGTTGCAATTTCCTCTGAATTGGAGGGATTTATAAGGCGGGCATGCGCCGTAAGTGACCGTTGGATTTTCGAAGAATGGCCAGGATTTACAAGATCATGCGGTCGCGACTAAAACACCTTCTGGGCACAGAAGTCGTCGTGAATACGTAGACTTGGCCGTGACCAACATACGTTTCGCGTGTCGGACCGCGCTGTGCGTCATGAAGTTGCCGCATAATCGGGAACACGTCGAACATTTGCTTCGCTGTGCCTTGTCGCCAATCGTGTCCTCCGAAAGTGACCGAGGCAATCTTTTGCCCCGCACAGGGGCACACGATGTCCATTAAACTAATGTATTTCCATTTGTAACCAGACAAGCTGTCTCTGCGTCATGTGTCTATGGAGGGATGCCCCATGACCATGCACAGACAGCCTCGTCATCGCAACGAAAACCGTCATCGCAACGAAAACCGTCATCGCAACATGGATATCCGTCGCAGACGCCTCTGGCCCGCGACCATCGCCGCCACAGTCGGTCTACTGGGACTGACGCTGATGGCTCCGTACGCTTACGCTGCCGAGAACTATACCGTCAGGGCGGGAGACACCCTGTCGGCCATAGCGGCCATGTTTCACGTTTCCGTTCAGGCATTGGCGCAACGCAATCACATTGTCAATCCTAACCTCATCGACACGGGCGAGACACTCGTCATCCCAGACGCTGGTTTTGCCTACACCGCCCCGAAAGCCGGAGGCTGGGAGGCGAGTCATGCGCTGGTCGCCAGTCATCTGACCTTGGGCGCCGCCATCGAGCGGTACGCCAGATCGCGCGCGGACCAATTCTCTGTCGCCATCTGGAACCTCACCAACGGACATCATTTTATCTATCAGCCTGCTCTGCGGTACGACACCGCCAGCATCGTAAAAGTAGCGATCATGGCCACATTGCTGCACCAGGAAACACTTACAAATAAACCGCTCACACAAGACGAACAATCGCTCATGAGCGGCATGATCGAAGACAGCGTCAACAACGACGCAACCGCTCTCTGGAATGACGCGGGGCAAGCGCCTGCCATTCAGCATTTCATGACGTTAGCTGGAATGAAGCACACGATAGCGAACACCCTTGGCTACTGGGGATTGACGGAGACAACGGCTCCCGACCAGGTGGCGTTGTTGCACACGCTGGTCAAGCCAAACAAGCTCCTTGGATCGGCAGAACGCGCCTATGCTCTCCATCTGATGGAGAATGTCGTGCCCTATGAGGCATGGGGCGTCACGTCCGGACCTGCCGGGCACGCAGAGGTGGCGCTCAAAAACGGCTGGCTGCCAATCAACAACGACTGGCAGGACTGGGCGATCAACAGCGTGGGGGTCGTGCACGGCGATGGCCGCGACTATCTGATTGCGATTCTCTCTGCCGACAATCCGTCAGAAGCGTATGGCATCGCCAGCGTACAGCAAATATCTCGCTACATCTGGCAGGCGCTCAAGCCAATTGCATCATCCTAGCCCAGTTGGTTATATCGGCAATCATTACACTCTGGACAAATCAAGAGTGTAATGATTGCCATCCCTGCTTGGTTATTGATAAAATCTAAAGCATAGATGTAGGTCGGCCTCCATTTAATATTAGGAAGGACTGAACATTACGCAAAAACAGATGCTGGACAGGCTGTTCACAGGAATGAATTCGCTTCCTTTTCAGGTCCGCTACTGGGACGGCAGTTCTGCGACGTACGGACAGGAAGAACCGCGCTTTACACTCGTGTTTAAGGAGAAGGTTCCTCTTCTCAAGTGGTTGCGAAGTCCTGTTCTGTCATTCGGTGAGGCTTATATGGACGGTGTCGTTGACATTGAAGGACAGATCGCCGATGTGATCGAACTGGCGTCTGGAAGCGGAGCATTGCATGGCAAGAGAACGCCTTCTCTTCTGCGCAAGGGGATCTCCTTGCGAAAAGAAAAGGAAAATGTTCAGCATCACTACGATGTCGGAAATGATTTTTATTCGTTATGGCTCGATGAGACCATGAGCTATTCCTGCGCGTACTTCCGTTCCCCGGAAGATTCGCTCGAACAGGCCCAGTTGCAAAAAATTGATTATGTTCTCAAGAAACTTCAGCTCCGTCCTGGGGAAACTCTGCTCGATATCGGCAGCGGCTGGGGTTGGTTGATCCTCCGGGCAGCGAAGGAATATGGGGTCAAGGCCAAAGGGATTACCTTGAGCGAGGAGCAATACAGGAAGAGCAGGGAACGGATCGCGGAACACGGACTGCAGGGGCAGGCGGAGGTCGAGTTGCTCGACTATCGCGAGTTGGCGGCCAGAGGTGACGAGTTCGACAAAATAGCCATCGTCGGCATGTTCGAACACGTGGGTCGGCAACATTTTCCCGCCTTTATGAAGGCGGTGCAGACCCTGCTCAAAGGCGGTGGGATGGCTCTGCTTCACACGATTACCCAGGCGAAAGAAGTGCCCACTGATCCGTGGATTCAAAAATATATCTTCCCAGGCGGCTACATTCCTTCATTGCGTGAGGTGGTGGCGTTGCTTCCCGACTTTGGATTTCACCTGCTGGACATCGAAAACCTGCGCAGTCACTATGCTTTGACGCTGGACCACTGGGCCATCCGCTACGAGGACTCTGCTGAAAAAACGAGAAAGATGTTCGATGAACGTTTTGTCCGCATGTGGCGGCTCTATCTGCAATCCAGCGCCGCAGCCTTTCGTTTGGGAGACCTGCATCTTCACCAGATTTTATTTTCGAACGGGATCACTGAGGATGCAGCCATGACCCGTGACCACCTCTACCGCTAGGGGCGCCGAAAGAGGCGGGAGACGAGAGGCGGGGAGCAGGCCTATGGGTCTGAATTGCGGTGCGATGGGCGCGCGCTTGAACGCCGCTGGCTTCGGTTGCACGTCGGACTGTTCTGCGGCGGGCGCGAGCCGGTTCTCCTGAACCCGCCGTCCGTCACGGATGCAGGAGACGATAATACACCGAGACATGAAGGGCGAGGCGTCTGACGGGATCCGCCAGATCGACGGCGAGCAGTTGATCGAGCTGCTCCAGTCGGTGGTACAGAGTCTGTCTGTGGATAAACAGCCGATCGGCTGTTTGTTGTTTCGATCGGTCGCAATCGAGGTACGCGCGCAGGGTCTCAAACAGACTCGTGTGATGTTTCTGATCGTATTCGATGACAGCCTGGAGGTCGTCATTGGCCAGTTGACGCGCCTCTTCATCCTGCTCCAACAGCGCGACCCAGCTATAGATCCCGGCTTCGTCGTAAAAAAATATGCTGGCGTCAGAGGTCCTGTTGCGTATCGTGAGGGCGGTTGCGGCCTCCTGGTAACTGCGTTCAACGGCGGACAGGGCGCTTGCCTCCCGTCCCACTCCCACGAAGATCCCTTGATTCTCCACCCCATTCTTGCGCAGAATCGCGCGCAGTTGTTCGATTGCGGCGGTGATGCCCGATTTCACCGTCGTCCGTGAGGTGTCATATTCGAGCACAGCGATGATCGCATCGCGCCGGAGGGACAGGTAGGGGCGAAACTGCGCTGCGACAAATGGGAAGCGGATTAACATGGGCAGGGGCAATTGATGGCTGCGCCAGTCTTCGCCGAACTGCTCGGAAACGTCGTTCGCGAGTCCGGATATGTGAATGATCACGCTGCAGTAGCGCTTTTCGCGTCCGTTTTGCGCGTTGGAATCCACGATCGATTGTTGGAGTTTCTCCCCGCGAATCAGTTGCTCCACCCACTCCTGTTCATGAAACAACTGTTGCTCCTGCACGGCCAGGCGATGAAATTCGTCCTGCGCCAGCGCACTTGCGGCGCGGTCGACAACCATCATCAGGTACTCGCTCACCTGATTGGCATTGCACAAAAGCACGAGCGTCGCTCTTGGTACGCCAACGATGAACACCGTTTGCGCGACGGCTGTTTCGCACCGGTCTGTCCAGGTGCATGCGGCCGGAACGGAAAAGACCGTCGGCTCTATCATGCCGTCCATGTCAATTTGCAGTTCTTCGACAAAGTCTTTGACGATCGCTGCGGGATCTGTGCGCGCATGCGGCAGCACAACCGGTTTTTGCCCGTTTCGGAAATAGAGTACAGTGTGTCCCGTGACCTCCCGTATAAAGGAGAGGATGTGCTGCATGCCCAGAGCGCCGACCGTGTATTGTTGCAAACGGCGCGCGATATGCTCCATGTCGTCGAGCAATTTGTGGTGTCTGTTGAGAATGAGACTGTGCACATCCTGCGTGATGTCGACAAAACGCACCTGAAAGTTGAACACGATGAGCGGAAAGCCGTGCGCGTCGGCAATCTGCAAAATTTCCGGAGGCACCTCTTTGATGGCGGTGCCGAGTTCCATACAGAGGCCAACGGCCTTGCCCTCAATCAACTGCTCCATGTAGGATCGGAAGTCCTCGGTGTTGCGGCTGAAGCCCATGCCGGTCGTGAGAACAAGCTCGCCGCCGCGAAGCATGTTCCGCACTTCAAGAACCTCTAAAATGTGGATCCATCGTAAAGGGCGGTCGATCCCGGACGCTCCGGCCAGCAACTGTGCGCCCTTGAATACCGGGCGCATCAAAACATCCTGGATGCGCAGAGGGCTGTGCACGGGCTCACCTCGATTCTGAAACTCTCTCCTGAAACTTTCATGGCTTGGCGGCGGCGCCGTCCATGGCAACTTGTCATGGGCGGCAGGCAAGTCGTATAAAATAGGTCGTCCCCGCGAAACGGTCGGGGGCCAACCGGGACGCGACAAATTGTCGCATTGTTCTGTCGATATATCATACGATGTGTCACATGCGCCGCTTTCGGCCAATGTGATATCTTCGTATCAATCATCAGGCCGTCCTGCACCAGGCTAGTCTGCGAGCATTCAGCATCAAGCATGCGGCATGGCTGTATGCTGTATGTAGAAAAGATTCTAGCACATACGGGAAGAGGTGTCATTGTGCAGGCAACGGATTCAGATAGTCGAGGCGGTGCGTTGCTCTCGCGTAAGGAGATGTATCTGGCTCCTGGCGTAAGCGCCTATTACGACGAGCCGATCGCGATGGATCATGGCGAAGGCTGCTATCTGTACGACACGGAGAATCGCCGGTATCTGGATTTTTTCGGCGGCATTCTCACCGTCTCTGTCGGCCATGCCCATCCGGCGGTCAATGCCGCGATTATCGATCAGATCGGCAAGTTGACGCACGTTTCCACACTCTACCTTCATCAGTCCATGGTGGATCTGGCCGAACGCCTAGCCCACATGACACCTGGCGGATTGACGATGAGCTTCTTCACAGCGAGCGGAACGGAAGCGGATGAAACGGCCATTACCATGGCCCGCGTGGCGACTGGAGCGTACGAAGTGATTGCGCTGCGCCACAGCTACAGCGGCCGTTCCGCTTTGGCGATGTCGCTGACCGGCCAATCGCCGTGGCGGCTTGGCTTGCCCGGCGTGTCCGGGGTCACCCACGCCATGAACGCCTACTGCTATCGTTGTCCATTTGGCAAGACGCCCGACCGGTGCGGTCTGGAATGCGCCAAGGACATGGAGGAAACGATCCGCACTTCGACTTCGGGACGAATCGCCGCCGTGATCGCGGAACCGATTCAGGGCGTCGGTGGATTCATCACGCCTCCGCCAGACTACTTTGCGGAGGTTGCGAGGATCGTGCGCAAATATGGCGGTCTTTTCATCGCCGACGAGGTGCAGACGGGTTTTGGGCGCACGGGCAAATGGTTCGGGATCGAGCACTACGGGGTGGAACCGGATCTCATGACATTTGCCAAGGGTCTTGCAAACGGGATGCCAATCGGCGCTGTCATAGCCACGCGCGAGGTGGCGGGGGCCTACGGTGGGCCGACGATCTCCACATTTGGCGGCAATCCGGTTTCCATGCGGGCGGCTCTGGCCACGCTCGATGTCATGACAGAACAGCGGCTGATGGAGAATGCGCGCGTGCAGGGTCAACTGCTGCGTGATGGTCTGGAAGAACTTTCGCGGCAGTATCCGGTGCTTGGCGATGTGCGGGGGATGGGTCTCATGCAGGGGATCGAATTTGTTCGCGCCGATAAGGAGCCTGCCCCGGATCTTGTCGCAGAGTTCTTTGAACTGACAAAGACGCATGGATTGCTTGTCGGCAAAGGGGGGTTGTACGGCAATGCGGTGCGCATCAGCCCGCCGCTCACCGTCTCGCAGGCGCAGGTGAAAGAAGCGTTGGAGGTGATCGGGCGGGCTTTGGCGAAGATATATGAAACCCATCCGGAACTGAAGCGCGTGCGATAGAAGAATCACCTGGGGGAGGAACCATCGGCATGAAGGTGTTGCAGAATCTGATCAACGGCCGGTTTGTTGAGGCGAATGCGAGTGAGAGGCTGGATGTGCCGAACCCGGCGACCAGGGAAATACTCGCGCAGGTTCCCCTCTCAGGCGGCGAGGATGTGGACCGCGCCGCGGCTGCGGCGGCTGCGGCGTTTGAGAGTTGGAGTCAGGTTCCGCCGGCAGAACGGGCGCGCGTCATGTTTCGCTACCGCGATGTACTGGAGAGTCACAAGGATGAATTGGCCCGGCTGGTCACGCTGGAAAACGGGAAGAACCTGGACGACGCGCGCGGGGAAGTCAGGCGCGGCATCGAAGTGGTGGAGTTTGCGTGCGGAATTCCCACGCTGCTCATGGGCAGCGTGCTGCCAAACGTGTCGCGGGAAATCGATTCGGAGATGATCCGTTTTCCCGTCGGGGTGGCGGCGGGCATAACGCCCTTTAATTTCCCGTGCATGGTTCCCATGTGGCTGTTTCCCGTTGCGATTGCGTGCGGGAACACATTTATTTTGAAGCCGTCGGAGCGCACGCCGCTGTCGGCGAATCGGCTGGCGGAATTGCTGCTTGAGGTCGGCCTGCCGGAGGGCGTGTTCAATGTCGTGCATGGCGCGAAGGAGGTTGTCAACCGGATACTTGAACATCCGGCCATAAAAGCGGTGTCTTTTGTCGGATCGGCGCCCGTCGCCAAGTACGTGTATCAAACTGCGGCCGCGCACGGGAAGCGGGTGCAGGCGCTCGCGGGGGCCAAGAACCACCACATTGTGCTGGCTGACGCTCCGCTGCAAAAGACGGTCGATATTCTGATCGGTTCCGCCTATGGAAATGCGGGCGAGCGTTGTTTGGCGGGCAGCGTTGTGCTGATCGAGGAGGCAATTGCGGACGAGTTCATTCAACGTCTCACGGAAGCGGTGGACCGCCTGCAGATAGGCGACGGGATGGAGGAGGGCAAAGAGCTCGGGCCTGTGATTCGCGAGGAGCATCGCGCCCGCATCGTGCATTTCATTGAAACGGGGGTTGCGGAAGGCGCGACGCCCATCCGCGACGGCCGCATCGTGGATGCGTCTGTCGGCAAGGGATTTTTCCTGGGGCCGACATTGTTCGACGGCGTGAAGCCGGACATGACGATCGCGCGGGAAGAGATTTTCGGGCCCGTGCTCAGCATGATTCGCGTGCGGGATCTGGAGGACGCGATCGCCGTGGCGAACCGTTCGGAACTGGGAAACGCCGCCGTGCTGTACACGAGCAGCGGCCATGCGGCGCGCGTGTTTCGCGAAAAGATGCAGGCGGGCATGCTCGGCGTCAACATCGGCGTTCCGGCGCCGATGGCCTATTTCCCGTTCAGCGGCTGGAAAGGCTCATTCTATGGGGATCTGCACGCCACGGGCCGCGACGGCGTGGAGTTTTACACGAAGAAGAAGATGGTCACGACGCGCTGGCTGCACGATTGACGCATCCGTCGCGAGTTCGCGCCAGCGATGGACTCCCGCCAAGACGGATCATGCATGCCGCTGTGGCGAGTATTAGCGGCCCTTGGGCCGCGGCTGTCTGAGCGGCAGCGGCATGCATGATCCGTCCTGGCAGGCACGGGGCCCGCTAGGGTCGGAGTCATGTATTGCGCCCGTCGCGAGTTTAGCGACAGAGGTGTCTTAGCAGGGGCGCAATACATGACTCCGACCGGCAGGGACAGTCGCAGTGATCATCAATTTCTGTGGATAAGGGGGGATAGCGCCATGGGCGAGTCTGCCGTGAGCGTCGAGCCGCAACAGCGGCTGGATCAAAGCGTTCACAGGCCGCTTGGCAAAGTTGAAGTCCTGACGGAGGCTCATCGTTGCCTGTATTGCTATGACGCGCCATGCGTTGCAGCCTGTCCGACGCATATCGATGTGCCGTCGTTCATCCGCAAGATCACCACTGACAATGTCGTGGGAAGTGCGCGGGTGATCATGGAAGCCAATCCGCTGGGCGCGAGTTGCGCCAGGGTATGTCCAACGGATGATCTGTGCGAAGGGGCGTGCGTCCTGGGAATGGATGCGGCGCCCATTCGCATCGGCGACTTGCAGCGGTACTCAACAGACTGGGTGAGGGAGAGGAAGATCGACCTCTTCACACCCGGACCGCCGAGCGGAAAACGCGTCGCGGTGGTGGGCGGAGGGCCTGCGGGACTGGCCGCGGCCAGGGAACTCGCGCGGTTTGGGCATGAGGCGACCATCTATGAGGCGCAGGAGCAGCTTGGCGGGTTGAACACATACGGCATTGTCCCCTTTCGCCTTCCCCGCGATGTCGCCTTGTGGGAAGCGGAACAGGTCAAGAAACTCGGCGTCGTCGCGCATACCGGCGTTCTTGTCGGGAGGGATGTCCCCATCGAGGATCTGGTGCGCAATTTTGACGCCGTGGTGCTCGCGTTCGGCATGGGCGGCGTTCCTCCCCTGCAGATTCCGGGGGAGGAACTGCAGGGCGTGTGGGATGCGCTTGACTTCATTTCCAGGGTAAAATCAGGACAGAGCGTCGGCGACCTCGGCGACCGCGTCGTCGTGGTCGGAGCGGGCAACACGGCCATTGACGCCGCCACCTGCAGCAAGCGGTTGAATGTGGACAATGTGGCAATCTATTATCGCAGAACCGCGAATGAGATGACAGCCTATCCGTTCGAATACGATTTTGCCAAGCAGGAAGGCGTCGAGTTCCGCTGGTTGTGCGCTCCCGTGCGGATTCTGGGCGACGGGAAGCGGGTGCGCGCCGTGGAGTTTGTAAAGACACGGCTTGAAGTATCCGATTATTCCAAACGGCCCAGTCCCGTTCCGGTGTCCGGAACGGAATTTACGGTGGAAGTTGACGCGGTCATTCGCGCCACGGGGCAATCACGTCTGACCAGTTTGTTGGATGCGCTGCGCATCGCCCACGACGACGGAGTTGTCAGGGTCGATCCGCAGATGAGAACGAACAGATCGGGCGTATTTGCGGCCGGGGACTGTTCCTTTCGGCGCGGCGTAGGCGACGCTATGGTCGTCGAAGCGGCGGCGCAGGGCAAAATCGCGGCCGCCGCCGTGCATCGCCATTTGACGGCGGACGAATCTGAACAGCGGCGAGGTGCATCCCATGGCTGATCTGTCGGTGAATGTGGGCGGGATCAAGAGCCCCAATCCATTCTGGCTCGCTTCCGCTCCGCCCACGAACAGCGGGTATCAGGTGATGCGAGCGTTTGAGGCGGGCTGGGGCGGCGCGGTCTGGAAGACGTTGGGCGATCCAATTGTCAATGTGTCCTCTCGTTTCGGCGGCTTTCACGTCGAAGGTGTACGCATGGTAGGATTCAACAACATCGAGCTGATCACGGATCGGCCGCTGGAGGACAATTTGCGCGAGATCAGGGAGGTGAAGCGGGCTTTTCCGGATCGCGCGGTCGTCGCGTCGCTGATGGTTGACAACGTGAAGGAGGTGTGGCAAGAGATTGTCAAGCGAGTGCAGGATGTCGGCGTGGACGGCTTCGAATTGAATTTCGGCTGTCCACACGGCATGTCCGAGCGAGGCATGGGGTCGGCAGTCGGCCAGTCGCCGGAGTTTCTCCAACTGGCGACGGAGTGGGTGGTCGAAGTGGCCGAAGTTCCGGTGATCGTCAAGTTGACGCCGAACATCACCGACATTCGCTATACGGCCCGCGCTGCGGCGAAAGGCGGCGCGCACGCGATCAGCATGATCAACACGATCAACAGTCTGATCGGGGTGGATTTGGACACGTGGACGCCGATTCCCCATGTGGATGGGATCGGCGCGCACGGCGGGTACTGCGGACCTGCTGTCAAGCCCATCGCGCTCAACATGGTGGCGGATTGTGCGCGCGACCCATTGGTGGGAATCCCGATTTCCGGCATTGGCGGCGTGTCGACGTGGCAGGATGCGGTCGAGTACATGCTGCTCGGCGCTTCCGGCGTGCAGGTGTGCACGGCGGTGATGCATCACGGATTTCGCATTGTGGAGGACATGATCGACGGGTTGAACCAGTATCTCGACGCCCGCGGGATGTCGTCGGCCATGGAACTGGTGGGAAAAGCGGTCGGACGCGTTGTCAACTGGGGCGATCTGAACCTCGAATATAAAGTGGTCGCGCGGATTGACCAAGACAAGTGCATCCACTGCAACAAATGTTACATCGCGTGCGAAGACGCTGCGCACCAGTGCATCGACCGGGTGTCTGACGGTTCTGGGCAACTGGCGCTCGTGGTGGATGAGGAGGAATGTGTGGGCTGCAATCTGTGTGCGATCGTATGTCCTGTGGAGGATTGCATTGAGATGGCGCGCGTCGATTCCGGGGGGCAGACGCTCACTTGGCGGGAGCGTCAGGCGCTTTGACGGGTAGACCCGCATGATCGTCCTGCGCCCCGACAGGGGCGTGGATGTTTGGTTCTTACTTGACCACACGCTGGGGGTGTTTGGATGGGAACGTTGATCCGGGGTGGTACGGTTGTCACCGCGAGCGATGTGAGTCGCGCGGACGTGCTCATGGAGCACGGCGTTGTTGCGGCTTTGGCGAACGATATCGCAACTGGCGATCACCGTGTGGTGGATGCAGAAGGATGCTACCTGTTTCCGGGGGGCGTCGATCCGCATACGCATCTCGATATGCCGTTTGGCGGCACGGTGACGGCGGACGACTTTCGCACCGGGACGATTGCGGCCGCGTTTGGCGGCACCACGACCGTCGTGGATTTCGCGTTGCATCAAAAGGGCGACACACTGGCGAATTCATTGCAAACGTGGCATCGCAAGGCGGAGGGCAAGGCCGCCATCGATTACGCGTTTCACATGATGATCGGGGACATGCGCGATGAGGTGATGCAGGAGATCCCGCAGATCGTCGAGCGGGAGGGCGTCTCTTCATTCAAGTTGTTCATGGCTTACAAAAACAACCTGCAGGTGGATGACGAGACGCTGTTTCGGGTCCTGCGCATGGCGGCTCGCGTGGGGGCGCTGGTTCAGGTGCACGCGGAAAACGGCGATGTGATCGAGGTGCTGGTGAAAGAGGCGCTGGCAAACGGTCAGACGGAGCCAAAATACCACGCGCTCACGCGCCCGCCTGAGGCCGAGGGGGAGGCCACGGCGCGGGCCATTCGTCTGGCGGAGATCGCGGGCGCCACGCTCTATGTGGTGCATGTGACCTGCGCCCAGGCGGCGGACGCGATCAGCGATGCGCGCAAGCGCGGGCTGCCGATATACGGGGAGACTTGTCCGCAGTATCTGGTGTGCGATTACACGGATTATGAGCGTCCCGACTTTGCGGGCGCGAAGTATGTGATGTCGCCGCCGCTGCGCGACAGGCCGCACCAGGATGTGCTATGGAATAAGCTGCGCAACATGGAGTTGCAGGTGTTGGGGTCGGACCAGTGCTCCTTCAATCTGAAAGGTCAGAAAGAGCTGGGGCGGCATGACTTTTCGCTGATCCCGAACGGCTCTCCAACGATCGAGGACCGGATGTCCATTCTCTATCATCACGGCGTTCACGAGGGGCGGATCAACCTGAACAAATTTGTGGCCCTGACGTCGACGAACGCCGCGAAACTGTTTGGACTGTTTCCGCGCAAAGGCACGATCGCCGTGGGCGGCGACGCTGACATTGTCGTGTGGGACCCCAAAGCGCAGCGCACCATCTCGGCGGCCTCGCACCACATGAACGTGGACAACAGTATCTTCGAGGGATTTCAGGTAACGGGGACGCCGAGGCATGTATTTTTGCGCGGCGAGATGATCGTGGATCAGGACAAGTTTGTGGGCAGGGCGGGAATGGGCCAATTTCAAAGATGCGACCCCATTTCTTCGATTCAACTGTAGGCGATGCGAGTGTGGAGGGGATGTCGATGGATTCCAAGGTGAGGATTGGACTTTTGCAGACGCATCACGATGTGGACGGCGGGGAACCGGTCGCAGTGCATAAGCGGGCGGCCATCGACAGGCATGTGGGGATGATTCACAAGGCTGCGGCGCAGGGCGCGCAGATCATCTGCCTGCAGGAAATATTCTTCGGTCCCTACTTTTGTACGGAACAGAATCCGAAGTGGTACGCGGCCGCCGAGCGCGTGCCGGACGGAGAGACGGTCCGGCTGATGCAGGATCTGGCGAAAGAACTCGGCGTCGTGTTGATCGTTCCCGTTTATGAAGAGGAGTTGCCGGGCGTGTATTACAACACGGCGGCGGTGATCGACGCCGACGGCAAGTATCTCGGCAAGTACCGCAAGCACCATCTGCCGCAGGTGCAGGCGGGACCGGCGGGCTGCGGATTTTGGGAGAAGTATTATTTCAAGCCGGGCAATCTGGGCTATCCCGTCTTTGCAACGGCGTACGCCAACATCGGGGTCTACATCTGCTATGACAGACATTTTCCGGAAGGCGCGCGCCTGCTCGGGTTAAATGGGGCGGAGATCGTGTTCAACCCGTCGGCGACGGTGGCAGGTCTCTCGGAATATCTCTGGAAGCTCGAACAGCCTGCGCATGCGGTGGCCAACGGCTATTATCTGGCGGCGATCAACCGCGTGGGCTATGAGACTCCCTGGAATATGGGCGAGTTTTACGGGCAGTCGTATCTGGTGGACCCGCGGGGCAGTTTTGTGGCGATGGGCAGCCGCGACCGCGATGAGATCGTGATCGCGGACATGGATCGGGACGTGATGACGGAGGTCCGCAACACGTGGCAATTTTATCGGGACAGAAGGCCGGAGACGTACGGAGACATGACGCGCCTCCTGCCGTAGAGGAAAAACCTTGCGCCTGTGCGCTTGCGCGATATTGGCAAGCCTCGCGGGATTGGCGTATGCGACCGGCAAGCGATCCGGCAAACAGCCACAGCTGCCGGAGTCGGTTGAAATGCCGATGTCATGGCTGCGGCAAGCCTGCATGAATTTACAGAATAGGAGGACGATACATGGCTACACAAGTCGCCAGCGGCGACGTGGTCACTCTGACCGATTCGGCGATTGCCAGTGTCAGTGGCAATCGGGCGCTGTGGAATGAAGATTTGCGTCCGTGCACGACAGAGGAACATACCTGGCCTGGCGTCAAATTTGCGTCGCTGTGGATTGGCATGAGCATTTGTTTGCCCACTTATTCGATGGCAAGCGGCATGATCGCACTGGGAATGAACTGGTGGGAGTCGGTTTTGACGATTCTGGTTGGAAGCCTGATTGTACTGATACCGATTCTGCTTGTTTCACACGCTGGCACGAAGTTTGGCATTCCTTATCCAGTCTTTGCCCGTCTGTGGTTCGGGAGCCGCGGCGCGCATATCCCGGCGCTCGCAAGAGCGGTGATCGCAGCCGGCTGGTTCGGCATCAATTGCTGGTTTGGCGGGCTGGCGCTGGACGCGATTCTGGGCCGGATCGTTCCGGGATGGGAGACGCTGGGCTGGCACTTGGGACTGTCGTTTGCGATCTTCTGGCTGATTAACGTGGCGGTCGCGACCAGAGGTCCGCAGGCGATCGGCAAACTGGCTGTATTTGCGGCGCCGACTCTGGCGGTGTCGGCCATCGTGCTGCTCGTCTGGGCGGGCGCGAGCGCGGGGGGATTTGGAACGATCCTGAGCGCCCCCGCCAAGATTCACGGCCTGGCGTTCTGGGCGATCTTTTATCCGTCGGTGATTGGGGTTATCGCATTTTGGGCGACCCTCGCTCTCAACATTCCGGACTACACTCGCTATGCCAAGACGCAAAAAGGGCAAACGACGGGGCAACTTTTGTCCATGCCCTTGACGATGGCGCTGTTTTCCTTTATCGGAATCGCGGTGACATCAGCCACAGTCATCCTGTATGGGCAGCCGCTGTGGAATCCGGTCGATCTGATTTTGAAATTTCCCACATTCATCGTCGTCATCGCCGGAATCGTTGTCATCCTTTCCTCCGTCACCATCAATGTTGGCGCGAATGTGATGGCGCCGGCGAGGGCGTTCGAGAATCTGTCGCCGCGCCGGATCAATTTTGCGCTGGGAGCGATCATGGCGGGGGTTCTCGCTTTGGCCATGCAACCGTGGTATGTGATGGCGCAATTCAGCAATTACATCTTCACCTGGCTGGGAACATACGGCGTATTGCTCGGCCCCTTCGACGGGATTGCCATCGCCGATTACTGGTTGGTCCGCTCGCGCAAACTGGATTTGCTGCAACTGTACACGACGGACGGGCGCTACGATTATTCGCGCGGGTTCAACCTGAAGGCGGTCTATGCGCTCCTGATCGGCTGGGGCATCGCATTGTTGGGACTGGTGATTCCGCCGCTCTATTTTCTCTGGAGCGGAGGGTGGCTGTTCGGACTCCTGGGCGGAATGATCAGCTACTGGCTGATGATGAAGAGCGAAAAATCCGTGCTGTCCGATGGCGAGTATGAGACGCTGACCGTGCAGGCGGCGCCTGCTTTGGCCGTCGGTTCGCAAGCTGACCCCTCCACGCCTGGGTAGAGGATAGCGGGCGCTGCCTAATGGGGGTGCGTGTGGGAAAACCATCCTGTCCGCCTTCGCGGTGTTGCGCAAACCAGCGGCGGGTCGGGTCTGTGCGGTCAGAGCGTCGCTGATCTGGCGCCGCACAGACGCCGTCAAGTTGCAGAGGCTGCCGCTGGGCAGATCACCACACAGACGCCGTCGCTGGGCAGACCACCGCGGATCGCGGACGGGATGACAGTAACGCACCTTGATCACATGATAAGTTTGTGGCTGGCGAAGGCACAAACTTATCATGTGATTAAGGTGCGTTTTTTTGCGATTGTGTCAGGAGAGGGGCGGAGAGTGGCGTGTGGAGGGTGCCGCTCTCTTGTAGCGGGTGAGCGATGCAACAGGAGAACCGGGCCAGGAGTGAGTGTTTCTGTACTGGTGTACAGGCGGCTTGATGTACGAGCGACTGATTTTCGAACGGCTGAGGTACGAGCGGCTTGATGTACGAGCGACTGGTCCACGGGCGACTGACGCACGATGACACACGTGTTTTGCGGTATACTGACATTGAAATATAGGGTGGGGAGACAGTCTGCACGCAAGAGAAGGAGGCGGATCACGATGAATATAGAGTCATTTGTAAGTGATCACCGTAGAGTCGAGGAACGGTCTCTGCGCCTGCATGAGGCGATCGCCGAGAAGCTGCGGACCAATCCCGAACCCGTTTTGTGTAGGGCCCGCGTCAATATCGAACGGGCAAGATCAGACCCGCATTCCGCAAGCTATACAAAGGAGTGGGATCGGCTTTTGCGCCGTCCCAT
>JAJYTO010000306.1 GCA_021793015.1 Bacillota bacterium
GCTCTGGGAGATGGAGTCATCCTGGATCCGAGAATCCTCCTCGAGTTGACGGCCTCATCGAACTGACGGGGGGCAACAAAGCCTTTCCGGCCGGACCGGGGGAACTTCACCCGGTCCGGCCCACACGCGCCATATCGCCGAGGTGGTTCTGATGGAGACCTGGCTGACCGGAGAAGCGTTGCAGCACATCCAGACATCCTACGGGCTGCGTGTTTGGGGTGCTGTGCCCATGCGCAGCGTCGTTGGGTTGGTCACAGACCGCGGTCGCTTTATATGCAAACGCTATGATCGCGACAAGGGAGTGGCCGAAGATCGGCTGCGTGCGATCGTTGACGTGAAGACCCAACTGGAACGGGCGGGGCTGTGCCGATCATACGTGAGCACGCTCGCGGGCGAACCGTTCTGCCATTGGCGACTGGCTCCGGTCACGGTGGAACCGTGGCATGCGGGACGCCATGCTGATTTCTCCCATCCTTTCGAACGGATGCGCGCCATGCAAGCGGTGGCGCGTCTGCACAATGCGCAGTTGCGCATTCCGTTTGCCCTGCGCCACAGCACGACGATTCTGCAAAAACTGTCCTTTCGCCTGGCGCGGGCTGATGAAGTGGCCAATCGCGAACAACTGACAGGCATTTCGTTGTCGGAATGGGAGGAGTGGCGCCGGTTAGCGGAACATGTGCTGCGCCAGTTGCCCCATCGACAGATCACCGCTCTCACAGACGGCGATCGCGCGGCGGGAGTGCTCTGCCATCGCGATCTGGCGCCCCACAATATTTTAATGACGGAAGGATCGCCTGCGCGGCTCATCGACTTTGATCTGGCTGGCGCCGACTCGCCCATTTACGATCTGCATCAGTTGCTCGATCACATGATGTACCGCAATCCGTCCGGCGAGTGGCGAGAGGAGGCGCTGGACGCCTATAGCCGCGTACGTCCATTGGGCCGCGAGCACCTGGCGGCGTTGGCGGCGCTGGTCGACTTTCCCTCGGTGTTGCTGCGAGAGATCGGTGAACTGGGGGTGGCGCATTCAGACAAGGCGAAACGGCGTGCGGCTGTCCGCGTAAAATTTGCCAGCCAACTGCTGCGGCAGCGTACGCGGGCGTTGGCGTGATATACTACGGATGAATCGTAGTGTCGGGAGGACTCTGGATTGAAGTCGATTCGCGTCGCTTTGGGGCAGGTGCGGCCTGTTCTGGGAGATGTTTCTGCCAATGCGGACAAGCATATGGCCTTTATTGATCGTGCAATGGAACAGGGTGCGGATGTGGTCGTTTTTCCGGAGTTGGGATTGACGGGGTACCTGCTTCGGGACCTCACCTTTCAGGTGGCGCGCAAGATGGATGATCCCGAGATTGAGAAGCTGATTCTCGCGAGTCAGCGCATTGATGTTCTGTTCAGTTTTGTCGAGGAAAGCGCGGCTCATCGTTTTTACACATGTTCTGTATATGCAAGCGGCGGTCGCATCATTCATGCGCATCGCAAGATTTACCTTCCGACGTATGGATTGTTTGAGGAAGGAAGACATTTCAGCGGCGGAAGGTCGCTCAATTCGTTTGCAGTGGCCGACTATCGCGCCGGTATCGCGATTTGCGAAGATGTCTGGCATCCCTCTGTTCCGTATCTGCTTTCCGTGGCGGGCATGGATGTACTGTACGTGCCTGCGGCGGGTCCGGGGCGGGCGCTGGGCGGTGACCCGCATTCGGGATCGCAACAGTTCTGGGAACGGCTGATTCGCACTTACGCGCAGCTCCTCACCTGTTATGTGGTCTTTGCGAATCGGGTCGGTTTTGAAGACGGCGTGTTTTTCTTCGGACATTCTGCCATCGCCGGTCCGGATGGCGAGATGGTGGGCAAGGTGGAATCTCACGAGGAGCGCCTGGCGGTCTTTTCCCTTGATTTCTCCAGTGTTCGCAAGGAGCGCTATCGTACGCCACTGCTTCGCGATGAGGATGTCCATTTTACGCAGCGGACACTCGCGAGACTTCTGGAGGGACGGTAATATGCAGCGCGATCGCGTCCAAGAGGTCTGTCGCAAACTCGAAACCAGCGTTGCCGACGCAGTGCCCGTGCTCGTGGAGTTCCTGCGCGACGAAGTTCAAAAGACGGGGCATCGCCATGTCATTCTCGGCCTGTCGGGCGGCATCGATTCAGCCGTGGTGGCGTATCTCGCGGTTCTCGCGCTCGGCCGGGACCATGTCCATCCGCTGATCATGCCCTACAAGGAGAGCAGTCAGGCCAGCGTCAATGACGCAAGACATGTATTGGCCGACCTTGATCTGCCGGAACGGGTGATTGACATCACCGCCCAAGTGGACGCCTATTTTGCTGCGGAGGGATCCGCCACGCCCTTGCGCAAGGGGAATAAGATGGCTCGCGAACGCATGTCCATCATTTATGACCAGTCGGCCGTCTATCAGGCGCTGCCACTGGGAACGAGCAACAAGACGGAACTGTTGCTCGGGTATGGCACACAGTTTGGCGATTTGGCCTCCGCCTTGAACCCCATGGGCGATCTGTACAAGACGCAGGTGCGCGCCATCGCGACGCAGCTCGGCGTACCCGAGCCGATTCGGCGCAAAGCGCCGTCCGCTGATCTGTGGCAGGATCAGACCGATGAAGATGAGCTCGGATTTTCCTATGAAGACGCCGATGCGATCCTGCACCTCCTGGTGGATGAGCGACTGACGGAAGGCGAAGTTGTCAGGCAGGGATTTCGGGGTGAACTGGTTGATCAGGTGATGCGCCGCATTCGGCAAAATCAGTACAAGAGACGCATGCCGGTGATTGCAAAGGTGTCCAGTCGAACGATCGGCATTGATTTTCGATACCCGCGCGACTGGGGCATGTAGAGGTTGTCCGAAAAGGGTCGAGAACTCCGCGCTGCAGGGGCTCGGCTTGCGCCGGGCAGGCGTGCTCATGTACCGTACATGTACACTGCGCGCGCCTGCCCGGGCTTCACCAATCCCCTGCAAGCGTCTTACCTAGAGGACATGTGATAAAGTCCGCGCAGCAGGC
>JAJYTO010000307.1 GCA_021793015.1 Bacillota bacterium
GCGTTCTGTTCAACCGGGCGAGAGCCAATTATTTACGGTTTGGGTAATTGTCCGAAACCGTTCGGGACCTTCCAGCATCATCTGACAGTGTACTGCTGAACGCATATGAAAATGGGAGGAAGCCTCTATGGGCAGTCATTGCCATCACGATCACCACCACCATCATGAACAAGGGCTGGTCGAAGACTTCAATTTCGATGAGCCTTATAGCATAAGCGGCAGCACGACGATTGTGCTGTCAACGACTCCAATGGTCCTTGCATCCTTGTCGGGCGCCACGGTGTTGCACCATGTGGATCCGAACGACCGCATACGGCTTCTTGCAACGGTGGGCTGGCAGGCGACCGGAGGGACGACAATTTCTAGCGTGCTGTTCAAGATCTACCGCGATTCTCCTCCGCCTACCGGAACACTTGTATTCAGCACCACCGATTGGGCAGAGCCCAGTTACGACGCCATCGAAAACACCAGTTTCTCTCATGTGGAAACCGGGGTTCCTGGGCATTCCACCTCTTACTACCTTACAGCGGAAGTGCCAAGTGGAACTGCGAATGTGATCGGGCCCATCAGCTTCAGCGGCGAGGTCATCGAGCATAACCGTTAGCTCGGGGCGCATCGCAGTATGCAGGTGAATGTTCTCCGAAAGAAAGCGAACATGAGTCGCTCTCTTTCGTGTTGGTACGCCGAGGGCGAGGGCCATGGTTCGCCTGCGGAGCCACGGGCGCTGACGGCCTTGGCGTGTGATTCAGCGTCCGGTTCCAGCGCACATCCGGTGACGAAAACACAAGCCGGACGAACAGATCTTACGAGGGCAAAAGAATCGTATCAGTGGACTAACCGTGTAATGGTTTTCGTCTTCCAAGACAGCCGGTAATAGGCATACTGCAGGCCGAGGCTCACGAGAAATCCTGCAGGGTAGCCCAGCCAAATCCCTCTAATGCCAAGGTCAGTATAATGCGATAAGACGTACGCAACCGGGACTTCCACCCCCCAGATGGATCCCACGCTAAAGACAAGGGGCCATAAGACAGTTCCACTCGCACGCATGGTTCCACCCACAACCTGGACATGACCAAAAACGAGATAACTCCACAACGTCATCATCAGCAATGTGTGAGCCATCTGCAATGTGCTCGTGCTGGTCAGAAACAGGGACAGAATGCCGTGCGCCAACACATAAACCAGGACGATCAATGTTCCGCCGATGACGTAGTTTAGCGCGATCCCCGCCCGAAAGACCTCTCTGAGCCTATCGAGTTGATTGGCGCCAATCGACTGCGCCGTGTAGATCGAAACCGCCATACCGATACTAATCGCCGGCATCTGTACATAACCGACCACTTGGTTAACCGCACCATAGGCTGCCGTAGCATCGGAGCCAAACTGATTCACGAACGTAATGACGGCAATTTCCGATAAAGAAAAGAGCATCATACCCACGCTCGACGGTATACCCAGACGGAGAATCAGTTTCAATAGGGCAAAATCGAGGCGAAGATGCCTGCTCACGGACGTATCAAATTGCAACGGATGCTTGACCCTAGACAACCAAAAAATCATCACAATCAGTGTCATAACCGTAGAGACCACTGACGCATACGCCGGGCCGTATACGCCAAGTTTTGGGGAACCCAGCCATCCAAAGGTGAATATGGGCAGAAGCACGATGTTCAATCCGGTGCTGATGGCCAACAGATAAAACGGCGTTTTGGAATCCCCCGTGCCGCGCATCAACGCGGTATAGACAAGATAGAGAAACATGACCGGCAACGACCAGAACAGGATACGCGCATAATGCACACTGGTCGCGAGCACATTTTCGGGTGTGCCGGTCAGTCGCAGGATATCCACCGTGAAAACACCGCCCAGCACCGCGAAAATCACACCGAGCAGAAACGTCACCGTCAGCGAATTTCCGAGGATAGCTTTCAGCCGTTCATGATTTCGGGCGCCATACGCTTGTCCAATGAGAATCGCACTTCCTGTCCCGATGCCAATGGTAACGGACACCAACAGGAAAAAGAGTGGGAAAAATGCTGAGATCGCCGCCAGCGCGTTGACTCCAATCCATCGTCCCACGACGATACTTCCAATCAATTGTCCCACCGACTGCAACGCATTACTGAGCATTAACGGAATCAAAAATACCGCCATGGTCTGCCACATAGGTTTCCGCATCGGTCGCTGGGGACTGGCCATCGACATACTCACTTGTCCCACCTTATCCGTCGTTATCACTCGCGAATTTTTACCGTGTTGTATCCCTGATCCCCAAACGGCTGAAGTTGCTGCACCCATTTTTCTTTCAGCTTCTTCAGGGTGCCCTTCACGTCGTAGTACTCATCGGGCTCTTGCTCCAGCACCTCCAAAACCTCGAACGAAAAAGCATCGGCTCCAAATTCATTCCAATCTGCTTGAAGAGATTTGTTCGGGTGAATATTGTGTTCCAACATAAACTTCTGTCGGTTAACGTCGGTGATGTTCCGGTTGCTATCTATAAAACTCTTGTGATTCTTCAAGTTCTTGATTTGAAACACACCCGCGACGGTCTTCCGTTCCTTCCATTGCATCCGCAGTTCCTTTTTCCGGTCCACGTTTCTCCGCCTCTCTGGGGACATGCGATAAACCCAATTAAGGCAGGCAAGTAGCAGTAGATATAGCGTTTGACTGAGGCCTCAAACACTATATCTGGAATCATATCGCCTGCAAAGAGGACTTTATCACATGTCCCCTGGATGTCTTCATGGCATAGCTTCCCCTTCCGGAAACGTCTTCCCCGCCAATTTTCTAATGTGGTCTCGGATATCCGGCGCCCAATCGCGAATGAGCTGATAAAAACATGCCGAATCTCCCGTGTACAGCGCCCGCAGGGCGTCTTCGTACTGAGGGAAATCACCAGCCATGGCTGTCATAAAACGATAGGTGGCTTCCTGCGCTTCTCGCATTGTGTTTTGCTTCTCACGAACATGTCGCGCTTCATCAATGATCTTGCGTAAAGTGACGGAAGCC
>JAJYTO010000308.1 GCA_021793015.1 Bacillota bacterium
GAGATACAGGGTCATGCGTCGGTCGCGGAGCCTTCCTTCTTTGCGTGGTCGGGCCAATGACGGTCACCTCGATGGTTGTGGTGAGACCATTATAGCATCGCAAGGTTTATTACAGGTACAAACAAATCGGGGTCTCGGGCGATCTGGCGTTGACTTGCAGGCCGAATTTTGTTGTGCGCAGCCGATCCATTCGCGTCGATCCCGATCCACCATGTCGGGTGGTCGAAGCGGAAAAGCGCCCGGCCTATAATAAGGGTATCGAATGATCGGTGAAGGAGCGGGGAGGCGGCTGTGCATGCGGGTGCGGTCGAGACTATATGAGCGGATTCGGAATACGGCGCGTATCGCAGAGCGTTTGGACGAACTGGCCCTGCGTTTCGAGACGGCGGGGTATGCAGTGACGCGGGAAGCGGACGGCACGGTGCGGGTGGACATGGAAAGCACGGTGGTACGGTATGCGTCCTGTGAGCAGGGGATTCTCCAAGTCGCGTTTGACCGCGAGAGCAGTCCGAAATAAGGTGAGGCGCCTGATCATTCTGCGGGCGGCCGCAAAGCGCTATAATGGAATGATGGAGGTGACGACCATGGCGGTCACGAAAGAAGAACTGTACAAGCTGATTGAGCGAATTGAGGACCCGGTTGAATTGGAATCGGCGTATGTGGCGGTGAAGTCCATCGTGGAGCACGACGACCAGGCGTGGTACTGGACGAAGCGGTGGCAGCGCGAGGAACGCGAGGCGGATGAGGACACGGTGGTCAGCGCCCCCTTCGATAACATCCACGATGTCATGCACGACATTCGGAGAAGCCTGGATGAGATCGACAAGGAGACTTCTTCGAGTGAACATCCAGCGCAAAAAGAAGTTCGATAAGCAGCTACACCGTCTGGTGAAGGAAAAACCGAACATGCTGGATCAGGTGGAGAAAACGCTTGATGCGCTCCTGCGCTATCCGCCTCCACATCCGTCGTTGCGCATGAAACACATTCAGGGAACGGATGGCCTGTTCGAGTGTTCCGTCAACATGGACATCCGGATCACGTTTGAGTTCGCAGCCACGGACACAATCCTCCTTCGCAACATCGATCACCACGACGACGCGCTCAAGCAACCATAACAAAACCGACAGACCCACCCCAACCGGCGCACAGGCCGTTTTTTTTGCTGTCCATTCGTTTGTTCCAAGCGTCAACGCAGAGCAGACGGACGGAGGAGAGTCAGTGAAGGACAGCGACCATCGCGGACGGGGACATCCACGTCGAGACGCACCAAGTCTACGATCGGGTACCGATCTTTGCGCAAATCTTTTGTGATGCCCGCGCGGTACCTGAACCACGTGCGCCCCGTCCTAATGCGCTTCAGGCGCCGCCTTTGGTGAGGGAGCGTGTGACAGGTGTCATGCAAAATGACTGACAATCCATTCTACCCCCACGGGCATGCCGGATGCTATAGTTTAGGAGACTTGTGAACCATCAAACCATCTTTTACCGAATTTTGTCTGAATTGCACATGGATCTGATTCGTAACGGGAACATCAGGCGTGTTCGATAATCGGCGGCAACACACCAGCTTGTCATCAGATTGAAAGGAGTGAATCGAGAGTGACAATCGGACTCTTGTCGTGGATTGCTTTTTACCTGTGGATGGGCACAGAGTGGCTGATAGCCCTGCGTACGAAACATCTCCGCAAGGGAGTTTCTTCGGTGAATCGCGACCAAGGTTCGTACTGGATGATCATGGGCGGTGTCTTTATCGCCATTTTTCTTGCCTTTCTCTTTCATGATTATCACTGGGGACATGTTTCTTCGAATGTCGCGAATTGGGGGGCGTTCCTTATGATCGCGGGATCAGGGTTTCGTCTCTGGGCTATTTCTGTGCTGGGGAGACACTTTGCCCTGTCCGTTTGCACAGAGAACTCTCAAACGATTGTCGAGAAAGGACCATATCGAATCATTCGTCACCCGGCCTATACCGGTTCGTTGATTACGCTCTTGGGTCTCGGATTGGCGATGAATTCCTGGCTGGCATCCGTCCTGATAGAAGCGATGTTTTGGGTGATCTACTGGTATCGCATTGAGATAGAGGAACAGGCACTCATGGATCATTTTGGCGCCGCCTATGAAGAGTATCGCAAAAGAACATGGCGATTGGTTCCGTATCTTTGGTGAACACGTTCACTGTGGTGATACTGGCGACCGTGATTCGTTTGCACAATGGGAAGGGGATGGGTAAGTCTGTGCTCGAATGAGAGGTGGCAAGAAGCGTCGTCGTTCCTCCGACAAAATGTTAGCGATGTACGGTGGGGCATGTTGTCGAGACTGTGTTTTCCGGGTTGTTCGTGATGATCTCGTTGGTTCGTCTCGGCAACAAGTACTGTGACACGACAGGCCGATTAAGCCGTCATGAATACTGAGCGACTTCGAATTGGCTGTCTTCCCTGCACCATGCGACGAAACGAGGCGCACAGGTCTCACTTCTCCCCAACGAAACCGATAAAACAACTCCAACCGGCGCACAGGCCGGTTTTTTGCTGTCCATTCGTTTGTTCCAAGCGTCAACGCAGAGCAGACGGGCAAAGGAGAGTCGGCGAGGAAGTGGCAGCCAACGGGAACGGGGTTACGCGGCGGCCAAACTCGGGAGCACACAGATGACGGCAAGAAAGGCGCCGCCTTTCGCGTGCACGAAGGAGGGTGACACGGAGGCATCCACGATCCGTTTGATTGCAAGGCGTGAGACCATGCTGGTTCGTCGCGGCGACGAGTAGTGTGACACGACAGCCCGCCGTCATTGATTCCGGCGATTTCGGAGTGGGTGAATGCCTTCCCTTTCTTGCCTTCGCTGTAGTATTGCCACTGGTGCGCAGGTCTATGTAGCGCGCATGTCTCTCTTCTATTTTTGCTGTAGTCGATCCTTCACTGCCCCAAGCGCCTCTGTAAGCCCACGAAAGACACCTGGCCTCCATCGACCACACCGAATCTCGCCGCGAATTTGA
>JAJYTO010000063.1 GCA_021793015.1 Bacillota bacterium
GTCTCTCGTTTCTGTTGCCGGTGAAGGATGATCTGGCCAATCTCAGTTCCATGGCTCAGAACATGTCCACACCATGAACTGCAGGGACGCGAAAATTTCCCCGTTCGCCAAAAGTGGCGCGGGGAATGGAAAAGTCAGTCGAGTGGAGTCGCTTGTCGGCAAGCCGCGAGTTCGTATGTCACAATTGCAAGGGATTGCGCAGGACGCCGGTCACTTGACAACCAGAACCGACATCTTGGCCCGATTCAAGACTCCATGGCTGACACTGCCAAGCACAAGACGATCAAAGGCGCTCTTGCCATGACTGCCCACGACGATCAGATCGACGGCCTCGCTGTTGGCGACATCGCAAATCGTGACGGTAGGCGGGCCCACAAGCGTTTTGAAACGCACTCGATTCTCCCACGGTTTGAACACTGCCAACATCTCTTCTTCAATTTCTTTTGCGTAATTGCCTTCCGATTCCTTTGTCTGCTGAACCATGCTGTCTGCGGGAAGGATGGTGGTGGGAGACACATAGAGCACGATCACTTGCGCCTCTGGCCACTTGACAAGCAGTTGTTCGACCACATGATGCGCTTTCTTTGAGTGACTGGATCCATCGGTTGCGAACAGGATTCGGTTCATCATTGATTTCCCCTCCTGATGATGAATTCACTTCTGCGCACAGTGTATGCCCCTACATTTGGAGTATACCATATTATGGTCAACACTGTGCGCAGAAAGTTCATAGACAAGAGGGATTGACCCGCTACTGAATCGTTTGCGTATTCAGAACGGAGAGTCCAGAAAACCCCTGTGCGGGGCGCCTTCGCCAGTCATCGTCATTCGCGGTAGGATGCGGGTTTGGAGCGCTGGGTTTCATGCTGGTGCACATACAGGATCTTGCGAGGCGCGTCCCCGGTTACGGGTTTGGAGCGCTGGGTTTCTCATCGCCGGTTTGGAGACGCCTGATCTGTTTGAGAACGTCCGCGGGTTGTGGAGGACATCCTGGAATGACCAAATCCGGAGCTTCGAAGGCTGCCGCGACTCCGCCATGGCTGGCATACGCCTCCTGAAACACTCCGCAGCCCGCAGCGCAGTCGCCGAAAGCCACCAGGCGTTTGGGTCGGGGAACGGCATTCCAAGTTTTCCGCAGTGGTTCTTTCATGGTGTCCGTCACTGGCCCCGTCACCACCAAAGCATCGGCGTGGCGCGGCGATGCGACAAGATCGAGACCAAATTGCTGCATGTCGTAATAGCGACTCGTCAATGCCGTCAATTCCTGTTCGCATCCATTGCAGCTTCCGGCGTCGAGATGCCGCAGTTGCAATGACTTGGCTTGCCTGTGCATCAGTCGCTCCTCCTTTGGTTATCGGTCTGAACAGCTGTAGCACAACTCGAAACTCTTATTGATCAGGGGAAAGTCTCCCACGGCGTTGCCCGCCGTCGCCAGCGCCACAAGAGGCCAATTTCTAAATGTGGCGGGCCTGACGTGATAACGGCGTATCCGGCCCTCCTCAAGCGCAACCACGTGCACATTGAGTCCATGCGGCGACTCCGAATAGCTCACGGTCTCTCCGGCCAGATCTTGAGGTGGAGTCCAAGGAGGACCATCGGAGGCCTCACGCAAATGATCCAGCGCTGCCTGGAGGATGCGCCAGGAATCCTCGACCTCTTGAAGCCGGACCTTGAAGCGCGCCGCGACATCCCCAGCGCCTCCAGTTACCGGCTTGACCGATACATTCTGATACAGCGGCATCAGGGTGCGCGCGTCAAAAGCCAAGCCAGTCGCGCGCGCCGCCACGCCGACGGCGCCGAACCGCTCCGCGTCGTCGCGCCGTACCAGTCCCACCCCGTTCATCCGGTCATGAAATCCGTGGTGTCCCTCAACCATACTCCGCCATGGATGCCAATCCCGCATCATGGCCCGGACCAACGCTAAAAAGCTGTCGCTGTCGCCTTTGGCCGACCATCCGGGTCGCACCGTATCAAAGAGCAGGCGATGTCCAAAAAGGGTCAATAGTCCCCGCTGCCACTGTTCTTTCATCGCCAATGCCCGCTGGTGGGCCACTTGGAATCCCACCCCGGCCGGGATTTGCGCCAGATCGTTGAGGTGACTCAACACACGTTCGGACTCCAGCAGCACGATCCGTTCCCAGCAGCGTGTCTCGGGCGCCTGATGGCCGGCGAGTTGTTCGACGGCCATCGCCCAGTTGGTCTGATGAGACACCGTGTCGGCGCCGCAGATGCGAGTCACCAAAGGGGGGACCTCCTCCGTGGACAGGCCCTCGAGTGACTTTTCGACGCCCCGATGGTTCTGGAACAAGTGCAAATCCAAGTGCAAAATATTTTCCCCCATGATGCTGAACACAAAGTGACCGGACTCAATCACGCCTGCGTGCGTGGGGCCGACCTTCATGATGGTGACTCCATCGCCTTCGACCGTTTTGGCAGGGTTGTCGGGCTCCATATCGACCCAGATTGGTCGAAGACGGGAATCGTCATTTAACGGATAAAATCCGGCGGGCCAGCGCGGAGTCCGGATCAGAGGGCGCAGGTCCGGGTGCCCTTTTGGAACATAACCAAACAGGTCGTGAATCTCGCGTTCATCCCAGGCGACTTCGGGCAGATAGGGACTCAATGACGGGAAGCCAGAGCCGTTCCAGTTCAGAGCGCCTGCCGTGACGTTCCCGTCAGGCAAGAGCCAGTGGATCTCAAGACGATTGCCTCTAAAGGCTGTCAAGGCCAACAGTTGGGCTCCGGCCTGTTTAAGCAGCTCATTGCGGGTTAACCACTGATCACTCTCGATCGTCTCGACCGCGATGGACTTCAATGGCGCACACCTCCCAACGTTGGAACTCTGTCCAGAAGGCCGGCTGGTTCCCGATTTTCTGTGTCGTCTCTACGCGCTGAAATCTCGAATCCTCCCCAGAGCCCTCGGAGGAGGTGATACAAGAGAGCCGCAAACGCCAGCACCAGGGCGGCGCTCAGCACGATCAGCACCACCGTCGAATGATCCTGCCACAGTGCCTGCAGAATCATCCACTCGCTGTACGCCAAGCCCAGCGGCGGCAGGCCGGCCAAGGCGAGAATGCCAATCGCCCAGGCGACTGCAAGTCCTCGATGTTGGCGAACAATGTCGGTGATTTTGTCCAGACGCTTGGTGTGATACACCACGGAAAGATGTCCTCCGATGTAAAAGAGGGTGGACTTGATCACGGCGTGAAATGCAAATTGCAGCAACGCCGCATCCCGGGCCCACGGCGTTCCGACGCCAAACCCGACGGCCATGATCCCCATCTGTTCAATCGAGGAATAGGCCAGGAGACGCTTGATGTCACGCTGCACCAGGAGAGCGAGTGTTCCCACCACGACCGACAACGTTCCAAAGATCAATAAGAGATGCGGCCCTGAAAACAGGGTCTCCGCGGGTAGTGGAACCGCCGTCACAAAGCGGTCGATGGTCACCAGGCATAAACCGAGCAAGATCCCGGACAGGAGACCGCTGACCGGGGAGGGGGCTTCCGAATGAGCGTCGGGAAGCCATGTGTGAAACGGCGCCAAGCCCACCTTGGTGCCGATGCCGCTGACGATGAGTATGGTCGCCGTCTCGCGTACAATGGGCGAAATTTCATGGAAATGATGCAATATATTATAGTAACTTAAGGTCTGCCATCCCAATCCCTGGGTTCTGAGGCTGCCGTACACAAAGAGAATGCCGATAATTCCCATGGCCAGTCCCACCGACGCAATGACGATATACTTCCAGGCCGCTTCCAGGGCGCGCCGGTTGCCCATTTCGACGATGAGCGCCCCCGATGCAAGGGTGGAGAACTCGATCGCCAGCCAGGCAATAGCGAGATCGCGGGCCAAAGCAATCGTAATCAGAGAGGCCCAAAACAGCGCCCACCACAGATAATAGCGGCGCGGCCGCATGTCAGGATGCTCCTGCCCCCATCGCACGCTGTCCCACGCGCTGGTGGCCGCCACCAGATTGGTGAGCATGACCAGGATAGGAGAAAAGTGGCCATGCGCAATTCCTCCATACGCCAGAGCGCCGGTGCCCACCAGGACGACCGACACCCACACAGCGACCATCTGGCGCAAGCGCTCCCATCGATACCGATGTCCCAACAGCGCCAACAAAATGACAACGAGAGGGCCCAGTCCATACAGGATATCCTCCATCATGGTTACCCCCTCAGGAACTTCAGTGTAGTGACGTCCGTGGTATTGAATTGCCGACGAATGCGGCGGCTCATCCACACCAAAATCGCAACGGCCGCCAAGAGATCGATCAACATCCCGAATTCCATGAAGGTGGGGAGAGCTCCTGCAACTGACGCCGCCAACACCACCAGCCCATTTTCAACCGCGACCAGGGCCGCCACCTGAGCCACCACATGGCGTCGGCTGATCATCAGCAGAAGTCCCAAAAAGATGCTGGCCATGCCGTAGAAAAAGAGAGGACGATGGAGAATAATTCCGCTGGGAGTCAACAATAGAATGACGTGGCGCACGGCCAACACCAGTGCGACCGCCGCGATGTAGGCCCAAAACGGCAGAGGCTGGTCCCGTCGATATTCGCTGGGCCACTGACTGATCACACGATACATGGTGCCTGGAATCACACCCGCCTTAACGATCAGGGTGGCAATCCCGATTCCGAGAGTGGCCAGTGTAAGGGGGTCCGAGATCCACACCATTGCAGTCAGCGCCAGTCCTTCTGCCGCGAGAAACATCACGCTATAAATTACATTGCGCGACCACAAAAGCCCAACCGTCGTCATAAATACGAAAAAGCCAGCAATCGCCATGTCAGTTTAAACCTCCAGACACCACCAAATAAAGAGCCAGCATCCCAACCCCAGCCGCCATTGCAAGATACGCGGGCAACTGGAAATAACGAAGTTTGACGAATCGACTCTCCACCCAACCTAATGCCGCGCTGGAGACCGAAAGTTCGATCAGACGCAATCCCAGATTGGCCCAAGGCGACGCCAGTTGCGGACCGAGCCAAACCCACCCCAGAGCTATGACGGCCGTGAATTTGACGGCGACGGCGATCTGAGATTGCGCCAAGAAGCGTCCGCTATATTCTAAAACTGTGGCTTCGTGCATCATCGTCAGTTCCAGGTGCGTGTCGGGATTGTCGACGGGGATTCGCCCCGCTTCCGCCAACAAGACGAAGACGTAACTCAGGGCGGCGAGTCCCCATGGGAGGGCGCCGAGCGACCGACGGGCCAATTCTGGCGCCAACGGCTGAATATCGGTATGTCCACTCAAGGCCCACAAGAGGCCAAAGGCCGCCAGCATGGCAGGTTCGATGCCGGTGCCCAGAGTCGTGACGCGGCTTGCGCCCAAGCCTCCGAAGGTTCCCGCGCTGTCCATGCCGGCAAGACCCACCCAGAATCTTTCCAATGCCAGTAAAAAGAAGACCACCAGGAGATTATGCGGCCAAACGCTTGGCACACTGCCGCTCCACGGGATCGACGCGACAATCAGGATCAGCGCCGCCAAACTCATGCTTGGCGCAAGTCGGAAGATCCATGAACTGAATTCGGGCGCTGTCGTTTCTTTGTGCCAGGTTTTGGCGAGCACCCAATAGCCCTGCAATACCGACGGTCCCCGGCGCCCTTGCCGGCGAGCCTTGACCGTTTGGGCAATCCCCATGAAAAACGGCGCCAGCCCGATGGCCAGAACCACTCCAACGATCTGAACACCCCACAACATCCCATGCGCCTCCCCAGCCAGGTCAATGTACGAACAGCAGCATAAGTCCAATCGTGGCCAGCAGATAGGTCAAGTAAAGGCGCACCGACCCCGCCTGCATCCGTGTGCTGTATCGGGATATCGTCCAGGCCAGTCGATATCCCGGCCGATACAGATAGCGTTCCCACGTCGGTGTGGTGCCGCCGTGATATGAGAGACGTTCCGGAAAATCCTGAGACTGAGTTCCCAGCCGCGTCAGATTGCGATGCGGTCGATATATCACTGCAAAGGTGGTGCGCACTGCCTTGGTAAACGACGAGGAGGTAAATTGCATCGCAGCATCCACTTCTCGGCCGCAGTTCCAACGCGGCGCCTCTCTAACATCCCAGACGCGAGCCAAGAGCGCCGCGACGGCCGCCACGACCACGAGCGCCAAGGCGACCACAGTCGCCTGAAGGGGCAGCGGCGTCGCGGCGGCATGAGCTCGGAGCGCCGGCGCGAGGCTCGCAATCACGTGAACCATCGGCGAGGGGAACACTCCCAGGGCGAGGGACACAACAGCCAATCCCAGAATCGGCCAGGTCATGCTCCGGGGAATGACGCGATGGGAGACCGGCTGTCGAGGCTGTCCCAGGAAGATGACTCCCGACGCCTTGACAAAACACATGCCCGCCAGCGCACCGGTTAAGGCCAGCACCATCGCCATGCCCAATCCAAACACCGCCCACAGTCCTGTCGAGCCGCCGGCGATCGACAATAATCCGCGAAATGTCACCCACTCACTGATAAACCCATTGAAAGGAGGCAGAGCGCTGATCGCCATCGATCCCATGAGAAAACCGACTGCAATACCGGGCATTGACCGGATCAACCCTCCCAGGAGTTCGGCGTCCAGGGTTCCGGTGTGTTGTTCCACCGCGCCCGCCGCCAAAAAGAGCTGACTCTTGAAGATGGCGTGATTGAGCGTGTGAAATAAGCTTGCAACCAGTCCGACCACCATCAGGAACGGTCGATGCCAGTCAATCCCCAGGGCCATAACCCCAAGACCCAAGAAAATAATGCCGATATTTTCTATGCTGTGATATGCCAACAGGCGCTTCAAATCATGCTCCATCAGGGCGTACAGCACGCCGAGCAAGCTCGACACAGCTCCCATGACGAGCAGCATGACGGACCAAATCACGTTGGTCGGACCGAGATCGATCAAAAGAAATTGCACGACCCCGAACACACCGAGTTTGATCATGGCTCCCGACATCAGACTGGACACCGGAGCCGGCGCCACCGGGTGCGCGCGGGGCAACCACACATGAAAGGGGATGATTCCACTCTTGACGGCAAAACCAAGACCCAGGAGTCCAAAGATCCAACTCTTGACGCCAAGCGGCAAATAGCGGGCGTCGGCGGCCCACACGCCAAAGTGCATCGAGTGCACCGCAGAGGCCATCAGCAAGAGCCCGGATAAAATTGCGATGGCGCTCACCTGTGACATGACCAGATATATGTATCCGGCCTTAACCACGCCTGGACGGTCGTGATGGGCGACAACCAGGAAAAACGAGGTAATCGCCATGACTTCCCATGCCGTCATAAAAATCCAAACCGTCTGGGCCGTTATGACTCCAACCATGCTCACCATAAACAGCGGCAACCAGAAAGCCGTCGCTGTCTCATCGTGTTGGCGATAGCCAAAGCGGTACCACGATGACATGGTTGAGACGACGCCGAGCACCAACAGAAACCAGGCCCGCACAGGGGTTAAAGCCAAGTACGGTCCCGCCAGAAAGGCGCTGCCGCCTCCCCACAGTCCCCAGACCGCCAGCACAAGGAAGATGATGCTGAGCGCCAGCGTCAGACCAAGCGACAACAACCGTTTGGACGCCGTCAGAGAAATGAGCAAGCCACTCGCCACGATCCACAGAATTAGCATTGCCTACCACCTTGCCACTCTAAAAATCTTAATTTTCTTCCAGCAGGGAATTCATGCTGGCCACCCGGTTCTCAAAAATCGTCCGGGCGATGTCCATAAGCTCGAAGATCAATGGATCGCGCACCGTGTAAAAGACGTTCGTGCCATGTTTCCTGGCGTCGACCAACTGGTGCGAACGCATCATGGACAACTGTTGCGAGACCGAAGAGGATTCGAGATCCAATGCCTGTTGCAATTCGCCCACTGTTTTTTCACCGGTTCGCAGCAACTCCAACATGCGAAGCCGCGCCGGATGACCCAGCGTTTTGAACAGTTCCGACTTGAATTCATGGATTGCGGCCATCTCGATCCCCCCTTAATTCATTATATTCGAACATACAAAGCTGTCAATGTATGATTCTAGCCATAGAGCAGCGGTCAACCGCGTCTCATTCTTGTGATATTACATAACATGATTCACTGAAAAGAATATATTAAATTCCAAATTGGGATCGAATGCGGTAGCCATTCAAGAATATATGTAATAAAAATTGACATTAAAAACGCGAAGATGTACTGTTAAGTGCAACGGACTGAATGGGATGTCATTGTATATGACGCAACGAGACGTGAGAACATCAGAAGAGAGGGGATGCGAATGAAAAATTCCGATGGAGAAGTAGGGTTTGAGGAACTGAAGATTGGCGCGAAAAAGCGCAAGTTCAGCGGGCTGGTGAACAATCCCGTGATGGAGGATTATGCTCTCAGATACGCTCCGCAATCGTTTCGAAGGTGGAGTGAGTTTGCGGTTGCCAGTACCGCGCTGGGTGGCATAGCCTACATGGCCGACTTTGCGATTGGCGGGTCGGTGGGCCTGTCGTTTGGTTTCGTGAATTCCCTCCTTGCCATTTTGACTGTGGCCGCGATTATTTTTTTGACGGGAATTCCAATTGCGTACTATTCCGCGAAATACAATATCGATATGGATTTGTTGACTCGCGGAGCGGGATTCGGATATCTGGGTTCAACGCTCACGTCGGTGATTTATGCTTCCTTTACTTTCATTTTCTTTTCTCTTGAAGGATCGGTGATGGCACAGGCAATAACGCTATACTTCCGTCTGCCCATTGCTGTCAGCTATTTAATCGCTGCACTGGTGGTCATTCCGCTCGCCATGTATGGCATGACTCTGCTTAACAAGTTCCAGGTATGGTCGCAACCCATCTGGCTGGTGCTAATGGTTGCCCCGTTTTCTATCGTTCTTCTGAAGGATCCTGGAGCCTTTCAGCGATGGGTGCATTTTGGCGGGGTATCCGGAACAGCTGTCGCCTTTAGTCCTCTCATGTTTGGATCGGCCATGGGGATTACCCTGTCGCTGATTGCGCAGATCGGGGAACAGGCAGACTATCTGCGATTCATGCCGAACAAGACAAAGGGGAATCGCCGGAAATGGTGGTGGGCTGTCCTGCTTGCCGGTCCTGGTTGGGTCATTGTCGGCGCCTTCAAACAGTTGGGAGGCTCATTTCTCGCGTCATGGATCCTTCCGGGTGTCGGCAGTGTAAAAGCCGATCAACCCATCCAGATGTTTACACATGCCTTTGGCGCGATGTTTCCTGCTGGGGCGGCTCTGACCATAGCGGTCATTTTCGTGCTCCTGTCGCAGATCAAGATCAATGTGACGAATGCCTACTCAGGTTCTCTCTCCTGGTCCAATTTCTTCTCCCGCATATTTCATTTTCATCCTGGCCGGGTGATCTGGCTGTTTCTCAATGTCGGCATCGCGCTGGGATTGATGGAGTTTGGCGTGTTTGGATTCCTGGGCATGGTGCTTGGTTTCTACTCCAACGTCGCAGTGGCCTGGGTCGGTTCTGTCGTGGCCGATCTGGTCATCAACAAGGCGCTGTTGAAGATCAGCCCCTCCTACATTGAGTTCAAGCGGGCTCATCTCTACCGCTTCAATCCGGTGGGCTTCGGTTCCATGCTGATCGCTTCAACCGTCTCGATCGCTGCCTATTTTGGAGCATTTGGACCGGGGTTGCAGGCGTTTTCCGCCCTTCTCTCCCTTGGCCTTCCATTCGCCCTGGCTCCAGGAATCGCGCTTCTCACAAAGGGCAAGTACTATATTGCGCGCGAAAATACGCTCGTTGCGCGAGAAAAAACCAAGCACCCCCTTCTGCACAGTGTTTCCGGGTCCGGATCGGCCATTGCAGATCGAGAAGAAATGCTTGCGTGTGTCAGTTGCGGATTTACCTATGAAGTGGAGGACATGAGCGTCTGTCCGTTTCATGCGGGAGCGATCTGTTCGCTTTGCTGCAGTCTTGAGTCCGCCTGTCATGATGCCTGCAAGGATGAAAAATCGGCCGTCTTCGAAAGCGACTGTCTTGAGGGTGCGATGCAGGAGGGCACCGTGTAGGGCCCATGCGTGGTTGCAACAAATCCTGCGCAGTGCTATGCCTTGCTCAAGGATAACACAATCTTGAGCGCGCATCATGCAAGCCTGTGTTACACTGAAAGAGCCGTAAAGACCCCGGATTGGCCTGTGCGGCCATGGGGTGATTCTGCCAGCCCGATATCCATAAGGGTTGCGGCAGGGGGCGCCACGCTGAAGTTCTGTGGTCTGCGGCCGGTGAAACGGTTCGTGTTTGCGGGAGTAAAGCAAAGTACAGAGAACCGTCGCGAAAAGTGGCTGGCGCACGTGTACCGTCAGGTCAGGTACGGGCTGTCCGTAAAACCTCTCTGACCCTCCTGCGAAAGCCCTTGGGGAGGTTGAGCGTATTCGATCCGGCGCACGGCTCATTACGAGTGAGACGCCTGACGAAGAATTCAACAACAAAAGAGTGCGCGTTCCGAAAGCCGGTAGCAGGCGGAATGGTCCATGGGGCTTGTCGATGGAGCTCGCCAAGACGCTGGAACGGGGCGGTTGGCTGCCGGATTGCACTGCAGCGCGTGCCTCGATCGTCCGACGAACGGATGGGGTACAAAGGCGGCGCCCAATCACCGCCCTATACTATTATACTATTCCTCCACGGGCTCTGGGTCGCCCCAGGAGCGCCGTCTACCGTCTAAAGCTTCTTCACCACAAATGTGTCCGCCACCAGCCGCCAAAGTTGCGGAAACGCCTGCCCCAGCACCCAGAAGCTCACGCCGCGCAAACCCATCTCATATACAAGATGAAACTTGGCCATGATCGATTTGGCGTCCTCGAACCAGATCTCGTGTTCCTGCGACCCCATCCAGTAGTGAAACATGGGGCTTGCACCCATGGGGTCAAAGCGAACGGCTGCGCCTTTGTCAATCGCAAGATTTTGGGCCGCCAAGGGAGCAATACCCGTGGCCAGGTTGTTCGGCGTGTCCGGAATCAACCAGTTGTAGCCATACGTCGGAATGCCCATCAACAATTTTTCGGCTGGGATGACGGATGTCGCGTATTCCAGCACCGCCCGCACCTGATTGATGGGCGCGATCGCCATGGGAGGACCGCCCACCCATCCCCATTCATAGGCCATGAGCATGATAAAGTCCACGACGGAACCGAGCGTTTTGTAGTCGAATGCGCCCATCCATGCAGCGTTTGGCTCGTCTTTTGTTTTTGGTCCCATGGCGATCGACACGCTGTACCCCTTTGGATGCATGCGGTCGCGAAGTTCCGTGACAAAAGCGTTGTAGAGCGGGCGGTCCGAGGGGTGCATATGCTCGAAATCGATATTGACGCCGCTGAATCCCTGAGCGGACAATTTGTCCTCAATCGCGGCAAAAACGCTGTTGCGCAGCGCCGTGCTCGCCAGGATGGTGTGAGCCAGTTCGGTGTTGAAGTTTGTGCCGTCAAAATTGGTTACGGACAGGAGCAACGATGCGCCATGCGATTTGGCGGCGGTGAGCGCCTGTTGGTCGGGGAGCGGAACGATGCCTCCGCGGTCGTTCACGTGATAACTGAAGATGGTGACGTAGCTCAGTTCGCCTGATTCAGCGACGGTGGTTGCATCCGCCGAGGCGCCGGAAGGGATCAGGTATCCATTCACCTCAATCTGGCGCTTATTTTTGATCGGCATCGGAACAAACAGGATTTGACCGCGTTCCAGTTCGGCGTTGTCGGCGAGTGCATTCGCTCCCGCCACGGCGGTTATGGGAATCCCATACAGACGGGCGACGGATGTCAGGGTTTCTCCGGGACCAACGGTATGGTGGACCAGTGTGCTCGGTTTTCCGGGAAGGAGCAAATTGATTCCAGAGGTGAGCTTATCGCTTTCCAGACTATTGAAGCGGTAGATCTCCTGTTCGGAAGTCCCCGTTGACCTGGCGACGCTCATGACAGTGTCGCCTTTTTTGGTTGCATAGATGTACAAGTTCATACCCTCCCGTGGCGTTACCTTTTATATGGGTATGCAGGTCTGAAGCTGGTTATGGCAGCGAGCGACAGAACTTCGTCGAATGGAAATGGATTGCACCGCGAAAATATTGTAAATTGATGTTCATGCTATTATGGAAAAGTCGGCTCTAAATAGAACGGTCAGGGGGTATGCAGCATGAATGAAGCGTGGACGCGAGACACCATGATTGAGTGGTTGGGCATCGAAGTGCTTCATGTGGACTCGGAACGATTCGTGGCCCGCATGCCGGTTGATCACAGAACAACTCAGCCTGCTGGACTGCTTCACGGGGGTGCATCGGTCGCTCTGGCAGAAACAGTCGCCAGTCTAGGCACCTGGACGCTGATCGATCGGGAACGGCAGACGGCGGTAGGGTTGGAAATCAATGCGAACCACATCCGTTCCGCCACGAGCGGATTTGTCACGGCAACGGCGGTTCCCCTGCACCAGGGACGCTGCACCTATGTATGGGACATAAAAATTCGCGATGATGAGGAGCGACTGATCTGCGTCTCGCGCTGTACAGTTGCTGTTATTGCAAAGGAAGCCAAGCCGTCTGAGCCAGAGTGAGCGCAAGTGTCCGATCAGAAGCTCGCAATTGCGCACCACACTCGCTATCTCCTTGAGCGTCACAGCCACAAACGGTTGCATGGCTGCTCGATCGTATCCCTCACGGATTCTCGCGCCGCCGATTGTTGGCGGCAGCGTGTCTGTGCGCGGCGGTCATCACCCGAAAAAACCCCAAAGGCCCCAACGCAGTGCCTGCCGCAAATACGTCTCCCATCAATGCCCCTTCGATCCCCAGCGAGTATACGTCCGTTCCTGTCATCAGCAGTCCTTCGATCGATGTCCTCGCCCCGAACCAGCGGCGGCGAATCCTCTCTGGCGTCGCAGGCAAACCATAGATCGCTCCTCTATGATGGCCTGTGAAACTCTCGATGGTCAGTGGAGTGCTATCTGGTGTCAATAGCGCTTCGTAGAAAGCGCGCCATTTTCATGCACAAGCGAGTGACAGCACCTTTCGCACTGGACAAAGTCGTTTCGATGCTTTAGTATGCTAATATACTAAAGCATGCAGTCTTGTCATTGACATTGGCACAGGCGATTCATTGGGAAGGGCAAGGTGGGGAGAAGAATGATTGCAGTCAACCGCATCCGCTGGCGTGACGCCGACGCGGAGATACGCAGGCGCATCATGGGGCGAGCGGGCCGGGATGTCGCCATACAGGAAGATGTGGTGGCCGCCATTTGCCGGGATGTTCGGGAGCGCGGCGACCTCGCTTTGCTCGAATGCACCGAACGGTTTGACGGGGTTGCCCTCCGGGCCGGGCAAATGACCGTGACAGAGGAGGAGTTCCTGGAGGCGGGGAACCAGGTGGATCCGCGCACGCTCCGCATGCTTCGGTACGCAGCCGGCAACATCCGCCGTTTCCATGAGGCGCAGCGGCCCGAGCCGATGTGGATGATGGACATTGACGAAGGCGTCATGGCCGGTGAAAAAGTAACGCCAATCCCTGATGTGGCGCTGTATGTGCCTCGCGGCAAAGGGAGCTTTCCTTCCGTGCTTCTGATGCTGGGCACGCCGGCCGTGGTGGCGGGTGTGCCGCGGATTGTCGTGCTGACGCCGCCCAATGAACAGGGCGGTGTCGACCCGGCCATCCTGCTTGTGGCGGATCTGCTGGGGATTCGCGAAGTATACAAGGTGGGCGGAGCGCAAGCGGTCGCGGCCGCAGCCTTTGGAACGGAAACGATCCCCAAGTGTTCAAAGATCATCGGACCCGGCAACCTGTACGTCAGCGCCGCCAAGCGGCTCCTTGCCAGGGATATCGATCCTGGGGTGCCTGCGGGCCCGAGTGAAGCCGTGATACTGGCCGATGAGCGGGCGGACCCTGAGAAGGCTGCTCTGGACTTGCTCATCGAGGCCGAGCATGGTCCGGACAGCGCGGCCCTGCTGGTGACGCACAGCGAGACTCTCGCGGACAAGGTGATCGAACGATTGCAGTCGCTTGTCGGCGGGATTGTCAGCGATGTCCGGCGCGGATACGTCGAGACGGTGCTGCAGCAGTATGGCGGCGTGATCGTTACGGAAGACATGGAGAGTTCTCTGGCCTTTGTCAATGAATATGCTCCGGAGCACATGGAAGTGATGGTGAGCGACCCGTTTGCCGTCTTGCCGAAGATCAAGCACGCCGGGGAAATTTTGCTGGGGGAATACACGCCCATCACACTGTGCAATTTCCTGTTGGGCCCGAACGCCATACTTCCCACGGGTCGTCAGGCGCGCACGGTGTCCGCAGTCTCTCTGTGGGACTTTCTGAAGCGCTCCTCCATTGGCTACGTCACAGAGGAGGGATTTGCAAAAGTGCGCGATATGGCCGCGGAGTTCGCCGATCTCGAAGGATTTGAGACGCATGCGACGGCGCTTCGCAGACGGCCGACCGGCGAGGGAAAGTGAGCGCCGCGACATACGCGGCTCACATGCTGGAGGAATTTGCGATCGGAGACGCGTGACCGACGTAGGGCGAAGGAGAGGTTTAACATGGACAGAGGGGTCACCAGGGTTACCAAGGTTACCAGGACGACCAGTGAATCGCGAATCACGGTAGCCGTTGATCGGGGTCCGCGCAATGCTGCGCAAAGAGAATCATTGAAGACGCCGATGCCCTTTTTCAACCATATGCTTGAACACGTTGCGTGGCGCGGCGAGTTGAATCTGACGGTGGAAGTGACGCTCGACCGTTTCGATCTCGCGCATGTTGTCACAGAAGATGTGGGTATTGCCTTCGGGAAGGCACTGCAAGAGTATATAAGGGATCAATTCGCTGCGGGCATCGTCGGTTACGGATATGCGTATGGAACGATCGACGAGGCTCTGGCGCGGGCGGTATTGTCTTTCGAGAGTCGCGCTTACCTTGATTTCAACGCGTCTGCGGTCACTTTGCCGGAACAGATGGAGGGCATGTGCAGTGAGGATTTGGTCGCCTTTTTTGAAGGGTTTGTTCAGGGCGCGCAGTGTACACTGCACCTGGACTTGCTGAAGGGGCGCAGCGGGCATGGCCATCACATCTGGGAGGCCGCGTTTCGCAGCTTCGGCATGGCTCTTTATGAAGCGCTCACTGCGCGCCCGTGGCGCGGCGGCATGACCGCCGGAGTCGCCGGTGCGATCGCATTTGAGGTGAGCACTGATGCTGACAGCGCGGAGTGAGGACAGTATGGCGAAGCTGGTGCTGTTTGATCTGGACGGCGTGCTGCTGTCAGAGGACGCCTATTTGTACGCGACGGCCGCCACCGTTGGCGAATTTGTTTCTTTGCTGTATCCACATATTCATTTCAAGCGTCCGTCGGAGTCGTCGAGCGCGGATGATTTTCGCTTGCTGCGCGAATGGTTCTTGCCCCCCATGGTCCTGGACGTCCTGCGCAAACGGGCGATCAACAGCAACTGGGACAAAGCATACGCGCTTGTGGTTTTGGCGGGCTGCGAGAGCGCGGCGCAAAAGCGTGGATTTGCCGTGGAACGCTTTGGCGCGTCCGCCATGGAGCAGTTGCAAACCATGGCGGAGAGCGGTCAAGCGCTCATCGCGGCGCTCAGGGATCGGGAGCGTTGCATGGCGAACTCCGGCCATTTGTTCTCAGCGGTCCAGGCCGTGTTCCAACGCTGGTACCTGGGGGATGACCGCGCATCCACCGCGTGCGCGCGCTTTGGCACGTCCGCGTTTGAGACCCTGTTGGCAGAGCCGGATGTGCTGCGAGCATGGTTGAACGATCTCCGCGCGCGGGGCGCCACGCTCGGCATCGGCACCGGTCGGCCGCGCGCGGAAGCGCAGAAGGCTCTGTCGCGCTTTGGACTCTGGAGCGCGTTTGCGCCAGACCGCATCTGCACGATCGATGAGGTGCAGATGGCGGAAGAGAGCGCGGGGGTCACGCCATTTGCGCTGGCAAAACCCCATCCATACACGTATCAGCGCAGCGCCGCCGGGTTTTCCCCGGATGATGTGTACGTCATCGGCGATTCGGTGTCTGACGCCGTCGCCGCTCTGCGGGCCGGATTTCACTTTGTGGGTGTGGGCGATGCGCAGGATTTTGCCGGAGCGTCCGTTGAACCATGCGCGATTGTCAACAATGTGACGGAACTGCAGGCTGGCTCTTTGTCACTGTGATGTCCCCCGAATCACGGTTTCCTAAAGGTCTATCGAACCGACGCCGGGCGTAAAATGTTGCGAATGACTACGACTGCGGACCGGGAGCGTGAGTCGACGAGATGGATCATTTGAGCGCCCTCCAGTTTCAACCACCGCTGCATGTCCAACTGCAAGAGTTGCCGGAACTCGACGCGGCGTCCGCGCAGGCCGTCACACAGATCTATGCGCGAACGTACAGTTTGTGCGAGTCGGCTTTTCTAGAGGGCTGCAGTGAGCAACTGGGCGAGTTTCATACGACACTGTATACATTGCTGTCCACACACAGTGCCCAACCGCACAGTTGGGGAGCGCATAATCATGTGTCCCGTGTGGCGTTTGAGATTCGCAAGGCGCTTTGGGAGCGGTATTTGGGACACGAATTGGGGCGGTTGGCGACGCTCGACGTGGATCCTGTGCCAGAGGATCCCGAAAACCTTGTCGAGTATCTGAGAGAGATCAACGCTTTTCATGAAGCGTCGCATCATCCGCTGTTTGCCTATTTGAGAGACGCGGCTCCGCTTTCCCACGTGAAGACGTTTTTCTTTCAGGAAGGGATGGTGGACGCCCGTTTCGACGATCTCATCGCGCTGGCCCAGGTGGGTTTCGACGGATCCGTCAAGGATGAGTATGCAGAAAATTTTGCGGACGAGATGGGACACGGCGATCCCGACCGCGTTCACGCCAACCTGTTTCGAGCCACGAGGGATTATATTCTCGACTACGGCCCATCGTCGATTCTGGCGTCTCCTTTTGCGGAAACGCTTGCCTGCAGCAACATGCAGCTTGGCATGGCGCTCGACCGTCGTCATGTGTGGCGACTGGCGGGTTACCTCACAGCTTTCGAGTTGAACGCGCCGTCCCGCTGCCAACAGCTTGTGCACGCGTGTGAACGCCTGGGGATGGAACGGCGCGGTCTGGGGTATTTGACAGAGCACATCGATGCGGATGTTGGACACACCGAGGGTCTTTTTGAAGAAGTTATCAGGCCGCTTGCCGCAGTGGACAGACGGGCGCCCTTGGAACTTGTCCAGGGTTTTCTGCTACGCCTGCAAACTTCAAGGGATTATTGCGACGCCATTCTTGGCTCATTTTTGAATCATTGAACAATCTCTTGAATATTGTGCGTGAAATTTCTTCCCGCCTGTCGCTACAGGCGGGTTCTTTGCGGTAAAATGAGGCAAATGACTTGTCTTATCTGGAAATGACGGGACTTATGCCCGACAGAGGAGAGCCCGTTATGGCGCGGGGCCGTCGGAGGGAGTCGTGACGCATCTTGGCTGTCGGTTACGGGGTTGTGCCATCGACTGCGACGGCAGGCGCATTAAGGTGCGTCCGATTGCAGGGAATGTTAGGGTAGGTTGGCGGGAAGGGGGTGGCGAAAAGTGGATGACGGTCGCGCGCAGTATGTGATGAGTTTATTGCAAAGGAACAATACGCTGTCCGCTGCGATTGTCGACAGGAATGGGCAGGTGACAGGCGCGGCGGAACGCGTGTTTGACGATGGAGAGGTTGCGGCGGGCGAACTGGATGCGGATGCGCTGCTGAGCGGCGCCATCACACTCATTGAAACGGCGTTGCGGCGCGCCGACATCTCAGCTTGGGAACTCTCGGCCATTGGAGTTGCCGCGGGTGATGATATGTTGGCGATCTGGGACAGTGTGTCAGGAACGCCGCTGGCGCCGATTCGCCCGCTTCCCGATGCGGATTTGACCGACGAGGATCTGCTCTTATGGCTGGAAGCGAGGTTCCAAGAGATGGGCGGGCGGCGCGACTTCCTTTCTAAACGCGGCGCTTGGCGTATTGGCGGTGTTGACAGTTGGCTGATCTGGAATCTCACCCAGGGCGCTGCCCATGTACTGGCCTCCGGGCACCGATTGGCAGCGTACGCGCAGACATTGTCCCTGTCATCTGCGATCGCGCCGGCGTTGCCGCAGATCGTCGATGAACAGGGAGCGATCGGAACGATCAGCGCCACGTATCTTCATGGCGCGACAGTGCCGATCACGGCTGTCACGACCGTGGCGGGCAGCATTTTGTTCGGGGCGGCGCTGTCGGGGCCAAGTGAAGCGTTTGTTTCGTATCAACGTCAGGGGTTTGCCGTGTTTCTCACTGCCGATGAGAGGGATATTCGTGTTGATGCGTTGGGGTTCCTTACCAATCATCCCGTCCCCCTGCGCAATTTCACCCTATACCCGCGCATGCTGGTGGGCCGCTTTGGAGCGGCGCAACTGGTTCTGGACTGGCTGGAGGCCAGAGGGGGTCTGCATGCAGCGGATCTGAACGGACGAAGGGAACTCGACAAACAGATCACTGTGCCGCTGTTCACCGATCGC
>JAJYTO010000309.1 GCA_021793015.1 Bacillota bacterium
GCGTTCCACCGCGACCAATACCTTGCGATATACAAACTGATGGGTGATCCGGCGAAACTTCGTACTCACTTCCTGATCCTTTACAAATCTCAGATCTTCCATGACCAGTCCGGCACCGCGTTCCTTCGCATACCGGACAACTTGCCGTGCCAGATTCCCGGTCAACCAATCGCGGCGCTGACTTCGCGCATCGTATAGTTGTCCTTCTCGATAGCACTGAAATGCTTGCGGGTTTCCATCGGTTCGAACATGGCACAGGGCTAAGAGCGTCGGGTTCGTATCCATCCCAACCCATCCATTGACCGGATACGTCACCAACTCGGCAGGGATTTCCTCAACCGTGACGTGAACGTGATAAACCCCGCGCTTGCGCAAAATTTCCACCTGGTACGGATCACCCCGTTGGATCGCTTGGCGCAATAGCGCCACGTAATCCCGCCCGTTAATGGCCCCCGTCGTCTTCGACACTTTCCGCGGCACATACAGAGGAATCTTCAGTTTGTCGTATCGAATGCTTTTGCCGTGTGCTTCACCGTGATCCAGCGAAATTTCTAGCTGCCACTGTCCATGATGTTCGCTGATTCGAAGCAGAGGATTACCCTTCTTTGCGCGATCCCCTCTTGCCAACAGTCGACCATTTCTTGCGTCGTTCCAGTCCTGTGTCCAAGCGGTCTTCTCTATGCCTTCTCTGAATTGATCAAGATACAATGCGCGGCTGCCAAAAATGACGGGAGGAAATGTGTGTTCGTTCACATGTTGCTGGTAAAAAGCCGCCTCTTGTTGCTGCTTCTCCCGCTTTCGATGCAGCCCTCTCAGCTTGTGAGATGTCGGGTTTTTCTTCTCCAGTTTTGCAATGCGAATCGCCGTTTTTCGTTCGCGCCGTTGCCAAAGTTCCAAGGAGTCTTTCATGGCTTCGTGGCGGGCCGCAATCAGCTGACGAGCTTCTTCCACCGCATCTTTGGCATAACGCAGCGGCAGCCCTGTATCGGCAGATAAGGAACGTTCCAGTGCGCCCGCTTTTGTTTCTGGCTCCAATTGCCGCTTGAATGCGTGACGCACCATAAAACCGTATTTCCTCATCAGGCGGTCCAAGCCTTGGGCGATCTCCTCGCCAACTTCAAGCAATACGCCTTGAAACGTCGTTTTCATTCCGATCCCACTCCTGTCACGGGGTCTTGTAATGCGGATCGAACGACTTCAACGAGCTTTTTTCCTCCGCGCTTTCCGTAGATTCTGGCCGAAAAGGAAGTGGTAATAGCAATCAAATCTTCCACGAGTTCTTGCTGCTCGTCTTTTTCCTCGTGATCCATTACCACGATCTGACCCCCAAAAGCCTCAACAAATGATTCCAGATAAGAAAATCCGAAACGTGCGAATCGATCTTTATATTCCACTAAAACAACAGACGCTTCTCGTCGCGCGACCAGTTGTAAAACTTTTTGCAACCCATGACGGCGTTCATTCAGACCGCTTGCCGTATCGGAGATCACGGCGGAAATGGGCCAGCCTTGTTTGGTGGCATATGTACTCAGCCGACCTATTTGACGGTCCAAACTTCCTGCCTCTTCTTGCTTCTCGGTCGATACTCTGGCGTAAAGAATACAACCGCGAGTCACTGGCTTTTCATCGTTTTCATGCATCAACGTTTGCAATTCAACGACGCGATAACGGCGATGTCCGGTTGGCGTTCGCTCTGGTTGGATCAGCCCGTTGTCTTCCCATTTTCGTAAAGCCGCGATACTGACACCAAGTAATTTAGCTGCTTTCCCGATGCTCACGTATTTTTCATCCATTAGATTATTCACCCAATACGATTATCTCATATTAAGATAGATTATTACAAGTTTTTTGCAACTGTTTCAACCTCCTCTTCTTCATGTATGACTCGATCTGTCGCCCTACAGTTCGACCGCAAGCCCGGTCGTGGCCGACTGTTCCACCGCCAGTCCGATGCGCAGCGCCTCCACGGCATCGCGCGCTGTCACGCGAAACGGTCGATCATGGACGATGGCGTCGATAAAATCTTCGATCTCCAAATGATAAGGGCTCTTGTGGACATAGCTTCCCGGCGTCTGCACCCCCTGCGTTTCAACGCTCGCCGCTGGCGCCGTCATTTCATAACGCACCGTACCGCTCCTGAAACTGTCATGTTCCACCAGGCCAAGACTGCCCGCCAGTTCAAAACGGGTGCCAAACCCCGTATGAGCCCACGACCCAGTCACATGAGCGATCACGCCACTTTGAAAGCGCAGGGTCGCCACCGTCAGCTCCAGGCGATTCGACTCGCCGTACGTCGATTTCGCGTACACGCGGGCCACAGGGCCAAACAGCCAGCGTAAAAAATCAAAGTCGTGCACCATTAGATCAATACTGGCGCCGCCGCTCCAGTCGCGATTGGCGTACCAGTCCTGCCAGGTGTTTGACGGGGGGAACGACCCCCCGCGAAACAGCCGGGCCACCGCAACGCGCCCGATCCGCCCCGCATCGACCAGTTCCTTGGCCCGCACATACTCGGGAAAATAGCGCACACAGTGTCCGATCATCAATCGCACCCCACCCTGTTCACACGCGGCGATCATCGCCTCAGCGTCCGCCAAAGTACGCGCGATCGGCTTCTCACAGAGAATGTGTTTATGGTGCTTGGCAATTTCGACCACCAGTTCACGATGCCAAGCCGTCGGCGCACAGACATGGACCACGTCAAACGCGGTCCAGTCGACCTCACCGAGACTCTCTTCATAAGAGACACGCAATTCAGCCGCCAACTTCCTTCCTCTGGCGTCGGGATCAACCACACCGACGATGCGGGCGCCGTCCAGTGTTCCATATACTTGCGCGTGTGTGCGAGCCATGGTTCCGCCCCCAACGATGAGCGCCCTCAGCATATCTATCATCTCCTTGTCTTCCCGCTTCGTCCACTTGGCATGGCATGGCAGATGGCTCTTTTGCGGCGCATGGCGCCATTTATTCGCGGTATCCTCCTG
>JAJYTO010000310.1 GCA_021793015.1 Bacillota bacterium
GAAAATGAAGAGCAGGCAAGTTCCACTAGCGTTCATTGCCCACTACAGTTTATCGTGTCACACTACAATCTGTCGTGTATAATGTGGCTATCGTCGGCGTTGTGATGGACATTTGCTTTCCAACATCATTGCAGGAGGTTTCCTATGCATCAGATCTTATTCACAATCGGTTCATTTCCCGTTCGGGCGTATGGCGTCGTGGTGCTCTTCGCCATCTTTCTGGGTGCGCAGGTGACCATCACCCTGGCGCGTTTGACAGCCAAGCGATTCGAGGAGCACATCGTTCCACTGGTGTACTGGTGCCTGGGGGGAGCGATCCTGGGGGCGCGGATATGGCAGGTGTTTTTCTTTACGCCGGTGTATTATGCGGCGCATCCGCTACAGGCGTTTGCCATCTGGGCCGGTGGGCTCTCGATCCAGGGCGGCATCATTGGCGGATTGCTAGTCGGCATCGTGTACTGTAGAGTCAAACGCGTGCCGTTCTGGGAGTTTGCCGACCTGCTCGCAGCTCCGATTGTGCTCGGACAGGGCATCGGGCGCATCGCTTGCCTGCAGAGCGGTGATGCCTTTGGCAGCCCGACTGGCGGTAATTTCGGTCTGGTCTATCCACCTGGCACCGATGCCTATGCCACCTACGGATCGAAACCGCTATGGCCCGCCGAAGTGTGGGAGGGGCAGATGGATGTGGTGATCTTTGCAATTTTATTCTCCTTGTCGCGTCGAAAGCTGCCGCGCGGATACCAGTTTCTTCTATACAATATTCTCTATAGCGCGGGCCGATTTGGCCTCGAAATGCTGCGCGGCGACAGCCCCCGCTTTTTGTTTCACTGGACGGCGGCACAGTGGACAAGCGTGGTGGTCATCTTACCGGCAATCGGCTTTATGATCTGGTTTGCCGTGCGTTCTCGCGGGGCGCGGATGAAGCAGACGGCCATGTCAAACGTTGATCGGAGCGCTTGATGTTGTGCACACAAATGGAAGAATACGGGACATGCTAAGACGGAGAGAAAGACTGGCCATCCGAAAGGGGGCTTAGGAATGCTGCAAACGATAGCGACGATCTGGCTTGTGTCTTCTGTGATCTGCACCATTTGGCTCGCATACGAGTTGCGGCGTCAGCCAGCAATCATGAAGATGATGAAGGTGGCGTGGCTGCTGATCACGCTCTACCTCGGGGTTATCGGCCTGTGGTTGTATGTGGCCGCTTGCCGGGAACCGGAGCCGGGAACGCACGATGCGTTTGTCGCGCCGATGTGGAAGCAGGCGGTTGGCTCGGTGATGCACTGTGTGGCGGGAGACGCATTGGGAATCGTGGCGGCAGCGACGACCACCAGTTGGCTTTCGTTGCCAATGGCGCAGGATATGGCGGTGGAATACATCGCCGGTTTTTTGGTGGGATGGCTGCTGTTTCAGACCATCCCCATGATGCGGATGAATGGTACAACGTTTACGCAGGAACTGCGAAGCGCCTTTGTCGCAGAGTTTTTATCCCTCACGTTTATGGTGATGGGCATGTTTCCGACGATGGCGTATCTGATGAACATATGGAATGTGATGTTCCCCGCCGATCCCACCTTTTGGTTCGTCATGTCGACCAGCATTTTGGTGGGTTCGCTGGTCACCTATCCGATCAACTGGTGGATGGTGAGACGAGGGATGAAACACGGCATGGGGGGCTCCCATGTGCTCGGTCAAGGTGGAACGCAGGATCATGCGCACCATCCGTCAGACAACGGACATGATGGACACCATCAGGAGGGCTTGCCCGAACACAGCGTTCATGCCGCACACGTTGAACGAGTCAAGAAACTGGGCAGTCGCCGAGGTCATCATCACTGAATGAAAGGGTTATGCGAAAACAGGGAGTGGCGACAGATCGTGGGAACAGTGAAATTCGCTGTGAGTCCTCCTCTGGCCGTGGGTGGGCCCCGAAGAGGAGGGGTAGGAGGTCGCCAAAGAGCTGGATCTTGCCATCGCAGGCCAACCAGTTCCCTGTCCGCTGTGTGTGTGCTACTCCGGTTGCCCGAGTGCCTGTGGAGAGTTCCTGATCAATGACATTGGCGCCGTCAAGCACAGAGAGACCTTTGCCGTCTATGCAGGCGGCAAGTCCAAGACAGTTAAAGCGGCAATGGGGGAGTTGTTGCTGGAGGTATCAAAAGATCGCCCGATTCCGGTGGTCCACACCCTGACCTCGCTTCATCGGGCACACGGTAAGCGCAGGGAGCGGTTTTCTTTCTTTGTCAGGCGCTACGGGTTGGACGAGTTGCACGATAAAGTCACACAACATGGGGAAATGAGTAAAGGGTTCATACTGTGTGGATGTTCTACTGCCGCCACAAAATCGCGTCGATTGACAACTGGGGTACGGGGGTATAGTATCAACGTAGAGAATGGTGACGAGGCGGTGATCGGGCATGCATTCGTATCAAAAAGAAGCCGAGGATTTGCTGATTCGCCTGCGCAAGATTGAAGGTCAGACCCGCGGCATTCAAAAGATGATCCAGGAAGAGCGCTATTGTGTCGATATTTTGGCGCAGTTGTCCTCGATCAAGGCGGCGCTCACCAGGGTTGAACTGATCTTGCTTGAGAGCCATACGCGGGGTTGTGTGACGGATGCGATACGGGGAGAAGACGGCGATGAAAAAATCAAGGAACTGATGCAAGTGATTCGCGGTTACACAAACTAGCGACAAGGAGACGGCGCGCATGGCGGAAATGGCGGAAATAGTTGCAGAACGACCGGACGCGGAGGTCCAGAGCGCACAACTGAATATCACGGGCATGACCTGTGCGGCGTGCGCCGCGCGGATCGAAAAGAATCTGAACAAGGTGCCGGGCGTGCAGCAGGCGAGCGTCAACTTCGCATCGGAAAAAGTGACGGTTGTCTTTGACCCGAGCGTGGCCAACCCA
>JAJYTO010000064.1 GCA_021793015.1 Bacillota bacterium
TCCCAGTAGACGCAAGCAGGCCGGCAGGCATGCGGCGAAAAGGCTGCGCCGCAGGAGGCGAGATCGTGGTTTGACCAGCTTTCATCGCTCTACTCTGCTCCACTCTGCTCCACTCTGCTCTGCTCTACTCTGCTCTGCTGTTTTACCCCGAGCTGCTTGATGTTACTTTGTGAAGGAGGCAATGCTTGTGCAACCGGAACTGTATCAAGACGAGAATCTCCTTGCCCGCTTGGATCGCATGCCGATGACCCGCACGGCTTTCTGGATCGTCGCGCTCCTCTCCCTTGTCTGGATTGCCGAAGCGTTTGACATCGGCATCGTGGGACCGGTCATAACGCTGCTGAAGAGCGTTTGGCATCTCTCAAAGCCGCAACTGGGTCTCCTTGGCGTGTCCTCCACCATCGGCATTGTCATCGGGCTCGTCCCCTCCGGGATCATCGCCGACAAATTTGGGCGACGCACCGTGGTTCTGGGCGGCATCGCGTGTTTTTCCGTACTGACCGTACTCGGCGCATTCGCCGCCAGTTTTTGGTTCCTCTTTGCCATTCGCCTTTTGGCCGGCATTGGCGTGGGCGCCATCTTCCCGATGCCTTATCTGTTTCTCGCCGAATTCGTGCGCGCCAAGCGACGGGCCGTCAGTGTCGGATACTCGAACGGCGTCTTGACAGCCGCATATCTCATTCCCAGCCTTTCCGCAGTGTGGGCGATCAATGCCTTCCCGGCGGCCGTCTCCTGGCGAATTCCTTTCCTGCTGGGCGGCCTGCCGCTCGTCTTGCTCATTCCACTGGCCCTCTGGTTGCCGGAATCGCCGCGTTTCTTGCTGAAACATGGACGCCGGGCTGAAGTTCAGCAGTTGGTTGAAAAACTGGAGCGGCAGGCTGGGCTGCCGCACGACACGACGCTCATCAACCGTCGCGCCCTCGCGGTTATTCACCAGGGCGCCGTTCGCAAGCCAACGCTTCGCTCCCTGTTGCGGCCGCCATACCTGTCTCGCGGCGTCATTGCCGCCGCTCAACTGACCGGCGCATTCATCCTGTTTTATATTTTGCTGGTCTTCGGCCCCACGATACTGATGGAGCGCGGATTTGGATCCGGCAACGCCATTCTCTTCACGGGAGCCATGATGGGCACCGCAGGCGCAGGCTCAATCGTTCAAGGCTATCTGGCCGATCGCTATGGGCGGAAATGGATCTTGACAATCTACTTTTTCCTCGCTGCCATCGGATGCGTCATGTTTGGACTGTTTACCACCTCAGTCCTTGTCATTGTCGCTGGACTGTTGACCTCGTTCTTCGGCCTGGGCGTGTTTCCTGTGTCCAAACTGTACTTGGCGGAACAGTTTCCCACCCGGCTGCGCGGCGGCGGAGTCTATTTTGGAGAAATGACCGCACGCCTGTTGAGCGGGGTGGTGACCATCTATTCCTTGCCATTCCTGTTGCATCTGTGGGGGAACCGCGTTATCTTCGAAGCGATCGCAATCGCTCTTCTTGTCCTTGCCCTTCCATTTGTCCTGTGGGGTAGAGAAACCGCTCGCATCAGTGTCGAGGAAGCCGGGACGGACATGTCATTCGCAGAGCTCGATTCGGAGTTCGAATCGGTGCCTGGAACCAAGATGGTATAGACATCCATGCCTGAGTTTTACGAAGCAAAATCTCTGCTGGGCGCCACCATCAGGGAATGAAAAAGGCGCCGCGAAGTTTTATTGCAGGTGCAAGACCCGCTCGGGTCGGAGACATATATTGCGCCCGTCGCGAGTTGTGCGAAGCGCTGTCTGAGCAGGGGTGCAATATATGTCTCCGACTGGCAGAGACAGGCGATTTTCTGGGATAGACCTCCATGCTGCTGCGCAGCACCAACAAAAGGACACAAAGGGTCCGCTGACGGCGCGCGGCCCTTGTGTCCTTGTTCTGTACTGAACAGATGATTAATGACCGCGACTTGTGCTATTGTTAGATCAGACCCGCGCCGCCATCAGGGAACGAAAAGGCGCCGAGAAGTTTTTTCACAAGCGCAAAACCCGCTCGGGGAAGAGTCATACATTGCGCCCGTCGCGAGTTTAGCGACAGCGCCGAACTCCCGCCAGGACGGATCATGCATGCCGATGCAGCGAGTACTAGCGGCCCGGAGGCCGCGGCTGTCTGAGCGGCAGCGGCATGCCTGAGTTTTGCGAAGCAAAATCTCATCGTCCTGATAGGCACGGGCCATCATTATTTTCGGGACAGGAGAATGGTTTCCGCATGCGCGTTCTGATTGTGGAAGATGAAACAAGGCTGGCCGATGCCTTGGTGCGCCTTGTGGCTGGAGACCAAATCCAGGCAGACGTGGCCACCGATGGCGAAGAAGGTCTGCATTTGGCGCTGACTGTTCCTTACGATGCGATCGTACTGGATCGCATGCTGCCGGGCCTTGACGGCCTGGAGATCGTCAGGCAACTGCGCCTCCGTGGCACGATGACGCCGGTGCTGTTTCTGACCGCCCGCGATTCCGTTTCCGATCGGGTGTCGGGACTCAACGCAGGAGCCGACGACTATTTGGTCAAACCGTTTGCGACCGAAGAATTGCTGGCGCGCATTCACGCGTTGGCGCGACGCCCGGTGGATCTTGTCCACAACAACCATCTGACATTCGATTCGCTTGAGTTTGACCTTCAGACTCGTGAAATTCGCACCTCTGAAGAAAATGTCGAGCTATTGTCTCCAAAAGAGTCGCAAATTCTTGAGATGCTGATCCGGCATGCCGGCAGGGTATTGACCAGACGTCAACTGATGGACAATGTGTGGGGATATGAAGCCGATGTTCTGGAGGGAGTTCTTGATACCTACGTGCATCATCTGCGCAAGCGACTCCTGACGGTTTCCGGACCTGTCATTCAAACCATCCGGGGAGTCGGCTATACTCTGAAGAGAGCCGATGACTGACGATGACACGGAGGGGTCTGCATTGTTCTCCTTTTTAAACAGACGGGACCCTTTTCTATTTGTGAGACTAAAACTTTTGAGCATTAACATAGGCGCGCTGCTGACGATATGGATCATCCTGCTGTCACTCGTATACAGCATGATGGCCAATGAACTGTACAATGTCCTGGACAGTCATCTGCAGGGAGCGGCGACCCGAATCATTCATGCCTATATCCGCAACCAGACGAAACCGGCCAGTGGCCAGAGCCTCGCCATTTCAGGCATCGGCTACAGCCTTTGGAGCTTGGTCGATGAGGCGGGAACCAAGACCAGTTTTTTTATAGACGGCAACCCGTTTGTTGATGTTTGGCATATTTACAGTTTGACCGTGGGCCATCCCAACGGTTATTTTGTCACCGTACGCGAGATGGGCGTTCCCTATCGTTCCTTTGACGCGCTCGTTCACGCACAGCGAGGATCGTATCTGATACGGGTCACAACGCCCACAGGACCTACGGACACCACGCTGGCCAACCTGTTCTGGACACTGGTGGAAGTGGGGCTCGCGGCGCTCGCCCTCACCGTTGGGGTCGGCATATGGCTTGCTTCGCGCAGTTTGGGCCCGACCATCGCATCCTGGCGCCGCCAACAGCAGTTCGTCGCTGACGCATCTCATGAGTTGCGCACTCCACTGGCCATCATCAAGACAAACCTCGAAGTCCTGCTGCAAAATCCCGATCACACCATCGAAAGTGAGATTCGCTATCTGGGCAATGCATATGAAGAACTGGTGCGCACGGGTTCCCTGATTGAGGACCTGCTGACGCTCGCCCGCGCCGACTCACATGAACCCTTGATCGACAAACGGAGCGTAAACTTAAGCAAACTCGTCACGGAAACCGTGGAAGCGGTCAAACCGATGGCCCAGGCCCAGAACAAATCGCTGGAGGCGCTGACGCCGCACTTCCCCTGCATGACGCTCGGCGACATGGCACGGCTGCGGCAACTGCTGCTGATTTTGACGGACAACGCGCTGCGCTATTCCGATGCGGGAGCGTCGATCACAGTATCTCTTGAGTGCGATACACTGCATTCGAAGATCATGGTTGCAGACACGGGGTTTGGAATTGCACCAGCGCTTCTGCCAAAGATATTTGACCGTTTTGTCCGCGGCGACGTGAATCGCCGTCGCGACGACCAGGGGAGCGGGCTCGGACTGTCCATCGCCAAATGGATCGTGGACGCCCACGGGGGCTCCATCCAAGCGCAAAGTGCGCTCGGCAAGGGAACTACAATTACTATTACTCTGAATCCATGAACGGATCCTGCCGGAGCAAAGATGCGTCAGAGGGGGCGCCATGCAGATCGCCGTCCAGACCGCCGTGTTCATGCTCCGCCAAAAACTGAACCGCCAGGGCGGCAAACTCTGTCGGCCGTTCCAGATGAATGTTGTGGCCGACGCCCCTCACCACCACATGCGCAGCGTGAGGAAGAAGGCGCGTCATGGCGGAACCAATGCGTGTGAACTTAGCGTCGAGCTCGCCGGAAACCGCCAGCACAGGCGCCATAACAGACGACAGACGCCCCCACAGCGACGGCTGGACGCCCGTTCCATGCCCCCGCAAGCTGCCTCCCAGACCATGAGGCCGTTGCGCCATGCGCACCATTCTCTGCCGCATTCTTGCGTTCTGATCGAGACTCGCCTGAGACGCAAAGAGTGGCTGCGCCTCCCAAACATTTACGAAACGTTCGATTCCCTCCGCTTCGATCCATCCCGCCAGAGCGTCGTCGCCCCTGCGCCGCTGCGTGCGTTCAAGCTCTGATGAAAGCCCTGGCGAAGCACTCTCCAGCACCAGACTGCGAATCAGGCCGGGGAAGGCGACCGCCATCGCCAGCGCGATGCGTCCTCCCATCGAATAACCAACCACGTGAGTCTGACGAATACCCAGTGCGAGCAACAATGCACGCAAATCCAAAACCATGTTCGCCATTTGGTATCTCGCGCTGTCAGTCGGGGCGTCGGAGCCGCCGTGCCCGAGTAAGTCGACAGCAACGATGGCATACTTGTCAAGCGCGGGGAAGATGGCGGAAAAGTCCTCTGCACAGCCGGCAAACCCGTGCAGGAACAGTACGCTTTGCGCTTCTGCACCTGCGTTGCAATTCTGCCATATGCGCAACGAAACGCCGTTCACAATCAGGGAACGGTATCCGCTCATGTCGGCAACTCTCCCGAACAGGCGTCGAAAATCAGTTGATGCCACGCGGCGTTCATGTCCCTGTCGGTGCGCACCTCCAAAACATGAAGGCCTGGGGACCGGAGCGATTGGGCGACGGATGCCCTGAACTCGGACCAATTTGCTATGCGCGCATGAGTGCCTCCGTACATGCGAACAAGCGGTTCAAAATCCAGGCCGTGGGGAGTTGAGAAATAGGGAAACACATCCTCCTGCGTTGACTGGGGCAGGAACGAGAAAATGCCGCCTCCATCATTGTGGACCAAAATGACGGTAAGATCGAGTCCGTACTGACGGGCTGCCAGTAACCCGCCGGCATCGTGCTGGAATGACACGTCTCCGATCACCAGCACCACCTTGCGCCCTGACTCGGCGGCTCCCGCCGCAGTTCCGAGCGCAGTCGACACGACGCCGTCAATCCCGCTGACGCCGCGATTGGCCATGATCTGCAGTGGGCGCTCCCCTTTCGGAAAAAAGGAATCCAAATCGCGAACCGGCATGCTGTTTCCTGCGAACAGCACGCTGCCCTCCGGCAACAGATGGGCGAGTTCCACAAAAAGACGGCCTTCAAACAATGGCTCCTCCGGCAGGTGCAGCGGGGTTGACGAGGGTGATGGGGTTGACAGCAATGACGAAGCTGACGGATTGGCCGATTCCTGCCGACTCGGGTTCCGATCTATCGCGAAGGGCGCGCCAACAGTGGCTGTGGTGGCCGTGCCTCCCACGCTCTTCATGCCAGCCGTCAACGCAAACTCCGTGGGAATAGCCATCACCTGTCTGGAACGCGCCGCCGCCACAGACGCATCCGCTTCCAACCAGCCCTGCGCAAACACGCTTCCGGTCCGCTGTTCCACAGCCGCAGTGAGTCGAACAACGAGATCGATCGCGTCACAAATCAGCACATCGGTCGCACAGAAGAATGGATCCTGCCAGTTTTCTGTATCATCCGCAACGATCTGCCGCACTCCCCTGTGATCGGACAGATAGGATCCCAGCACTTTCGACGTTGGAGTTTGTCCGAAGCGCAGAATCACTTCGGGACGCAGCGCTTCCCGTAGATTCGCGCCCATTCTCTGTCTGTTGCGCAACATGACATCATAGCTGTCCACGACCATTGACATCCTGCCGTCCGCAGATCTCGCCTGCGAAAGCGGGTCCGCGAGCAACGGATATTGCAACGCTTCCGCCAGCGAGCGGAGCGATTGGGCGAGGCGTTGATCATCCTGGGGGCCGCAGACAATCAGTCCGCGCGCTGTGATGGACAGTTCAAGAGCGAGAGCCTGCAGATCACCGTCAGCGAGCCGTCTGACGCCCCGCCAAACGCGAACAAATGGCTGCCGTCCCGGAGGCGACGGCTGTCGTGGTTGCGATTGCTGGTGCTGCGGTGGTGACTGCCGTCCCGGAGGCGACGATGGCTGGGAAACTGCCAACTCCGCTGTGTTTGGCCGCGACCCCGCGGCGAGCGCATTCCCAACTCGCGCCCCCCCGCTTTCAGATCCCGCCGCAGTTGGAAATGCGCTTGACGCTAGGGGCGGCAAGAGCGGTTCCCGAAACGGCCAGTTCATGTGCACAGGGCCCGCCGGCTCTGCCACAGCCGCCGACAGGGCCCGAAAGACTGCCGTCCTGGCCTGTTCATCAAGGTTGGCAGCGCCATCCGGCGTGGGCATGTCCGCCTGCCATTTCACAAAGGAACCGTACAGTTTCACTTGATCCACCGTCTGATTGCTGCCCACGCCCCGAAGCTCAGGCGGACGGTCTGCCGTCACAATGAGCAGCGGCACGCGGCTTTGTCTCGCCTCCATCACGGCTGGCAGATAGTTTGCCGCCGCTGTGCCTGACGTGCAGACGAGCGCAACGGGCCGCTTTGTCATGCGGGCGAGTCCGACCGCAAAGAAGCCCGCCGAGCGCTCGTCCAACAAAATCCAGACGCGCAAATCGGGTTCCCGCGCACAGGCTGCGGCAAGCGGCGTCGAACGGGAGCCCGGCGAAATGCAGACATGCTCCACACCGGCATGCCGCAACTGCGCGGCAAAAGAAACGACCACAGACAGATCCGGATTGACTGTCACCTCATCAACTCCTGCCCTAGCGCAACCCGCATGGGACGCATCTTCCACTCAGTTTCACGCCACTCGGTGAGCGGCTCCGAGCCTTCTACGATACCCGCACCGGCAAACAGGTCCGCACCGTGCTCGTCCATGAGCGCCGATCGGAGCGTCACGACAAACATCCCATTGCCCTCACCGTCGATCCAGCCAAGCGGTCCCGCATACCAGCCGCGATCCATGTGTTCCCGTTCCCGGATGATCTGAAGCGCGGTCTGTTTGGGCGATCCAGCGACGGCCGGAGTGGGATGAAGGCGCGCCACAATGTCGAGAATCGACATTGTGGTCGACAGCCGCCCGCGAACCGGAGTGTATAAATGCTGAACATTGGCCAGCCTGCGGATCACGGGCGCGTCCGGAACATTCACCGCTTCCACAGCCCCTTTGATATCGCCCACTATTCCTCTCAGCACAAAGGCATGCTCCTCGCGATTCTTATGACTGGCCAGGAGCATCGCGGCCATGGAGTCGTCTTCGCTCCGCGAATCGCCTCTGGGAGCGGTGCCGGCCAGACAATCGATCGATACGTCGCCCTGACGTGCCTGTACAAGTCGCTCCGGGGTCGCTCCCGCAAACACTTGGAACCCGAGCGCGACAGCAAACACCACACCATCGCCATATCGGGCTTCAAGGTCACGCAGCGTTTGCGGCAAGCGCACAAACGACTGAACAGACACGCGTTCGCGGCGAGCCATGACAACCTTTTCGTAGAAACCCTGGCGAAGGTCGCCCTCGATGCTCAGAATGGCCTCCGTCCACGCCTCCATTCCTGGAGGCAAGTCGGGCAAGCCCGGCAACTTGGGCAAGTCCGATGAGACGGTTGCTTCGTAAACCTCCTCCCCGTTTTCCTCCCCTTCCCCGGCGGCTGCAAACAATCGCCGGCCGTCGCCCGCATCGCGACATCTCGCTCCATCGGTTCCTGTTCCGCCTGTTCCGCCTGTCCCCGCCATGTCAGTCTCCGTTCGGTCCGTTCCCGCCCTATCCGCCTGCTCCGCGTCGATTCGCGCCCCATCGAGGGCCCCGACCAGTTCGGCAATCAGGTCGTCGCACTGCCGCTCCGTATCCGTATGCGCCTCCACCTGCACGCACACTGTAACCATGATCGGGTGTTCCGAATGTTGTTCCACCACAAACCGCGGAAGCATCAACAGGCCATTCGGCCACTCGCGCCAACGTTCATCGCGAGGCTGTTCCGCATCAAAGGCGAACCCTGCCAACCAACGCGCAGTCGCATCGCCGAAGCACAGCACGCGCCTGTTCAGGCCCGCCAGCGCTTGCGCCGCTTCCGAAACAGGCTGCAGACCTTCGCACTCCCGCACCGTGGTCGCGCCAAGAGCGCACCACCGTGTGCGCTCGCCCGGATCCGACCAGTACCAGCGTACGTCGTAAGCTGTTGCGGCGGCAAACAGCGTTCGCAGATCGCAAGCGGTCTCTGCAAGCGGCAGCGCATAACACGCCACAACAGCCTCCCCGCGCAGACGCGCCTGTTCTCTGGAGTGCCGGAGGGCGTCGGAAAACACATCCACATATTTTTGATCGCAAAGCGGCGCGTGCGTTCCAATGTCTATAGACATTTGACGAGTTCCTTTCGCAGCAGTTTCCCTGCGGCGTTGCGCGGCAGTTCTGCGACAAAGCGAATGTCGCGAGGAATCTTGTAGCCGCCCAAACGCTCGCGGCAGAACTGCCTGATCTCCGCCTCCTCAAGCCGCGCGCCCGCGCGCAGGGCAACGACAGCGAACACCGCGTGACCATACCGTTCATCCGCTACGCCAGTCACGCCCGCCTCCACGATATCGGGATGAGCGAGAAGCGCCGCCTCCACCTCAGCGGGATAGACGTTCTCTCCGCCGGTCACGATCAGATCACTGCGCCTGTCCAGCACAAAGAGATACCCTTCATCATCCAGATAGCCCACGTCTCCCGTATGGAACCAGCCATCGTGAAACGCGCCGGCGTCTGCTTCCGGTTGATTGTCATACCCCGGAATGACCGTCGGACCGCGCAGCGCGATCTCGCCCTCGGACCCTGGCGGCAGCGCAACCGCCCCTTCCATGATGCGAACTTCTGTCATGAGCAACGGTTGTCCGCTCGACCCCAACTTGCGCATGGCGTCATCCAGCGACAGCGTGGCCACCTGCGAATTGGCTTCCGTCAATCCATAGCTCTGGCTGACAGGGGCCGCAAGGGCCAGGCAATCCTCAAGCAGTGTTCGGGGAGCCGGCCCTCCTCCAAGCAGTATGTTGCGAAGTGTGCCCGGATAGGGAAGCTTGCGGCCCGCAATCATGCGTGTCAACATGGCGGGAACGACGGACACAAGAGTGACGCCCTGCGCGTCGATCGCATGGTTCACGGCATCCGGGTCAAACGCGCGGTGTATCACCGCCGCCGTGCCGTAAATCACACTGCGCAGCAGTACAGCCTGGCCGCCCACGTGAAACAGCGGTAAAGGCGTGAGCCACCTGTCGTCCGGCTGTACGCCCAGACGAAACGCGGAACCCGCCGCACCCCACAAATGGTTGCCATACGTGATGAGCGCTCCCTTGGGCCGACCGGTGGTGCCGGATGTAAACATCACACACTGAACAGCGCGCAAATCAAGATGCTCGCGATGCACTGGAGCGGCAGACTCAGGCCAGCGCTCCCCGTCCAGCGTCAGAAGAGCGACTGCGCGGCGGGTTTCCCCGCTTTGCAGGCGATCCACCAATTGGCGCGCCAGATCGCTGTGCTCGGCGTCGCCGATCAACAAACGGACGCGCGCGGCATCCAGTTGCCAAACCAGCTCCGGAATCGCTTGGCGAGTATTGAGCGGGACCAACACCGCGCCCAGTTGGATCAATGCGTGTACAGAGGCTGTAAACACCAGTCCGTGCCGGGCCAGCAGAGCAACCCGATCCCCGGCGCTCACGCCGCGTTGCGCAAGTGCCCCCGCCAGACGGCCAGCGTGCTCGTGGAGCTCGGCATACGTCCAGGCCGCGCCCTCATGCGCGATCGCCAAGCGTCCTGAATGACGGCGGCGGTGCAACCAGTCCGGAATGATCGGCGATGCACCCACAGTCGCGTCGAAGTCCACCTGCATGCCCCCCCAGCCGTCCTAAGGTAAGCGTGGAAATTGCGAGAAATCAGGCGAGCGTTTTTCCAGAAATGCGTCTTTGCCTTCCCGCGCTTCCTCCGTCATGTAAAACATCATGGTGGCGTCTCCCGCCATCTGCTGAAGCCCGGCCAATCCATCCGTGTCCACATTGAACGACGCTTTCAGAAAGCGAATGGCCATCGGACTTTTCGACAATATTTCCCGCGCCCAGTCGACGGCCTCCTCCTGCAGCCGCTCGATAGGAACAACCGCATTGACCAGCCCCATATCAAGCGCCTCCTGTGCAGAATACTGCCGGCACAGGAACCAGATCTCTTTCGCCTTCTTGATGCCAACAGTTCTGGCCATCAGACCCGTGCCGTATCCAGCGTCAAAACTGCCTACCTTCGGTCCCGTCTGGCCGAACACCGCGTTTTCCGCCGCGATCGTCAAATCGCACACCAGATGCAGCACATGGCCGCCGCCAATCGCGTATCCAGCCACCGCGGCGATCACCGCCTTTGGCAACAGCCGAATTTGCCGCTGAAGATCAAGCACATTCAGCCTTGGAATCCGGTCTCCGCCTATGTAGCCGCCGTGTCCGCGCACCCTCTGGTCGCCGCCGGAGCAAAACGCCTGATCGCCCTGTCCCGTAAAAATGACAACGCCGACATTGGCGTCATCCCTGACGCGCGCAAACGCGTCAATGAGTTCGCTGACCGTCTCCGGACGAAACGCGTTGCGCACCTCCGGTCTGTTGATCGTAATGCGTGCCATGCCGTCTGCCTGTTCATAGATGATATCTTCATACTCGTGCGCCATTTTCCAGATCGTCGCCATCGATGGACCCTCCCGTTCGCCACAAAAGTCGCCAACAGACCAGTCGGTCTGTAACAATGTCAGTATAACAGACTGGCCGGTCTGCGCCAACCGTCCTGGACCCTCTTGTCCAAATGAGAATCATCTGCTATCATCCAGGCAATCCTTCAACAGACCTTCAACAGACTCCCATGCCTAAGTTTTGCCAAACAAAATCTCACGTGCGCGCCGCCGTCAGGAAAATGAAACAGCGCCGACCGTGTTCGTCGCGGACGCCAGGCATGCTCGGGGAGGAGTCATATATTGCGCCCGTCGCGAGTTCAGCGACAGCGGTGTCTGAGCAGGGGCGCAATATATGACTCCGACCGGCACAGACCATCGATTTTGTTGGGGTAAACATCCATGGGGCAGATCTCCTGGGGTAAAGGTGGAAAATCATTTGCGCGTCCATTACATTCGCATCGGGTGGAGACTGCTGCGACCGCCCACTCTGACCGCGTCCATCACCCCCGTGCTCGTGGGGACAGGGCTTGCCATTCAGCAACACGCACTGCGCGTGCCGGTGTTTCTCGCCATGCTCGTCGCTTCCATGCTGATCCAGGCCGCCGCCAATATGCTTAACGAATACTACGACTTCCGGCGCGGCCTGGACAACGCGGACATGGTTGGAATCGCGGGAACAATCGTCCGCGACAACGTGTCGCCGCGAACCGTGCTCATCATCACTATGTCGACGCTCGCCGCGTCGCTTCTGCTTGGCGTGTACATCAGCGCCGCTTCCTCGTGGTGGGTCGCCGCCGCCGGCATCGGCAGCATGCTGTTCATGTACCTGTATTCAAGCGGACCGTTCCCGATCTCGTACACCCCGCTCGGCGAAATCACGGCCGGCGTCATCATGGGACCTGTGATCATTCTGATCACGTACTTCACCCAGACGCACACACTGTCATGGATCGCCGCGATCGCTTCGCTGCCGATCGGAGTATTGATTGGCGCCATTTTACTTGCCAACAACATCCGCGATATCGACCACGATCGCGCCGGCGGACGCAGGACGCTCCCGATCGTCGCCGGCCGCAGCCGCGCCATTCTGATCCTTGGCGCGGCATTCGCTGTGGCGTTTGTATGCGTGCCAGTTCTGATGCTCACGCAACGCCTGCCCGCCTGGACCCTGCTCTCGCTGCTGGCGGCTCCGCTGGCTGCGCGCGTGCCGATCTTGTTCACGACAGCCCGCACATCGGCGCAGCTTCAGGCGGCGTTCAAGGCCACCTCCCAGACGCTGATCGGGTTTGGCTTTCTGCTGTTTATCGGGCTGTTGCTGGCAAAAGTATAGGCGATCGCCGCTCCCGTGATCAGGTTCGCGCAGTTTCCTGCTCTCTGGCAGACTGCGACCAGTCATGGGAACTCGAACTCCCAAGATGGTTCTCCACCTCCATGGCGGCCTTGCAGCCTGATCCCGCCGCAGTGATCGCCTGGCGATAGCGGGAATCCATCACGTCGCCGCAGGCGAAGACGCCTGTCACGCTCGTCGCCGTACTGAAACCGTCCGTCTTGATGTAGCCGACATCGTCAAGAGCGATTTGCCCACGCAAGAAGGCGGTATTGGGAGAGTGGCCGATCGCCACAAATACGCCTTCCGTTTCAATGACGCGATTTGTTCCCGTCGCCGCGTCGCGCACTTCAAGACCATTCGCTTTCTTGCCGTCGGATCTGACGGCCACCGGAGTCACGCTCAGTTCCCACTTGATCTTCGGATTCTGGCGCGCACGCTCCTGCATCACTTTGGACGCGCGCAACGTGTCGCGACGATGGACAATCGTGACCTCGGACGCAAACTTGGTCAAGAAAGTCGCTTCCTCCATAGCCGAATCCCCGCCGCCAACTACCACAATCTTCTTTCCTCGGAAGAAAAATCCGTCGCACGTAGCGCAAGTGGACACTCCGCGCCCGATGAGTTCGGCTTCCCCGCTGATATTCAGCAGTTTCGCGGAGGCGCCTGTAGAGATAATGAGCGCGTCTGCTTCATAGACATCCTGTTCATTGACTGTGACGCGAAAAGGCCGGGCCGAAAGGTCGACGTCCGTCACCCAGCCGGTTTGAAACTGGGCGCCAAAGCGCTCCGCCTGCCTCCTCATCTGCTCCATGAGAGTCGGTCCCATGACGCCGTCCTCGAAGCCTGGAAAGTTCTCCACTTCCGTAGTCAAGGTCAACTGCCCGCCCGGCTCGTTGCCCTCCACGACCAGCGGCTGCAAATTGGCTCTCGCCGCATAGATCGCCGCAGTCAAACCGGCGGGTCCCGTTCCTAAAATCATCACCTTGTGTTTATCCATGACCGTCACCTCTTGACTGTAATCACATAGCCCACAGCATAGACCGTTTGGGAAAGGCGTGTCCAAAAAGGGTCGAGGCAAAACGCTTGCGGGGGATTGGCTTGCGCCGGGCAGACGCGCGCAGTACATGTGCGGTCCATGAGCACGCCTGTCTGGCGCAAGCCAATCCCTGAAGCGCGGAGTTCTCGACCCTTTTTGGACAACCTCCCAGCCTGCCGTCCGTACCGCGTCGCGCATCTCCCTCAGTATACCTCTTGACGCCAGGATTGACCAATGGCCGCAGCGAGTCAGCGAGGCGCCGATCGAACGGCCTCATTCGATACACATGTGCAATTTTTTGGTATACTACCATTATGTTCGACAAGATCCGGAGCGCCGGACGTTAGGAGGAAGTATTTTGCCAAAGCCTGTGCGAGCCCGCTCAATCGACGGTATTCTGGACGACGTATTTAGACAGTACCGCGACTATTTCGCACCGCTGCTGTTGATCAGCCTGATCTTCATGGCTCCCATCGCCATCATGAACGCGGTAGCCGGCACTCTTGTTCCCACCATCAACTATCAGCTTCTGTTTCACGGGCAGGCGGGGATGTCGGCGCTGCTCAGGCAATTGCAGCAGCCGCAGTCCCTGGGGGCAAGAACAGCCTTCGCCGTCGTGGAGACACTCATCGCCCTTGTCAGCATGAACATCGTGAGTCCGCTGTTGCAGGGAACATATTACGCGCTGGGAGCGGACACCGTCGCCTATGGCTCAGTCAAATCCTCCATCTGGACCTATTTTCGCCAGGCGGTGAAACGGTGGGGCGCCTACGTGGCAACCACCTGGCTGTTCGTCGGACTGATCGCCGCCGTTGTGGTTGTTTTGGGCGTGGTGTTTGGAGCCGTCCTCATCGGCGGCGGAACGAAGTCCGGCGGATTTGTGGCTGTGCTGGTGCTGGTCTATCTGGCGCTCGTGATTGTGGGGATCTGGTTGAACATCCGCTTGCTGTTCACCTTCCCCGCCGTGGTTGTTGAACGTCTGAAGAACTGGCGCGCCGTCCGCCGTTCCTGGACCCTGACGAAACGCTCTTTCTGGCGGCTGTTCTTCATCACTCTGGTCGCTTCCATCGTACTGGGCCTCGCCAGCGGCGGACTCTCGTTTCTGATTGAATTGCTGCCAAATAACGCGCTGCGGATGCTTTTCACGGGGCTCATCGGCATCCTGCTGGCGCCGTTGTACGCCCTCTTGCTGGCCAACCTGTATATCGACATGCGCATCCGGCGCGAAGGATACGACATAGAACTCATGACAGAAAAGGACGAACCCTAAATATCGCCGCAGGCGCATATTTTTCCCGGTTGTCCGTGGCGTGAAGCGCATGGAGGTCTGACCGGAATGACGGATTTTCTGTTTTGGCACCGCCGGCTGCAGGCCATTCTGTCAGCGCCCTCGTATCATCCAGGACCGCAGGGAGGCTCATGGCTGCAAGCCCTCAGCGACCTGTTGGGGGAACTGATCCGTCGGCTTCATCTACATCTGTCCATCGGGCCTCCGCCCCGCAGTGTAGGGTGGGTCGTTCTGGCGCTGTCAGCCGTCGGCTTGACCCTTCTCCTGAGCCAGTTTCGCCGCAATCGGAGCAAACGGCCGGGAACTGCGGCGGGCGGATCTGAGCGACCGATCGACGCAGCGGGCTGGTTTCGCCTAGCGGACGGTCATGCCGCGGCGAGCGAATACCACGAGGCAGCGCGCTGTTATTTCTTGGCGTCCATTGTACATCTGCAAAGCGTTCGCGAACTGAATGTCAGCCCCGACAAAACCAACGGCCAATACGCGCGGGAATTGTTGCGCCGCAGATCCCAGGCAAGCGCCGCCTTCACAGCGTTGGCCAGAGCGTGCGACGAACTGCTCTACCACAGTTTTCCGGGATCGCGGGAAGCGCCGTCGCGGGCGCTTGTCGACTCTGCGCGCGCATCCGCGTCTGCGATCCTGGGAAGGGAGCCTGCCGAGCCATGAGACAACGCACAGTCTGGGCCTTGATCGCCTGCGTTCTCATTTTTTATCTGTCTGCCGCCGCTCTGTTGGCGCCCACGGCCGACAGCACACCGCTCCCGGCGGGCACGTCGTACAGCCACCGGACAAACGGTACGGCAGCGCTGTTTTCCCTGTTTCACGGCTCCCCGTCCGCAGGATCATGGCGGCTGCTGACGGAACCGCAACTTGGTCTGCCAGCGCATACAACAGTGTTGATCGTTGACCCGCAGACGGACGACACAGCCTCTACCGCGAAAGCATGGATTCATTTCATCCGTTCCGGCGGGCGGGTGGTCGGCCTGCTGGATCATTCTTCCGCCCTTGCGACAGCGCTCGGCTTGCGCGTTGCGCCCATGCCTGCGGCCGACGGCGCTTTGCGTTTGACACTCTTGCCTGCAGCGCATTCCCGTCGCGCCGTCGCGGCGTTCGGCGTCTCCGGTGTCGGACCATACGCGACACTGACTGGCAACCTGCGCGGCGGACAGCGGTGGTTGCTGACATTGCCCGACAGAGCACGGCGGACGGTGGGCGTCACAGAGCGCATCGGGCAAGGGTCCATCACGCTCCTCGGCTTGCCCGGACTGGCCTACAATGGGGCCGTCGCCAAATCCGGCAACCTTGGCGTGTTGTTGACGCTTTTGCAGCCCACCCGCACTCGGATCGCCTTTGCCGAGACCGTGCACGGGTATTCCGTCGAACCGGGCGCTGCAGCCGTATTTGGCGCAGGGATCAACGGGGCGTTCGCGCTCCTTTGCGCGGCGGCCGTCATTTGGCTCTGGGGGGAAGGCAGACGCTTCGGGAGACCGCTCGCATCCGTGCGTCCCGCCCAGTCAGCCAGTCTCCAACTGGCGCAGGCGATGGCGGATCATTACAGAAGGGCGAGAAGTTTCGACAGTCTGCTGACACAGATGGCCCAACTGGCGCGTGCGCGCGACGTCCCCCTGGCGTTGCCGCGGCGCATGAAGAATCCCGGCCCAGACGCGTTTATCGCCGAATGCAACGTCTTCATTGCGGCTCTCCGGAGTCGGCGGAAATCCCCGACAACAAAGCGGCCCTAGCATACACTTATGGCATGATGCGCAGACCCGGCGACGCCCGCCCGCGCATCGACGGACCACAAGGAGTTGACACATGCTGATCAGCACAATCCGGCAACATTTAACCGAGACAGTCAAGGGTCAGGAGAACGTCATAGAAGAAATCCTGCTGGCGCTGCTGGCCGGCGGCCACATACTGCTGGAAGGGGTTCCCGGCATCGGGAAAACCCTGCTGGCCACCACCTTGGCTGAGGCGCTTTGCATGAGCTTCAAGCGCATCCAATTCACACCCGACATGCTGCCGAGCGATGTTGTGGGCAGCGTCATTTATGACATGCGCGAGAGTTCCTTTCGAGTCGAACGAGGACCACTTTTTGCCAATATCGTGTTGGCCGACGAAATCAACCGCACCCCGCCAAAGACGCAGGCGGCGCTCCTGGAAGCCATGGAGGAGCGTCAGGTCACACTCTATGGCGAAACCCTGACGCTGCCGCAGCCTTTTTTCGTGATTGCCACGCAGAACCCGATCGACTACGAGGGAACCTATCCACTGCCTGAGGCGCAGTTGGACCGCTTCCTGATGAAAATTGAAATCCACTATCCGAACAATGCGGCGCAAGTGGCCGCTTTGCTGGCCCATACGCCGCGTCACCTGGCCCGAGCCGTTGCGGACACGGAGAGATCGCATACCGTCGCACCCGCGACGGAGCCGGGACACTCTCTGGACGAGCCGCAAGATGGAGCGCGCACTGAGGTCGATGACGCGCACAGCCTCCTGACGGCACAACAGGAGGTGGCCGCAATCGAAGCGACAGAGGGCGTCATCCGATATATCGTGGAGTTGATATCCCAATCGCGGGCACTTGCGAGCGTCTCCCTTGGAGGCAGCCCGCGCGCGGCCGCGGCGCTGCTCATGGCCAGCAAGGCCTCCGCTTATCTGCAGGAGCGCCGCTTTGTCACGCCGGACGACGTGTTGCGAGTCATCGGACCCGTGCTTCGCCATCGTCTCATGATCACACCAGCCGCGCTGCTTGAAGGAGTATCCGCCAATGACATCATCGAGGAACTGGTTTCGCAAGTGGCTGTTCCGCGCTAACAGTTGGCTGCCCACCCGCAGGCTCGCCTACATCGCGGCCGTCAGCGCCGCGCCGGCGCCATTTCTGCACAACAGCGGAGTCCTGGATTTCTATCTGACTCTCGATATCGCCATTTTGCTTGGACTGTGCGCGGTTGATATGATGAATTTGCCCCGGCTCGCGGAAGTATCCGCCAGTCGGTCCGTGCCGCGTCTGCAGGTGAGCGCCCCCGCGCAGATTTCTGTTCGCGTCGTGATCGCAGACAGCGGCCGCGCTGCGGCAAATGCAGCCGGTTTGCGACGGGCGCGCATCAGAGACGATCTGCCCCCCTTGACGGAGGCGGTGTCCGATACACGCGAGGCGCTCTTGCCCACGGGAGCGACGACGGTGGCCTATGATCTCAGACCTCTGCAAAGAGGCTCCGCCGCGTTTGGCGACATCCATGTCAGACTGTTTGGCCGCTGCGGTCTCATGTGCCGCCAGTATCGCACTGA
>JAJYTO010000065.1 GCA_021793015.1 Bacillota bacterium
ACTTTTTCATTCCCCGCGCCACTTTTGGCGAACGGGGAAATTTTCGCGTCCCTGCAGTTCATGGTGTGGACATGTTCTGAGCCATGGAACTGAGATTGGCCAGATCATCCTTCACCGGCAACAGAAATGAGAGACCGCTCAGGACGCTGAGACTGCCCATCACCGCAAACAGCGCAGACAGCGGAATATAGATCATCAGCCCACCGAAAACAGCCATGCCAAGCGGTGTGGCGATGGTGCTGAGAGCGCCCAGGAGCCCGAAGACTCTTCCTCTCATCTGTTGAGGTATGACGGTCACGGCCATGGCCCCCAATGATCCGTTCAAGATCCCGATGCTGAAGCCGCAGATCAACAGAACGCCAATGGTCCAGTATGCATCGGCAAACGCCCCCACAGATCCGATGCACGCTCCCGCAACCAACAGTCCGACCATCAGCGTAACCCGTAAAGAAACGCGTTTCGTGACCATGCCGAGCAGTGCGCCGCCCCCAATCACACCCACGAAGAACGCGCCCATGACGAGACCCAACCACAAGGCGGTTCCGTGAAGCGGACCCCGAACCCACGCTGTCAGTGCGATGTCAAATGCGGCCGTGCCAAAGTTTGTGACCAGCGCCGCTGCGGTGAGCAGGACAATCAGCTTCGAACGGACCACCAGCGCCAGTCCTTCCTTCCATTCCGCAAAGAAGGATGTCGAAGTCTGGCGGCGCGAAGGTTCAGCGGCCCTTATAAACAGCAGGCTGACAACCGAAACCAGGAACGAGGCGCCATCCAACAAGAACAACAGCGGCGCGCCGAGGGCTGTCAATAACGCGCCGCCCCCGACCTGTCCCGCCAGTTGCGCCGTGGCGCTCCCCGACTGGTTGATTCCCATGGCGGCGGGCACCTGTTCTTCTCCCACCACCATGGGAATCAACACGAGCTCTGCGGGTCCGAAGCAAACACCCGCGAACTGCAACAACAGCACCAGCATGACTATCCAGGGAAACGGCCACCCGAACAGCGCGACGATCCCCACCGCCAGCGCGAGCACTAAGCGGATCGCATCGGAACCGATCAGCGTTTTTCGTTTGTTCCAGCGGTCCACAAATACACCCGCAAACAAAGCGGACGCACCCGGCAATGACTGAGCGAATCCGACAATGGCCAAGTCCGCCTTCGAACCCGTCGACAGATACACATACCATGGAAGGGCAATCAAAAAGAGACTGTTGCCCAACATTGAGATCAATTGTCCGGAAAATAATAGCGCATATTGTCTGTTGCGAAGCAGCGACACACCAGTCCCCCTCATGTACTGTGGCATGGCTTCCGGTCATCGACTCGACCCACCGACAAAAACGGTGACTATCACGCCTTTCTCTGTCTTCACAGGGCTCCTCGGCATCGGTATCTTCCCTATCAGTCTCTACCCTGTATTTACAGTTTTATGTGTGCAAATACCATTTTCGACTCGCTGCCGGGATATTCCTGCAACTGGATGCAAAAATTTCTGTCTATAACTCCTGGATTTATCCATGGGGAGAGGGTTCAGAGAATTCGAATCGCAGTCATTCCCGCCGAACCTAACTCCGCCATTCAAACCGGATCGACATGCCGGAAAGGGGATCTATATCTCTATGCCTTAATGAGCGCCAAGATCACCCGCCGTTTGGAATTCGACGGTTGATCTTGGCGAAAAACGTCTTGCCGTTTTCATTGCATGCTACAAAAACCCTGAATTTTTCAAAGAGGCGCTTGGCGACCGTTGTACTAATACCCTAACAATTGCATGGGCGTTATTTGCGCCAAGGGGGCTAACCGCGGTCCACCTTTGGCATTGACCCATTTGACGGCCTCAAACGCTCCCGTCACATTGTGATACCTGTTAAAATTCTCGGGCCCGCTCGCGCCTTGATAGTTGACCGCTTTTCCCTCTTTGATCAGTTTTGCACCCTGAGCAAAATCGTACACGCTAGTACCTGGGCCGTTGGCCACACTGACCATGTCCTTCACATACTTTGACGGAGACGCCGACTTCGCCTTGAGCACGGCCATCGCAATGATGTTCATCGCGTCGTAAGCATTGTTTGACAGGGTCAACGGTTGTTGACCATGAAAATACCGTGTATAGAAGCGCGTGTAAAGATTGGCTGCAGGTCCGCCAATCGTGCTTCCCTGTACAGACGTGAGCACTCGTTCTGCATAAGGATACGTCATCGCCTTGGCAAAACTGGCCGCGGCCGTCACATCGCTCCCGATCACAGGGATATTGCCGCCGCCCAATTGCTGCAATTCTGAGAAGAACGTGCTGGCCGTCTGCGGATCAACCTGCATGTAAATAACGGATGGTTTACTCAAAATCAGTCTCTCAATCTCACTGCGATAGGAGCTTTGATCTGACACGATGCTCTCGTTGATGACGACCTTTACTCCGTGTTTTTTCAGCGTGGCCGCAACAGGCGCAGTCAACGTCTGCGCAGAGGAACTGGAGTCAAAGACGAGAGCGGCTCGTTTGTATCCTTTCTTAATCCCGTAATACGCCATAGCGACGCCCAACTGTGAATCGGACGGACTGGTGCGGAATATATACGGATACCGCATATGGTCGAGTTCTGTCGTTCCGCCCAACGTCACGTCGACCAATTTGTCCTGATTGATCTGTCGAACGACCGCCATAATTGTCACAGACGCTGGACCGATCATCGCAAATGGATGTTGAGTCGCGATCACCTGCGACACCGCCGGAACAGCATCGACCGGGTCATTCGCTGTGTCTGTGGTGACGATGCGCAGTTTCTTGCCGAGCAGACCGCCCGCAGCGTTGATCTGATGGACGGCCACCTCGACGCCGTTGAGTATGCGCGGACCGATAAACGCCTCATTGCCACTAAACCCGGCTGCGACGGCAACCGTCAATGTGCCGGATGTTGCCGTGCGCTTCGCCGCTGGTGTGGTGGACGCAAACGCAGAACTGGAACCTAAGAGCAATCCCAACATGATTAAACTAGAACTTACAGATACCACCTTCGTACGTGTTCTATTCATGATTAGTCTCCTTTGTATTTTCAATTTTTCCGACTATCGGCCCAGGAACATTTTGCCGATGTCCGGTCTGGCCAACAACTCTGGTCCCGAACCTTGATCCCGGTTCTCTCCGGCCACAAGCACATATCCCCAGTCGGACGATGTGAGTGCAGTCGTCGTGTTCTGTTCCACAACGATGACCGATTTGCCGATCTCCGCAATCCGCACGATGTGCTCCCACACCACCTTGGTGTACGCTGGAGACAATCCAGCTGTTGGTTCATCAAGCAACAGAACATCCGGATCCGACATCAGGGCGCGACCCATTGCCAGCATGTTGCGCTGTCCGCCGCTCAAGGTGCCGGCCGGTCGCGTCATCGCCTTCTTCAAGTCCGGAAACATCAAGTACACGCGTTCCATCCGCTCTGACGTATGTTTGGGAGTCTGATAGGCTCCGATCTCGAGATTTTCCCTGACGGATAGACTCGGAAACACATTGCGATTCTGGGGAACATACCCCATCCCTCTTGCCACCAGCCGCTCAGGAGGCATCCCGGTGACATCTTCCCCTTTCAGATACACCTTGCCCGAGAAGATGGACAGCAACCCGAAAACAGCCTTTAGCAAGGTCGATTTACCGGCTCCATTCGGGCCTACAATCACCACTGTGGACGCGGCCTTTGCAGCTATACTCACCCCCTTTACGATTGGACTTGCGCCATAACCAGAAGTGATTTCGGAAACGCTGAGTACGGGTTCCACAGGCTAACCTCCCAGATATGCGGAAATGACTTCTTCCGTTTCACGCAGTTCGTTCATTTGGCCTTCGGCCAGTACTGCGCCTTCTGCCAACACCACCACGTGGTCGCAGATCGCCTCAACGACGGACAGGTTGTGTTCGATGAGCAAAAACGTGACGCCTTGATCCCGGAGCCGTGATATATACCCTTGGAGCGTCTTTGTGAGCGTGGGATTGACCCCCGCCATCGGTTCATCCAGCAACACCACCTTGGGTTTTGCCATGAGCGCTCGCGCCAGTTCCAGCAACTTTTTCTGACCGCCGCTCAAGTTTCCCGCATACTCGTCGCGCAGGGGGAACAGGTTGAACATCTGCAGCCAGTCGACCGCCGCCGCCAGATGCTCACGTTCCTCTCGCATCACCGCCCTCCGGGAGATCAGCGCCCGCCAAGGGCTCTCGCCCAGTTGCTGAAACGGCGCGACCATCATATTTTCAAGGACAGTCAGCTTTTGCAGTTCACGCGCGATTTGAAAGCTGCGAATCAACCCGCGGGCCGCGATGCGATGCGGCGCCTGATTAGTAATGTCGTGGCCAGCCAGTTCAACCACGCCTCGATCAACCTGCGTAAAGCCGGAGATTGCGTTTACAACGGAGCTTTTGCCGGCGCCATTGGGTCCAATCAGTCCGGTCACCGTGCCCTCCCGCACGATAAACGACACGTCGTTTATCGCTTTCACACCGCCAAACGACTTGGCCAAATTCGTGACTTTCAGAATACTACTGGGGAACGACACGATCGCCACCCACCTCCCCTCCTTGCTGCAGCCCGTCAAGACGAAAGATTGTCTTGCGCTCGGGCAGTATCCCTTGCGGACGATAGCGCGCAGCGAGTATCAGCAACAACCCGATCGCCATGCCACGAATCGAAACAGCGAGCAACGGGTTGCCAGGCGTGGAGGGCAGGAAACGCGTGCCTTCGTTAAATAGCACCGGAACAATGAAGGCGCCCAGGATCATTCCGCGATTGTTGCCGGAACCCCCGACCAGCATGGCCGCCCAGATGATGAACGTTTCCATGGTGGTAAATCCACTGGGATTGAATGCGCCGATGTACGCGATCGTCAGGGCGCCTCCGACACCGGCATAAATGGAACCGATGACAAAGGCCATCATCTTGTAGCGAAACACATTCTTGCCGAGTGCGGCCGCCACATCTTCATCCTCGCGGATCGCTCGCAACACCCTGCCAAACGGAGAATGTGTCAGACGCTCGATAATCCAAAACCCGAGTACGGCAAAGAGGATGCAAATGACAAGAAAGATCCATTGATAGTGATTAAAGTCAAGCTGGAAGATAGAATTGAAGGGCTGCGGCACTCCCGCAAGGCCATCCCAGCCGTTGAAAAGCGGCGTGATATTGCCGATCAGCGTCCACACGATCTGTCCAACGGATACCGTTACGATGGCAAGGTAGTCGCTGCGCAGACGCTTTAAGCCAACGTATCCGACGAGCAGGGCCAGTATTGCGGCGGCAATTCCACCGATGATGGGCGGGATGGGAAACGGCAGGTGCCAGCCCAATATATACTGCCCGCCGATTCCACCGTTGCCCGGCTGCAGCGCCGCCACCCCTGCAAAATAGGCGCCGATCGCCACAAACGTGATATAGGTGAAATTGAGAATGCCTGTCAGACCGAACTGCAGGTTGAGTCCCCACCCGTAGATGCTGTAGATGCAGAAGAAGATCGCGACGGTTAACAGGTAAAACACGAGCGACGACATCTTACACGCGCCCCCTTGACGTAAAAATTCCTTGCGGTCGAAAGAGCAGCACGATCACCAGAATGGCGAAGGCGACGACTGTCTTATATGCCGAGTCGATATACATAGCGGACACTTCCGTCACCAGACCGATCAATAAGGCGCCTAACATGGCGCCGTATGGTCGCCCGATACCGCCTACGATGACTGCCGCAAAGATGATGAAGAGAAACTGCGAACCGAGTGCCGGGGTGAAGCTCGTTACGTTGATCGCAAGAACGACGCCGGCCAGTCCCGCCAAAAAACCGCTGATCAGCCAGGCCAGGTCCGTCACCCGTTGAATCGGAACGCCGCTGATGCGCGCCAGATCCGGATCATCCGACATGGAACGCATCGCTTTGCCGATACGCGTGTATTTGAGTAGTAGGTGAACGACGGTCATCAACACGATGGCAATGCCGACAATCACGAGCTGCTGAGCTGTAAATATCATGGGTCCAATATTGACGATCGCACCCGGCGCTGTTACATACTGTTGAAAGGATGGGCCCGCAATCGCCTGCACGCCGTTTTCGAGAAAAAGCGACAGGCCGATCGTTACGACGAGCAAGATAAGCAGTGGCGCCTTGCGCTTCAAAAATGGCTGTATGACGACGCGATTGATAAGCCAGGAAATTCCTGCTGTCAACAGTGCGGCCAGCAACATCGACAACCAGATGTTCAGGTTAGCGACAGCACTAAAGAAATAGGCCAAGTACGCGCCAATCGTCAAAAACTCTCCATAAGCGAAATTCACAAAATTGGTGACGCCGAACTGCAAAGTCAACCCTACTGAGGCGATGGCCAGCACCGACGCAGTAATCAAGCCAAACCCAACACCCATGAGCAACAATGACACGTCGCACGACTCCCTTCTCGCTCGTTTATTCCATTCCATGACTTACTCCATTCCGCCAGGCGTCACCTCCATTCGGCATTCTTGTATACAATAATTCTTAGTGTATTGTGCCTTCCAATAAGACATCGGCCCCCTCCCACGCTCTCCGTCGCAAATTTACATCGGCGCACGACTGATTACCAGACCGCGGCTTCCAGAATATCGCAACAGCCGTTCGCGTTCTTCCTCATCAATCATCTCGTCCGTGAGCAGTCGTGCGTCGCCTTGTGAAAACACCGTCTTATATGCGATTTGCAGGGTCTTCATGGCCATGCGCGAGGCAAAGTCTGAGAATAGCGCCAAGGAAAATCCGAATCTTCCTAGATCGGCAAAACCAAACGGCGGAGAATCTTGTTTGCTCTTGATGTGCAGCGCCTGTGGCCATGGCAGGGCGGAAATCGCTTTCAATTGCTCCACTGAGGACAACCCTTCAATCAGAGTGATATCAGCTCCGGCGTCGCGATAAGCCTTAATTCGATCAATGGCGGCTTCCAGACCCTGCTCTCGGAACACGTCCGTCCGTGCAATCAGAACCGTACTGTGACAAATTTCGCGCACATTTGTTAGCTTATGCACCATATCTTTCACGGGGGCATAGATTTGTCGTTTCACGAAGCGATCTATAATTCGGTCATCCATGACGATCCCGGACACCTGCAGCAATTGAAGTATTCGAGCATGCCGCGCGACAATTGGCATCATTCCATACCCATCCGGAAAATCTACGATCATCTCAAGTTTGGTAGACAGGGCAATCTGTTCTACATGTAACCTAAGTTGTTCAAAGCTCAGAGAATCGATGTCCGGTTCAGCCAAGAAATGGCCGCTGATGCCGCAACTGTCGACATAGACCGTCTTAAAACCCGCCTCCTCGGCAAGTCTTGCAGTCAAAGCGTCGTAGACGCCGGGTACTACGTACAGCCCGTCCTGAATCCGTTCGCGCATCCGCTGTCTGGCGCCCATGCCGTCTCTCCTCTAAAAGAATCTTTTTATAGTACGTTTTTATACGCAGCCAACAGATATTTTTTAGTGGAACGAATATTCGACTTCATGGCCATTTCCGCCCACACCGAATCGCCTTCCCTGATCGCCTGCAACATCAACTGATGTTCCGCGTGAATGGTGCGCAGATAGTCTTCCAACTGACCGGGCCATGGCGCCAATCGATAAAATCGTTCAATCAGTGCACTAAATCCGTTCAGAATCCGCACGATGATCTGTCGCGAGCTATGCTCCCATAGCAAGGTGTGAAATCGCTGATCGCACTCCTTCGCGGATTCCCAATCGCAGGATTCCAAACAGGCCGCCTCATAATGAATCACCGAGTTTAACTGGTTAGCCAACGCGAGTTGTTTCTCCTGTGCTGCGGCGGCGGCCAACAATCCCTCCAGGCGCTCCCTCACATTGAACAGTTCCTCCATGACAGCAACATCAAGCGGGGCCACGATAATTGTTCCATTCGGCTGACGGATCATAAGATCCTCACTCTCAATCTTCTGAATCGCCTCACGCAACGGAGTTCGGCTCAGCCCGAACTGCGAAGCCAACATAGCTTCCGTGACCTGCGCGCCCGGTTGAATCTCTCCTGATATTACCGCGTCGCGAACCCCTTGATACGCCAAGTCCCGCGTCAGTACTCTCGGCCCGGCCATAAAAAACCTCCTAATTCCCTCTTACGCAATCCGTCTTCCTGAAACCATCAAATTATTACGGGAATACTAGAATAATTGTATACAAGTATTGCGGTGTTGTCAATTGGAGTTTATCGTTTGTCTCTGATCTGTAAATGCCACTCAAGGAATGCGAAAATCATCTTCTCTTCACTCACGTTGCGCAATTAGAAAAAATCGGTCAATCCCTCGGCGCAAATCCAACCTTGGTCCATCCTGAGTCCCACACGGTACGAACCGTCTCCCACGCCGGTTCCCGTCGCAAACTGCACGCGCCCATTGCGAATGCGAGCATCGAGCGCCGTGGGGCTATTCCCAAATAGACTGCATACGCCCCGTTGGTCATTTCCAGACGAAGATGCGCCTCCCGGTCGGAAATCTGCTCCAAAGCGGCCCGCACAGACGCTTTATCAATCGGAACCGCGGACTCTCCTCCTTCACACCCGAAACCAATCGGCTCTCCAGACTTGGATGGCCTTCTTGATCTGCTCCGCATCCAGTTTCTCTTGCGCAGCCCGTTTGCACAGCGCCGGAAATTCGTCGTCATCGGCAAAACGCAGGGCGATGACCTGACCTATGGTCAGTTTGGCGTCAAGGGAAGCTCCGGTCAGAATATGGTGCCGGAAATTCTCCTCCATGCGAATTACCCGATCCTGCACCTTTTTCGAGTAACCGCGGATTTTGGCAAGTGCGAGGAGTAGAACAAAAGATGAGATCACCATCCATCCGGCGGACCAGGAGAAACGGATAACCAAGTGCACAACCGAACCCAATAAACTGATGAGCGCAAGCGGCATCGCAACGTAATGAAACAGTGGATCGATTCTCGTATGATTATTGTAGCTTTGCTCCCGCATCCTGGTTTTCCCCTCTCAGTGTTGAGTGATTGACCACGCCGCCGAACGAGCCATTCTCATTCCTCAGCCCGATCTTTGAAGACATGTCATCGGCCACATTTCGGCATGTGAATGGGAAATGCATACCGCGTTGACTGGTGCCCAAACGCTCCATCCGGAATCATATCGCCTGCTCAGAGAACTTTGTCACGCGTCCTCTTAACAGCGTTGTCACTCTGCCAGAAGTCACCCCCACAACCAAGACATTCTGTTTGTTGTCGAACACGATGTATGGTTAACTTATATCATGGGCAATTCGCGAACGCAACCATCAATCACAGTGCGATTGTTCACTGCGGAACACCAGACGGCAAATTGTTCAGAAAGGGGAGAGCGCGCCATGGGCAAATCGAAAGACCGCCGGGTTGAACGAACCCGCAGCCTGATTCGAAACGCATTCCTGGAGTTGACGCAAGAAAAAGGATACTCCGCGGTCACCGTTCAGAACATCATTGATCGCGCCAATGTTGGCCGTTCGACCTTCTACGCCCATTTTCTCGACAAAGAGCAATTGCTCTTGAGCGAGTTCAAGGAATTCCAGGACTTCCTGCGCCAACAACGGGGAAACAGGTCCATCGCACAGCGTGACCCCGACATGTGCGTGCTGGGCTTCGGTCTTGCCATGTTCGAACATGTCCAGGAAAACTATCACCACTTTAAGGCATTGTTCACAAGACAGGACACGGCCTTCCTCCACCAGCAGATGCAAAAGTTCTTGGTGGAGCTTGTCCAGGAAGAATTGATGGCGATGCCGCGCGATGTCTCCTCGCCGTTGCCGACGGATGCCCTTGCCCAATTTATAGTCAATGCTTACTGGGCCTTGCTGTTCTGGTGGTGTGAACACGAGATGCCGTACTCGGCAAAAGAGATGGACCGCTTGACCTATGTCCTCATCACCTCAGGCGTAATCAACATGCTGGCGCCACAGGATCAGGGAACGGGGCGGGGCAGTCGCATATGAGGGAAAAAAATCTCCCCTCATAGAGAGAGGAGGCAGGGAACAAGATCGTGCTTTATGAGACTCCACGTCGACTCGCATGAAACCTCCGCATAGTGATCGGTCTGTCAGATCGAAAGTCTTGTAAAGGGATCGGACAGGGGCACAGCCGGGCGGGCGAGCAGATGCGCGGCCAAACCGAATGTGCCTTTACTCTTGAACCCGAAGTCCGCCGCCGATCAGACAGATCATCGCGATCACATTTTTCGTCGTACGATACCCGCGCGCCTTGCGCTTTTGGCCGCCGCGATCATCGGTTCCAGGCGGGAATGAGCCGCCACAGCCGATTGTCCCACTCGCGCATCAATCGTGCGGCGCACAGCACTGGCACATCCTTCACGAGCGTCAGGACATGCATTTCCAACTTGACGGTAAAGCTGGAGTTATAATGGCCCCAGGGAACCAGGGCGTATTTGACCTTCTCGCATACGGCACACTGCACACGCGGATGAGGGGCGTGAAAAAACTCTTGTATTCCCGGAAATCGAGATGGCGCCACACCTGTTCATCGACGTCCAGATCATAATAGGGCTGGCCGGGTGTGCAAGACTCCCTCGTCTATAATCGGTCTATGCACTGTATTGACCATAATATGGCATGCCAGACGTCGAGGAGGCAGAAAGATCAGTTTGTTGCGACATAGAAGGAGCTTGACTCAACAGGAGGTTGCCTACCGCACGGGGATATCGACATAGATACTCATGAACTCTATACTTTGTCAAGGTGTTCGACCGATGCTGATAGAGAACCGCCGCGAAGGACACCCCCAGAGTTCCCATTTCCTTTACCGCTCCTACCGCTACATGACTCCCCTGTTTATAGAATAAGCAAGCAGTAGACGGTCACCGCACCGGCGTCAGAGCACGTTTACCCGCCTCCAGATGGCGGACAATCGCGTCTACCGCATCGCCTCCGGCAAGTCCGTCAATGATTGAGCGATGTTCCACAATGACCTCTTCCTTACGCGATGGAAGATGTAGAATACGACCGCCGATTCTGCGCACGGAATCGCCAATCTGTTCACCTACGGTCATCAGTTTGCTGTTTCCGCTCAATTTGTACAAGGCAAGATGAAAGTCGCGATCAAGCATCATGAATCGATAGTCGTTATTTGTCGCAATCTCCAGTTCCATGAGCGTGACCAACGCGCCGAGTTCGTTCAAGGACGTCGCATGGACGGACTGAATTTTGCGTGCAATCGCGGTTTCCAGGATGATGCGCAATTCATACATGTCCGTAATGTCCTTATCGGTAATCGGGCTCACATAAGCCCCTTTATAAGGAATCGTATACACCCAGCCCTCTGTCTCCAAAGACTGCAAGGCTTCTCGAAAGGGCGTCCGGCTGATTCGAAATTGCTCCAGTACCTGGCGTTCCTTGATCACTTTGTTTTCTGCCAATGTGCCGCTTATGATGGCCTCTTTAAGAATCGTATAGGCTTGTGTGCGTAACGGAACGGATGTCGGGTATTGAAAATCCATGAAAAAAGCAACTCCTTTTGCGGAATGAGATTGTTTTTATATATGATATATTATATATTGAAATCACAGAGCACGCAATGCACATCATACCGATGTCGCCAGAGTTTCGGGCGCATGGTTCGATTCAATGCGCGACATCACGAAAAGAGGAGTGATTGAATGATATTTGTCGGAGAAAAACCCGCAAACTGGGCTTTATCCCTAATGGCGGCATTCCAACAAGTCAGTCCGTCGACCATCGGTCACATGACAGACACGGGATTCATGAAAGGTCTGCACAGCCTGTCCGGCGGCAGATTGGTTGGGCGCGCCGTCACGGTGAAAATACCGCACCTAGATTCGGCCGCCGTTCATGTGGCTGTAAATGAATTGGAGCCAGGGGATGTTTTGGTTGTTGACATGAACGGTGATTTTGATCGAGCGTCAGTCGGCGGTATTGTCGCGTATGCAGCGAACGTTCGCGGAGCGGCAGGCATCATTGTCGATGGCGGTATTACCGACGTCGAAGAGATTCGCGCCCTCGACGGGCTCAGAGTCTATTACCGTACAATTTCGGCGTTGACAACAAGGGCGCTTGGAATTGAGGGCGAAGTTCATGTTCCTATCGCCGTAGGCGGAGCCGCTGTCCTGCCGGGCGATCTGATTCTCGGTGATGAAAGCGGCGTCATGGCGTTGCGCGGGTCCGGGTTGGCAGAACTTGCGACGATGGCCTATGACAAGGAGCAGGGCGAAGTGCAGACGAAACAGAAATTGGACGCAGGAATTCCGCTGATGCAACTGTCGCGAACAGATCAATTTGTTCAAAAGAAAAGGGACTAATTTTTTCAAAAAAATGTGAGTGCAATTGCACAGCGGAAGAGTCTGAATAGTACGTGAGTGAGGTGGCTGGCAATGTCATTCCGAGTGGTGATGGCGCAACTTGGGTCGACGGCTGACAAGAAAGAGAACCTTAGCAAAGCGCGGACAGCGGTGGCTGAAACGGTGGCGGGCCAGCGTCCGGACATGATGGTGTTTCCGGAGGTGTTCATGAATCATTTTCCCGCGGGAACGCCGCGGTCGATTGTGCGGAAAGAAGCAGAGTCTGTTGACGGTCCGTTTGTCGCCGAAATGTGCGACCTCGCTCGCCAGAATGGACTGTGGATGGTTTTCGGCATGCGCGAGTCGACTGAAGACCCCGAAGACGACCGGGTCTATAACACCACGGTCATGGTGGACGGCGCCGGCGCCATCGCCGGCGTCTATCGCAAAACCCATCTGTACGACGCGTTTGGCGCGAAGGAATCAGAGCACATCAAACCTGGGGATGAGTTGTTCCAGCCCATCGGTACGCCGTTTGGCAAGATCGGTGTGTTTGTGTGCTACGAGTTGCGGTTTCCGGAAATTGCACGCCATCAGACGGCGCTTGGCGCGGACATCCTGATCGTACCGTCCGGTTGGGTGCGCGGCTCCATGAAAGAATATCATTGGCAGACGCTGGTGACGGCGCGGGCGCTTGAAAACACCGTTTTTATGGTGGCTTGCGACCAGGTCAGCGACTATTATTGCGGACGAAGTCTGGTGGTCGATCCGATGGGTGTGCCGCTTGTCTCGGGTCCGGAAACGGAAGCGCTGATTACTTGCGATATTCATCTGGAAAGGATTTCTGAAGTCCGTTCAAAACTGCCGTCGTATCAACACAGGCGACCCGAATTGTATGCGGATGGGGTCGGCCGGGAGCGCACGATCCGGTGACGTCGCAGTCCTCGGTATCGCAAAAGCACACTAGGCGAAGGAGGAATTATCATGGATGGACCAGTCAAATCAAAACGTCGTATACGCTGGAAGTTGATGTATCTGATCATGTTTCCATTAACGTTCATCATGTCCTTGGACCGCACAAACATCGTTGTTTCCGCACCTGTCATTCAAAAGGAATTCCATTTTAGTTTGGTGGATATGAGTTTGATTTTAACTTCGTTTGCTTGGACCTACGCTTTCCTTCAGATACCTGGAGGTGTGCTCAGCGAACGCTGGGGATCGCGAAAGACCTTGACGCTGGCTAATTTGTGGTGGTCGCTGTGGACGGTCATGACGGCGGCGGGCTCCAGCGTCGCAGGATTCGTGGGGATCCGCGGCTTGCTTGGCATTGGTCAAGCAGCCGACTGGTCAGCGTCCGTCAATTCGATTAAACGCTGGTTTCCCAAGCAGGAGCGGGCTCGCGCGAACTCGATTCTGCTTGGCGGACTTTACCTAGGACCGATTATCGGCGCTCCGCTGACGGTAGCCATCGTCGAAGGGCTTGGCTGGCGCTGGGCATTTTACATCTACGGCATCGCGGGGGCCGTTATGGGCATTTTGTGGTGGATGTTTTACCGTGACAAGCCGCAGGAACATCTCCATATTTCATCCGAAGAAGTCAGTTACATCGAATCGGGTTACGATGCGAAAAATGTTCGCGATGCCGCTAGTTGGAAAGATTGGGGTCGATTCGTTTCCAACTATCGCTTTTGGGCATTTGGTTTGCAGTACTTCTTCCTCATTTTGATCCAGAGCTTCTACACCACCTGGTTGCCTACCTATCTGGTCAAGGCGCGTGGTTTTTCACTGCAATCAATGGGCTACGCCGCGTCACTGCCGTGGGTGGCCCTGTTTGTCATGGTGTTCGTGGTGGGCGCCTGGCAAGACCGAGTACTTGCTCGAACTGGTTCCAAACTACGATCCCGCACACCCTTCGCTGTGAGTGGGTTTATTTTGGCGGCCGCATTCCTTATTATCGGGAGTCAAATCGCCTCGCCATGGTTAATGATGCTGTGCTTCATGATTTCGCTCGGATCCGTGGGGATGGTGCAGGTGTCCATTTGGCCTTCATGCACCGATCTTGGAGGCAACATGACTGGCTCTGTTACCGGTTGGACGAATTTCTGGGGCAACTTCGCGGGTGCACTCGGCCCTATTTTCACCGCTATTTTAGTCTCATTGACATCCAACTGGGCGACATCGCTGATGGTCATCTCAATTGCCGCGTTAATCGGGGCGGGGCTTTGGTTGCTGGTTCATCCGGAACGTCCGTTCGAGGTGGCCGACGCATACGATGCTTCTAGTTCGAGGACAGTATCGATGTAATCTGGCCATTCGCGCACAGATGGCTAAATCTTCTGGTTGATCATGGTTTAGCGCCGTAAACCTTTTCTTTCAGGGATAGGTTATGGCGCTAAACCATGATTAACTTATTCCATCCGGGCACCGGGAGCGCTAATAGGCTGTGATGGCAGGTGGAACGACGGCAAGCACTATCGTTTATGGTCACGACAGAGTATTAGTTTAATTTACTAATACTCAGAAATAAATATTCCTAAAACAATATGCTTTCATGGAGCGATGATAACATCTTATTCTATAGAGAAAACTCAAAATAACATCTCAGAATCAGTTGCGAGTTTACACATACGTGTGTTATGGTGTGTCCATAAACATAATCAAGGATATTAAGGGAGGGTTTTGCAGTGGATAATGAGCTGGGAAGAAAGATCAGGTTGTTGCGGCATAGAAGGAGCTTGACTCAACAGGAGGTTGCCTACCGCACGGGGATATCGACATAGATACTCATGAACTCTATACTTTGTCAAGCCATCTTTTCAAAACTGATCGAGTCCTGCTTCCACCAGTTGCCAATCGTTGTAGTCCTGCTGCGTTCTCGCCACGAGCACCAGCGCTCTCGCCGATTTCTAACAACTCTTCCGGCTGACATTTACGTCCGATAAAAAACGGTAAATCGTTCACAGAAATCTGTAGGCGTTTGTAGATGCCACAGACATACCGCGCCCGTGGTATGCGCGTGCCCTGCTCCCACGCATACCAAGCGGAAGCGGCGCAGATCCCCGACGCCGCCTCCGCCACCGTTAGTCCCAGCACCTCCACGCGACATACTAGTACAGGCAATGGTGCCTGTCGATGCAGTTCAGAATAAATCCGCGATGGATAGGAGGATCTACTCGCGGGCCATGACGATGTTGACAAAGAACACATCGTGTATGTGATCCCGCAGGTAATGCATAATTTGTGCGAACTCGTCAAAGTCGTGCTCATTCGTAGTATTGCCCGTGATAGTTGTGTGCCCCTCGCAACCGATGACTTCCACCATAAAGTCCATCATTTACACCCCTCTGATTGTGTTGTCGTAAGAAATAGTACACAAGGGGCAGCCGGTGGGTGACATGTCGCGCAAAATCGGCATGAAAAAGCCACTCGATTAGGAGCGGCGACATGTAGTTGCTTTTGATCAGCTTGTTCTGGGTAAAGATTTATTAGCCTCGCGAATTGGAGAGGTGCCCATCCTGGACTCGATCAAATCAAGCATCGCAAGCGCCTCTTTGTTCGCCGCATTGCGAATAAGCGGATTCCTGTTTGTCCGCAATTTCATCAATGACCGAAACCGTCCCATTTCCGAGGCGTTTAAATACATTTCCGCGATTTCGACGATTCCGCGATCTTTATCGTACATACTGAGTCCCTTCTCTCGCGTCGTGATTATCATACAATCAATTGGTCAGAAAAGGTCAAACATCCATCTTCTCTGCCAAATCTCCCACCCACTCCGCTCCCTCGCCCTCATCTACTACAACCATCTCCGCTTCCACCCGCACATACCGATCCGACGCAGGATTGCTGGGCGTTTCGGCGTAATCGATGCAGGAACTGACGTGGGGCGCCTCCATTTCACGCGCCTCGCATTGCCCGTCATAGAAGTACCGACACCGGGCGCACCGTGCAGTTGTCGGCGCCTCTCGCAAGGTGAACATGTCGGTGCGCTCAAAAACCGTGATCCAGGAGCAGGCAATGAGAGATCGCAGGAATCGCCGTTCGGTCAGAATGTCCAGACCCACCGTCTCTGACCAGACCATCTCACGAATTGCTGTTGCCTCCGCTTCGCTATGCCAGGGATAGACCTCTCCGCTGTCTATCATGGCCACTTTCCCCGCCATAATGCGGGTGCGCACCGCATCTTCGGCCAGTTGCGCCAACACCTCCGACGCAACGGAGAACCGCGCGGCAGCCTTTTGTTTCTCTGAAGCGCTGGCGTAAGGGAATTCGTTGTTTGACAGCAAGTGAAACAGCCCGGTCAGGCTGCGGGATTCGTAGGTCGATTCATGGTCGGCGATGTGGGCAAGGTACTCCCATTCGGCCTGTTCTGACACAGTGCGATAGAGCATTCGGAAAGCCCCCTTCAAAATCAAAACTACTGATAGTTCATTTTTTGTACTATTACAATTTTCCTTTGGAAACCGCGCTTGTCAGTTGTGAATGCCCAGCGCATTTGTTGTTGCATTGGCGGCAGAATTGGTCCATTGCTGAATAAAACCGGTTGGAGGCTGCTGTACTCCGAACCAAGTTGTCACCAGTAGCGCCGCGATAAGTATCCCGACGATGATTTTGCCTGACTCCAGCATGATGAATTTCTCGTCTTTTTCGGATGATTGGGATTCGCTCTTTTCCCGCTTGATGCGAATCGGTTTCCGTTTGAGGAGCATCTTAAAGCTGAGCCATCCAGCGCCCCGCAAAATAGCGTATACCACAAGGATCACGGTGATCAGAAACCACGCCTGCAGGATCCCGGCAAGACTGGTTTTCGCCGATGCGATAAAGCCCCAGGATGCGAACGCGCCTAAAATCTCCGCCAGAATCAAATAGCCGAGGATGGCACCGAATAGCATACCAACAAACGCAAGGATGCCCCGGATGATCCAGATTGCCTCGGGTAGCTCTTTATACTGCGGGTCGCCGCGAAACGAACTGGTATACGAGAAATCCACGGCCCACACGACGACCGCCACCATAACGACCAACGGGATCAATGCGATCAACCCGCCAAAAATTTGAATGATCAAAGTAAGAATCATCCGTTTGGCGCGGCGAAAACCTCGGCCTTCAGGCCGGAGAGGAAGCCGCGCCTTCACCTCCCTTTCGTTCTCCAAATGCGCCACGATGATACGCAGTATGGAATCCAGTCCAACAGTTTGGCTTGTTGTGTGAGGCGCTTTCCGGTTTCGTGATCATGCAGACTCACCCTTTCTCCGGCGGTTCCGCCCAAATAGACAAACCCAAGTTTTGAATGCCATCCTTGCATCCCGCGCCGAAATCCGTGACTGACTGTACCTCCATACCGCGGCCTTTTCCCGCCTTTTTGCGGTTTCTTGCGATGCAGAGACCGACGCGAGAATTTGAATGGCGATAACCGAATCAAATCCGTTTGCTCTGGTGCCTCTCCTCCTACTGCGAAGGAAGCCAATACCCACGCATCCACGCAATGGGCACTAAACACGTCTGCCGCTTTGTCTTTCGTTTTGTGCAATCCCAACGCATCGCGCCGCTCTTTGGTTTCCCATCCTTGTTTTAGCGTGACGGGCGCCAGTTTTCCCAACTCTTCGTAAAACCACTTTTTACCCACTTCAACATACATGCACTCCCTTTTCGGAAGTAATGCGGGCTTGCGCCCGTTCAATTCCCCGCCAATGTTCCAACGGCTTGCCTGGATACGCCAGGTCGTCCCGAGGTTGACCGTCCCCTCCCCAACAGGGACTTTACATAAGGATTCTTTGG
>JAJYTO010000066.1 GCA_021793015.1 Bacillota bacterium
CGACTGTTTTGTCCCCCACACAGGGTGCGCCCCGTTCCAGAAGCAACAAACCTCATTCTTTGTATCCTGCGGACAGGAGTGACGGTCCACCCGGTTCCACCAACCCGAACTCATGCGTCAGCACTGGAGACAGTGCGGCGCGTTTGACAGTTTCGCGCAGACATCCGTATAATAGCGTAAATGGTTTCCGACAACAGTGTATAGGCAAACGGTCCGGGCAGGAGTACATGCGAGAGCGGTTCACAGAGAGAAGGGTCACGGCTGCAACCCCTTTGCCAGTGCGCATGGAATGTTGGCCCCGCAATACACGGCGTCGCCGTGACGCCAGACCGTGGGTGGCTCCCGTATCGCCCGATGAGCGTTGCGCGTTGCCTTCAGGCGGCCCTTGGGCCAACCCCGCGCAAAATGTAAGGTGGTACCGCGGAAGCTTGCCTTTCGTCCTTCTTTGGATGGGAGGCTTTTTGTTTTTGGGGGCGCGCACAGAGAAGGAGGGTCGCCGACGATGACGGTCAACAGAGAAAAAGGAACGGATCAAAGAGCCACGGATCAAACCGTTGCCGACGGAAGAGACGCGGATGGGAAAAATGCGGGTCAAAAGAGCGCGAATCGACAGGATCGACTCGGCGCCTACGACGCGGCGGAGTTGGAACAGCGCCTGTATGGCTGGTGGTCAGAGCGCGGATTCTTCACCGCCGACAGAAATTCGTCCAAAAAGCCGTACACGATCGTGATGCCCCCGCCGAATGTGACGGGTGTGCTGCACATCGGCCACGCGCTGGACAACACGATCCAGGATCTATTGATCCGCATGAAACGCATGCAGGGGTATGACGCGTTGTGGGTTCCCGGTTCCGACCACGCCGGAATCGCAACGCAGACGCGCATTGAGGCGCAACTCCTTAAAGAGGAAGGCAAGACGCGCCATGAGCTTGGGCGCGCGGCCTTCCTAGAGCGGGTATGGTCATGGAAAGAGCAGTATGGCGATGTCATCCGTTCGCAGATTCGGCGCTTGGGCTCGTCCTGCGACTGGACTCGTGAGCGGTTCACCATGGATCCAGGGCTGTCGCAGGCAGTGCGCGAGGTGTTTGTAAGTCTCTATGAGAGGGGCCTCATCTATCGCGGCAAATACATCATCAATTGGTGTCCGCGGTGCGAGACGGCGCTGTCGGACATCGAGGTGGTGCACGAGGAAGTTTCGGGTGAACTGTTCCACATCGCCTATCCGTTCGCGGCCATGGCCGGATCGCTGACAGTGGCCACGACGCGGCCTGAGACGATGTTTGGCGATGTGGCGGTGGCGGTCAATCCACACGATGAACGATACCGGCATATCGTTGGACAGTTTCTGCGCTTGCCGCTCACCGATCGCGAAATTCCCGTGATCGCGGACGAGTACGTGGATCCCGAATTCGGCACGGGCGCCGTGAAGATCACTCCGGCGCATGATCCGAACGATTTTGAGGTTGGACTCCGTCACCGTTTGGCGGCGATCAACGTCATGGATAAAGACGGCAGACTGGGTGAGCAGGCGGGCGTGTTTGCCGGCCTGGACCGGTTTGCCGCCCGCAAGAAGATTGTGGAAGAATTGACTGTGACAGACCAACTCGCGAAATTCGCGCACAGCCACTCGGTGGGGCACTGCGAACGCTGCGGCACAGTGGTGGAACCGTGGCTGAGCACGCAGTGGTTCGTACGGATGCAGCCATTGGCGGAACCTGCGAAAGAGGTGGTGAAAAACGGCGCGGTCCGCTTTGTGCCGGATCGTTTCGCCAAGACCTATGGCCACTGGCTTGACAACATTCGTGATTGGTGCATCTCGCGCCAGCTCTGGTGGGGTCATCGGATTCCGGCGTTTTACTGCGCACAGTGCGGAGAAACGACGGTGTCGCGCACGGATGTGGCGGCGTGCCCGCAGTGCGGGGGCGCGGTGCAGCAGGACGAGGACGTGCTTGACACGTGGTTTTCATCCGCGTTGTGGCCATTTTCCACCATGGGCTGGCCGGATGAAGAGGCCGACTTTGCGCGCTATTTTCCCACGCAGGTGCTCTCAACCGGGTTTGACATCATCTACTTCTGGGTTGCGCGGATGATCTTCACCTCGCTGGCCTTTACGGATCAGGCGCCGTTTCAGGATGTGCTGATGCACGGGTTGGTCAGGGACGATCAGGGCCGCAAATTTTCAAAGAGCCTTGGCAACGGCGTCGATCCGATGGAAATCATCGATTCCTACAGTGCGGACGCGCTCCGGTTCATGCTTGTGACGGGAGCGGCGCTCGGTCAGGACATGCGGTTTTACACCGAGCGGGTGGAACAGGCGCAGGCGCTGGTGACGAAGATCTGGAACGCGGCCCGGTTTGTGCTGATGAATATGACGCCCGACACCACAAGCGTTCTTCCCGACAGGCGTCGGCAGAGTCTCGCTGACCGCTATATCGTCCATCAACTGGCGCGGACTGTCGAGCAGGCGACGCGTGAACTGGAGGCCTATCAGTTCGCCGAAGCGGGCAAAAGGATCTATGAATTTTTCTGGAACGATGTGTGTGACTGGTATATTGAACTGTCCAAGGTTTCCCTCTATGGAGCGGACGAGGAGAGCAAGGCGCCCACGCGCCAGACTCTCTGTTTCGTGCTCGATCAGGCGCTGCGCCTGCTTCACCCGTTCATGCCCTTTGTGACTGAGGAGATCTGGCAGGCGCTTCCGCACGACGGAGAAACCATCATGCGGGCCGCGTGGCCGACCGTGGCGGACGCCGCCATTGACGACCAGGCGTTCGCCAATATGTCGCTCGTCATGGACGTGATTCGCGCCATTCGCGCGCTTCGTCAGGAGCAGAATATCCCGCTCGCCAAAAAGGCGGCTCTCACCTTGCGGCCGAACGCCTCCAGGATGGACGCATTGCGCGATGCGGCGCCTTATATTGAACGCTTGTGCAACCCTTCGACGCTCGTGATCGATCCGGATGCCGCACCTCCCGCCGAGCGCGCAACGACCGTTCTCGCAGACGTGGAAGTCTCTCTGTCGCTGGCGGGGCTGGTCGATATCGAGGCAGAACGGGAGCGCCTCGACGGGGAACTGAGCCGCCTCGATTTCGAAGTGGAACGGTTGCGGGGCAGACTCGCCAACGACTCGTTCGTCGCCAGAGCGCCGGCAGCCGTGGTGGACAGGGAGCGCGAGAAACTGAGAGGATACGAGGCGCAGCGCGCGAAGGTCAAGGGCGAACTGCGGCGCGCTCTTGCAGTGGCAAGTGGACAAGGCGCAGAATAGGATGATGTATGTTCATGGGCCCATTACAGGACGCAAGCGATGCGATGGCGTACATTCAATCCCGGCTTCGTTTCGGCGTGAAGCCGGGTCTCGAACGGACGTCGGCCCTGCTTGACAGCTTGGGCCATCCGGAGCGGCGGCTGCGATTCATCCATGTCGCGGGCACAAACGGCAAGGGTTCGACGTGCGCGTATCTGTCGACCGTCCTGCAGACGGCCGGTTTCCGGGTGGGGCTCTATACGTCGCCCAGTCTGGCTTCATTTGCCGAACGCATCGTCGTGGACGGCGTTCCCATTGACGAAAATGAGCTGTGGCGCTGCACAGTCCGTGTGAAAGACGCGGCAGACCCGCTCGCGGATACGGAACTGGATCCGACTGAATTTGAAATTGCGACTGCGATTGCATTTCTTTACTTCGCTTCTTGCCAGTGTGATATCGTCGTCCTGGAAACGGGTTTGGGCGGTCGGTACGACGCGACCAATGTCGTGACGCCGGAAGTGTCGATCATCACCAATGTGGAGTTGGATCACACGGCCATTCTCGGCTCGCACCCGGTGCAGATCGCCCGTGACAAGGCGGGCGTCATCAAACCGGGCCGTCCGGTGGTGACAGCGGCCAAGGGCGGCGCGCTGCGGGTCATTGAGGAGAGGGCGGCTGAGGTGTCCAGCGCAGCGCTTCGCTGTGGACGAGAGTTTACCGCCGTGAGCGAAGGCCGGAGGTCGCTAACGGGTCACAGTTTTTCTTATTTCGGGGTATACCAAGATGTGTTGGGATTGCGCACACAGATGCTTGGGCTCCATCAGTTGGAGAATGCGGCGGCGGCGCTGTGCGCGCTCGAACTGCTTGCGCGGCGCGGTTTCGGGCCGTCCGTGCAGGAGGCGATGCGGGAAGGCGTCGCTCGCGCCCTTTTGCCGGGGCGTCTGGAGGTTCTGTCGCGCGCTCCCCTGGTGTTGCTTGACGGCGCCCACAACCCGGCTGGGGCGCGAACGCTTGCTGCGGCGCTGCAAGCGTTCGCGCCCGGCGGATGGCTGTTTGTCGTGGGCGTCTTCGCCGATAAGGATATCGGAGGCATCATTGCTGCGGTGGCAGGGATGGCGGATGCGGTGATCGTCGCGCAGCCGCGCGCAGATCGGGCAGCCGCCGCCGAATCGGTGGCGTTGCATGTCCGGTCGCAGGTTGCAGAGCGTGCGCCCGTGTGGGTGATTCCCGATGTTTCCGAGGCGCTCGACGCCGCGGAGACGATTCAGGCGGCCCGCAGTTGCGCTGGTGTATGCGTGTTTGGCTCGTTGTCCACGGTGAGTGAGGCAAGGCAGGCGTGGATGCGGCGGATCTGAGTTTCACAAAGGCAAATGCGAGAGGTGACGGAGCGGTGGCAGTTCAACGGGACAGCGCAGAGGACGCAATTCACGTCCATTTTGTGGGTATCGGGGGCGTGGGTATGAGCGCGATCGCCAGCATTCTGCTTGACAAAGGCTATAAGGTGTCCGGTTCTGACGTGGCGCTTCAAGAATATACGCGGCGGCTGTCGGAGAGGGGCGCCCATGTCTTCGCCGGCCACGACGCCGCGAACATCGAAGGCGCGGATTTCGTCGTGTACACGACGGCGGTGGCGGTCGACAACGTCGAGCTGCAGGCGGCGCGGGCTCTGCATATTCCGGTGCTGCATCGTTCGGAGATGCTGGCTGAACTGATGAAAGAAGGTCATGGCATCGCCGTGGCGGGCGCGCACGGCAAGACGACGACCACTTCGATGGTGGCATGGATTCTGGAATGTTCAGGGCTTGATCCGACATTCCTGATCGGAGGCGTCGCCGCCAATCTGAATACCGGCGCCAAGGCGGGGAAGGGACAATACGTGGTGGCTGAAGCGGATGAGAGCGACGGGTCATTTCTGAATTACGAGCCTGCCATCGCGGTTGTGACCAATATCGAGGCGGACCATCTGGAACACTACGATGGAGATTTTGACAATCTGAAGGCCGCCTATCGCCGCTTCATGCAGCGGATTCCCGCGCACGGCGTGTTGATCACATGCGCGGACGACCGTCGCGTCCGGGAACTGCTTACAGATGTGCGCTGTCGACTGGTTACCTATTCTGTGCAGGGGCTGGCGGCCGACCTCGCGGCGCGGAACATCGAGTTTATCGGTCGCGGGACGCGTTCTGACGTGTATTGGCAGGGTGAGCGACTGGGCGCGCTCACCCTGCATGTTCCGGGCGTTCACAATGTGGGCAATGCGCTGGCAGCCATCGGGGTGGCCCTGAATATCGGGATTTCATTCGCGGCGGCGATCGGCGCATTGGCGGAATTTCGGGGCGCATTGCGCAGATTTCAGGTGCTCTTTGACGAGAACGACCTGATGGTGGTCGATGACTACGCCCACCATCCGACTGAGATCAGCGCGATGATCCGCGCAGCCAAAGCGACGGGAAAGCGGATCGTGGCGGTGTTCCAACCCCAGCGCTATACGCGGACGTTTCATCTGTTCGACGAGTTCACCCGCGCGTTCTCCGAGGCCGACGATGTGGTCATTGCCGACATTTACTCGCCAGCCGGCGAGCAACCGATCGAAGGCGTGAACGCGGCGAGACTGGTCGAAGGAATCCGGGAGCACAGCCATGCACAGGCCAAATATTGCCCTGGTCATGACGATGTCATCGCCTACCTGAAGGAGCATGTCGGGCCGGGCGACCTGGTCATGACGATGGGCGCCGGCGATATCTGGAAGGTGGGCAAGGAGTTCGCGGCCTGGCTGTCGGCACGCTAGGGCGCTAGCAGGCTGTCGCGCGGACGCCTGAGCTGCGTCGCCGGGCTCTCTGCATTGCACGGTTTGCCGTCGGCGGGAAGGATTTCCACGAGATTTGTCGAATATCCCGTCGACAGAGCGAACTCGTCAACAAGAGTGAACTTGTCAGCAGAGTGCACTTTTCAAAAGAATGAATCCGGTGCGCAGGGCATGCAGAGGGCGGTGGCACGTGGATGGCGCGCAGGCGCATTGGCGATCTGCTCTTTGAAGCAGGATTTTTGACGACCGAACAACTGGAGGCGGCTCTTGAGATTCAGAAACGCACCAGGGAACGGCTGGGCGATATTCTCATAGACCGTGGGTTTATCACAGAGAAACAACTGATTGAAGCGCTCGAATTTCAACTGGGCGTGCCTCACGTCAGCCTGGCCAGGCAGAAGCTGGATCCCGCCATCCTGGCGCTGGTGCCGGAAGCGCTTGCCGCGCGCCATCTGGTGCTGCCGCTGCGCAAGGAACGCAACAAGCTGATCGTGGCAATGGCCGATCCGCTTGATTACTATGCGATTGACGATCTCAGGATGTCGACCGGCTTTCAGATCGAACCTGCCATCGCGGCCAAAGATGAGATTCGCCTATTTATCGAACGCGTGTACTCCATGAAAGGTTCGCTGGAAGTGGCCGCACAGGCGGCCAGTGTCGCAGACCCGCAGGAGATCGCGGAACCCGAACTGGTGAACGACGATTCGCCGGTGGTGCGTCTGGTTAACCAGATCCTTGCGCAAAGCGTCAAACTGCGGGCGAGCGATGTCCACTTCGATCCAGCCGCTGACGGCTTGCGTGTGCGCCTGCGCATTGACGGAACCATGCGCACGGAGCAGACGCTGCCAAAACACATGCAAAGCGTGGTGTCCGCGCGCCTGAAGATCATGGCGAACCTGAACATCGCCGAACATCGCCTGCCCCAGGACGGGCGCTTTCGCTTTTCTATCTTGGGTCATGACGTGGATGTCCGGGTGGCGACTCTGCCGACCGTTTACGGCGAGAAGATCGTGTTGCGGGTTCTCGATCAGTCGGCGGGTCTGCAAAAGATCGGGCAACTCGGCTTCACAGCGGACAATATGCAGATGTTTCGCGCTATGCTGACGACGCCCAATGGACTGCTGTTGATCACCGGGCCCACTGGAAGCGGCAAGACGTCGACGCTGTATGCGGGCTTGGCAGAGCGCAGCACGCCGGAGGTGAACGTGATTGCGATTGAGGATCCTGTCGAGTATCAGTTGGCGGGCGTCAATCAGGTGCCGGTCAATGTGGGCGCGGGTCTCACGTTTGCGAAGGGGCTTCGATCGATTCTGCGCCAGGATCCCGACGTGATCATGGTCGGTGAAATCCGCGACCAGGAGACTGCCGAGATTGCGACTCGCGCGGCGCTCACAGGGCATCTCGTGCTTTCGACGCTGCACACAAACGACGCCGTGGCCACGATCGCCAGACTGGTGGACATGGGCATCGAACCATTTTTGGTCGCCTCGTCGCTGATTGGCGTGATCGCCCAGAGACTCGTGCGAACGGTGTGCCAGGAGTGCGCGCACGCCTACTCTCCTGCGCCGGTGGAGCAGGAGCTCCTGGCGGCCCATGGTGTGGAAAGCGACCGTTTCGTGGCTGGAAGAGGCTGTTCAGTGTGCGGTAACACCGGCTATCGTGGGCGCATCGCCATTCATGAAATCCTGCGCATGGACGACCACCTTCGCCAGATGATTCTGCACGGAGCCACGGAGACCGAAATTCGCGAGCGCTTGGAAGCGACGGGATTTCGAACGCTGATGCGCGACGGGTTGCAAAAGGCGGGCGACGGCAGGACGAGCCTGGCGGAAGTCATCCGGGTCGCTGCGCGGGATTTCTAGGAGATCGCGGCGAGAGCGCCGTCTCCGCGCGAATGCGCGTCGGGCGGTCACGGTTGGTGCGGCCAAATTGTGGACGGGCTCTCACGCTTGAGTTTGCGGAGAAAATCTCACCGCCGCGCAGGACCGTCCTTATTTTGGGATAGACATCCATGGCGCTGACGCGCCACCAACAACCGGGAAAAATATACGCCTGCGGCGATATTTCGGGACAGCAGATCAGTCGGAGGTTGACGCAGTGACAATCGTTGAACTGTTGAAAGAGGCCGCACAGAGGCAGGCTTCGGACTTGCACATCACAGTGGGCTCAGCGCCCGTATTCCGGATTACGGGGGTGCTCTGTCCGGCCGAATCGCAGCGACTGGCTGCGGTCGATACGCAGCAGATGGCCCAGGACCTGTTGACATCTGCGCAATGGGATGCGCTTGTAGAGCGGGGTGAAATCGATCTTTCCTACAGCCTTCCCGGCGTCTCGCGCTTCCGGGTGAATGTGTTTCGGCAACGCGGATGCTATAGTCTGGCAGTGCGGATCGTGCCTACGAGCATTCCCGACTTTTCGTCGCTGGGGCTGCCTCAGACTGTGCGCTCATTTGCTGACAAACAACAGGGGCTGTTGTTGGTGACAGGCCCTACGGGAAGCGGAAAATCTACCACTCTGGCGGCGCTGGTCGGGTACATCAACCAAACGCAGAAGCGGCATATTATCACCCTGGAAGATCCGATCGAGTATTTGCACAAACACGGTGAATCGGTGATCGATCAGCGCGAGGTCGGGATTGACACGCAATCATTTGCGAACGGTCTGCGCGCTGCGCTCAGGCAGGATCCTGACGTACTGCTCGTCGGTGAGATGCGCGATCTGGAAACAATCGCGACCGCCATCTCGGCGGCGGAGACCGGGCACCTCGTCTTCGCGACGCTGCACACGCCGGACGCGCCGCAATCGATTGACCGCATGATCGACGTGTTCCCGCCTGGCCAGCAGCAGCAGGTGAGGATCCAACTGGCGAGCGTATTGCTTGGCATCGTGTCGCAACGATTGTTGCTGACCGCAGACGGGCAGGCGCGCGTGGCGGCGGCGGAAGTGCTCGTCAATACTCCGGCCGTCGCCAACCTGATCCGCACGGAGAAGGTGCATCAGATTCGGACGGCCATGCAGACGGGCAAGGTACACGGCATGCAGACGATGGAGATGGGCCTGCGCGATCTGCTCGGGGCCAGGTTGATCACGGACGCCCAATATCGGCAGTTTGCGGCTGAATGGGGAGCGGCGGTGCTGATCTAGGACTGAACTGCTCCGGGAGGGATCGGCCTGACGGTTGCGCGCCGGGGAGGGAACCGCTCTGAGACGGAACCGCCTCCGGGTTGCGCGCGCCGGGAGAAAACGGTGCGGCGGCGCGGGTGTGAGAGCGACCGGTGTGAAATCGGCCGCACGCCGGGGAACGGGGTGACAACGTGCCGAGGTTTCACTATCAGGCGCTCAATCGGTCGGGCAAGCGTCTGCGCGGAATGGTCAAGGTGTTCGATGAAGACGCCGCAGCCTCTCTCCTGCGTGAGCAGGGGCTTTACGTATTGAAGCTGAAACGGCAGAGCGATGACGTATGGTGGAAGCGGGAGATTTACTTCGGCAGAAAAGTGTCGGCTGAAGAGTTTGCCGTGTTCTGCCGCCAACTGGCGACGTTGATCCGGGCTGGCGTGACGATTCTTGAGAGCGTCCACATCATGGCCGAGCAGGCCGAGTCAAAACCGCTGCGCAAGGCATTGGCCCAGGTGGCGCAGAGCATCTCGCAAGGTCGCCAATTGTCCGACGCCGTGGCGGAGACGCCGGACATCTTTCCCGTCATTTTTGTCAATATGGTGCGCGCGGGGGAAGTGGCCGGCAATCTGGACGACGTTCTCGACCGCATGGCGAGATATTTTGAGAAATCTTACTATCTGCGGGAGAAGGTGAAGTCCGCCTTGGCCTATCCGCTGATAGTCGGATCGGTGTCCGTCATGGTCACGGTGTTTATGTTGGTGAAGATCGTCCCTACGTTTGTGGGTATATTTGCTTCCTATCACGCGCAGTTGCCGCTGCCGACACGCATTGTGCTTGCGGTGAGCAACATCCTGGCGAATGACTGGTGGATCATATTGATCGTCGTAATCGCGCTGGTCGGTGGCAATGTGGTCCTGAATCGGCGGCGGACCTGGGTGCGCTTCAAAGACAGACTGAAGCTGCGGCTTCCGATATTCGGCGTCCTCATCCAGAAATCCGTGGTGGCGCGGATGGCCCGCACCATGAGCTCGCTGTTCGCGAGCGCCGTTCCGATTGTGCAAAGCCTGAAGATCGTGAGCGAGATTGTGGGCAACACGGTCGTGGCGGACGCCCTTATGGATTCTGCGACAAGCCTGCAGGGCGGACAGTCGCTGGCGGCCCCGATCGCCAAGAGCCGCTTGTTTCCACCGCTCGTGGCTCATATGATCACAATCGGCGAGCAGACCGGAAATCTGGACTTCATGTTGGAAAAGATCGCAGACTTTTACGAGGCGGAAGTGGAAACCTACGCCGACCGTCTCAAATCGCTGCTGGAACCGATCATGATTTTGATCCTGGCTGCGATCGTGGGCACGATTGTGACGGCGGTGCTGCTGCCTTCGTTCAGCCTCATTTCCCATATGGGAGGGGCGTAGGCGGTCGTGTCGAGGACGGCGGATCAATCGTAAAAAGTGTCGAAAAATTGTCCGAGCGGCTCTTGTTGCAACACGGTTATGACTGTATAATATGGAATGTTGAGCAGGATCGAACGGGCCTTTCACGACAACGAGAATGCCGCAGGATGGTTTTGGCTTGTGTGTATCTGTGTGCTTGTCATCGTCGCGAACGGAAAGGGTGGGGCCAGGAGCAGCGCGCAGCATGCAACGAACCGGGAGACATGATCTTGTATCAGGTTTTTTGCCTGTTTGACGGTTTTTTGCTTGATTTGGAGAGGCAGAAGCACGTAGATTATATGATCACACGGGGGGAATAACGGGTGTTTGAAAAATTGAAAAGCATACGGGTGCAACTGCCGAAACGGCTGCAACTGGGTCTCAGCAAGGAGCGGCGCGAAGAGGGCGTGACGCTGATTGAGTTGTTGGCCGTCGTGGTCATTTTGGGCATCATCTCGGCCGTGGCGGTTCCGGTGGTTTCAGGGGCTATCAACAACGCGAAGGTGAACGCCACATTGAATAGTGAGGGAACTGTACAGGTTGCTTTGCAACGTTATTACGACCAGATGGGGTACTATCCGAAAAACCTGAACGTCTTGACGGAAAAGTATTCAACGACAACCGGGCTACAATCATCGTCCGGAAATGCCGGGCCATACTTGTCTAATCAGTTTCCTGAGGTGGACGGATTTGGGCACAAATTCTTCTATCGGGCGGTGGGCAGTACGGCAAGCGGCGCCCCGGGAGCGAGCGGATACATGCTAGTGTCCGGTGACGGACTATCTTTATCGACGGCGTTGGGCGGCAAAACGACTTCCTTGGTGAACGGTACGTCTTACATTTACGCCGGTGGGGGTGTTGATGTCGGGGGTTCGCCAGTGGGTTCGTCTCCTGAATTGACCAGTAAAGCCCCAACGAATACCTCTAAAGCCACGTGGGTTGACAACTAATCCGTGACCTTGATGTACACAGTCCTGATCGCGCTGTATGGTCTGATTTTCGGTTCCTTCTTTAATGTGGTTGGGTTGCGGGTGCCGCAGGGGGAGTCAATCATGGCTCCCCCCTCTCATTGTACGGCCTGCCAGCGCCGTCTGCGGTGGTACGAACTTGTGCCCGTCGTGTCGTGGGTTGTCCTGCGCGGGCGCTGCCGGACCTGTCGTGCGCGCGTATCGTTTCTGTACCCGCTGATCGAACTCGGCACGGCGCTTTCCGTCACGGTGTTCTGGGTGCGGTTTGGCTGGTCGGCCGAGTTCGTCGTGGGCGTTTTCGCGACAGGCGTTTTTGCCGTACTTTCAGCCGCAGACTTTGCCTATCACCGGATTCCCGACAAAATTCTGCTGCCTGGCATCGCGATGCTCTTCGCATGCCGCCTGTGGTTTCATCCGCTTGGCGTGTGGTCGTATATCGGCGGGGCGGTTCTGGGATATTGTTTATTGTACCTGATCGCGCTTGTCAGCCGCGGCGGCATGGGGTACGGGGATGTGAAGCTGTTTCTGTTTGTCGGGTTATTGACGGGTGTGTGGGGGACGATTCTCACCTTGGTGGCGGCGTCCTTCATCGGCGCGGTGGTGGGGCTGTCCCTGCGCGCTGCAGGTCGATTGGCCCCGAAGCAGCACGTCGCGTTTGGTCCTGCGATCTGCCTGGCGGCGCTTGCCGTATCACTATATGGAGAATACGCAATCCATGCGTATCTGCAACTGTTCGGATTGTCATAGCCGAGGAGATAGATGCATGAGAGCGTTTGGCCTGGCGAGGAGTGCTGCCCTTCCTTTGGGGCTGGCTATCGATGACAAAATGTTCATAGGTGAATGGAAGCGGATTGGCGATTCGTATGAATTGCAACGATGCGCCAGCATGTCCTTGTCGTCGCGAGACGGCGGCAACGCATTGCAAACCGATGTGGAGGCGACTTGGACGCAGGATGTCGAGGGTCTTCGGCGCGCGGTCAGGGATCACGGCTGGCGAGGTCGACGGGTGGCGCTCTCCTTGCCCGCCGAACAGGTGATCTTGCGCCATCTGTCCATACCGCCGCTGCCAAAGAGCAAGCTGAAGCTGGCGATTCGATCAGAACTGGCCATGAGCGCCCCGCTGCCTTTCGATGACCCCATTTATGATTTTGGCGTTATGCAGGGCGAGTTTGGCATGAAGCAAGAACCGGGCGGCGATCTGGATGTCGTCGTCGTCGCGGCTTCCCGGTCCGAGGTGAACTGGCGGGTCGATCTGGCGCGTCAGAGTGGACTGCGTCCGGTGCTCGTCGAACCGGGACTTCTGTCTGCGGAACGGGCCGCCCTGTTCGCTCTCCGCGTTGCGCAACTGCGCGCGTTTGTCGTTTTGCGCGAACACGGCGTGGAATTTGGGGTGTTTGCCGGTCAGGACATAATGTTCATGCGTCACGTTGCGATCCGGCCCGCCGATTATATCGTCTCGCCATTTACAAGGAATCCTGCGGAAGACGAAGCATCCGCCGACGTGTTTGACCATCAGGCCTACGCGGTTGATCTTGGATACGAACTCGACCGTTCGATCAACTTTGTGCAATACAATCTGCTGCAGGGCGGTCAGTCCATTTCGTTGCTGTATGTGCTCGCAGGCTTTCGGTTGAATGAGAGCGCCATGACGCATTTGAACGGGCGTTTCGAACAGCAGGTGCTGGTTGCGACGCCGAAGATTGCAGCCGCAATGGAAGCCGACGATGAGCTGACAACCAGCGGAATCAAACGGCGCGATATGGATCTTGTGAACATCTCGATGGGATTGTCTCTGTCGGGGGTGTCGCCGTGAAGATCAATCTCCTGCCGCCCGCGCCGCCCATCGTTCGCATCAGGGTCATCGTGTTTACGACGATCGTTGGCGTGTTGTCCGCCTTGTGCGTGTATCTCGGCATCACCTATTATGGCGGGACGATGTCCCTGCAATCGGCGCGCAGCGCCCTGTCGGAGGGGCAACTGACCCTGCATGGCCTGTTCGCAAAATCGCAGCAGGTGAAGCAGACGACGGGGTTGCAACAGTTGCTCCAGGGGGCGCGAACCATCGCCGCCGCAGCGCCGTTGCCGGAGGAGGACATTCAGTCTCTGCTTAGGGCGGTGCCCGCAGGTGGACTTCTGACCACGGTGTCGTTTGCAGAGGGACAGATGTCGGGAACTGTAGTGGTTTCCAGTTATGATGTTGCGGCTCAATTTATTATCCGTCTGCAATCCGACAGGACGTTTACAAACGTGGTGGTGTCCTCCGTCACGAGCGGCGGGCAGTCGGCGCAGACACGGCAAACACAGACACTGACGCAAGCGCAGGCGCAGATACTCGGATTGCTGGCAAAAGCGGCGAAACTGCCGCAAGCGTCGGGGCAGTCCGGCGTTACGGTGACATTTTCGATGACGGCTTCCTTTCCCGCGAGCGGACGTTCCACGCAGGGAGGGAATCCATGATGCTGGAAAGACTTCGCTGGTATAAACGCGAACTGATCGCCGTCGGTCTGCTGCTGGTTTCCGCCGGTGGACTCGCTGCGCTCAATATGACGACGTTCAGTCAGTTGACACAGTCAGAGTCGCAGTTGCAAAATATTCAGTCGCAGACCGCCTCGCTGCAGACGGCGGTGCGCCAGAAGCAGGCGTTCAACAGCAAGGAGTTGCCGATGCTCGGTCAGGCTGTGCCAAAGAGTCCCGGCATTCCAGCCATCCTCGTCAGCACCTCGGCTCTGGCGCAATCGGCGGGAGTTGCGGTGCAGGCATTTCACTTTGGAACGCCTTCGCCCGCATCTTCGGGGTCGCTGTCGTCGTTGCCGGTCACGATCGATGTTCGCGGAACGCGCGCACAGATTTTGAACTTCCTTTATAAACTGGAACACGAGACCCGGCTGACTGCGGTGCAGTCGATTGCTCTGTCGGGTTCGGGCGCCACTCAACTCTCAACGTCCATTGCCTACACCGTATATTATCGCTAGCGCCGCAGGGCCCCGTTCTTCGGGGCGGGGATTTGGGACGCGTCCGGATATTATGGCGGCCTGTGGACCAAACCAGCCTGTATGGGCCGCGCTGCCTGCGTGCGGTATACTGAGGGCGGGAGATTCAGCGTGTACGGAGCGCATTTGGATGGGCAAGAGATCGCACCCGCGCAACGTCGACCGTCCACCGGTCGGGGGACGGTATGACCCAAGGGGGCGAATAGGGGTGGTTCAGTGAGCAAGCCAATGGAAGACAAGCGTTACACCTACGCCGATTATGTGACCTGGACGGGCGACGAGCGGTGGGAACTGATCGATGGCGCGGCTCATCTTATGTCGCCGGGGCCAAGCATGGACCATCAAGAAATTTTGGTGCAGCTTGGCGGACTTCTTTGGACGGCATTGCGCGGGAAGCCCTGCACCCTGTATGTTGCTCCCACGGACGTAACGTTTGAAGAGGCGGAGGACACACCGACGGTTGTCCAGCCTGATTTGTTTGTCATGTGCGGCGAATATCGACGCGGAAAACGCGTCATCGACGTTCCCGCACTCATTATTGAAATCCTGTCGCCCTCCACGGCCCGCAAGGACAGGGTGACGAAACGAGCGTTGTATGAGCGTGTCGGTGTGAAAGAATATTGGATTGTTGACGGAGCGAATGAAACTGTGGATGTATTGCGGCGTGATGGAGAACAACACTATGAAGGGCCGCAAATCTTTGGGCGCGGCGACACGATCTTGAGCGTTGCTTTGCCCGATGTGAGTATCGAAGTGGCATTGATTTTTGGGGAAAAAATAGAATGAAGCCAATGGATTGATGGGTATTCCTGGCGAGGAGGCTGGCGATGACATGACGCGCAAAGTCGCGAAGTCCGTGCACTATTGCCGCATGGACTGCGGCCAGCGTGGGGACACGTTGATCGAAGTCCTGGCGGCGATGACGATCCTGGCCATCATTATCATCCCCTTCTCGATGCTTGGCGTGAACGTGTTTCAGTGGCTCGCGGCCGATGCTCACCAGGGACAGGCCTTCGCCTATGCGAGAGAGGGTATTCAGTATGTTCGGCAGCAGGAATTAAGCGCCTATTCGAACAATCCAACTTCCTTTCCAGCCGCCGTGACGGTGACGAACAAGCCGCTCGTCAGTGTCAACGGCATTGCCTATACTGAGTCAATCGTTGCCTACCAGCCTGCCTGGATCTCGTCACTGTCGTCTCTATCGTCACAACCGGCGCTCTATTCATGGAAGGTCACTGTATCATGGGTCGAACCGGGCACGGGAATTACGCACTCCGTCTCCTTGGAGACGGTGATCGACCCGGCTATCTCGGGCTGAGAGCGCGCCGTTATAGATGTTGTCATAGATTCCGCCAACTGTACGCCGTTCAATGTCCGAACTACATGGAGGTGCGAATGTGCGCCTTATACTGCGAATAAGCAAAACACTTGGGAAAGCGTCGTATCCGTTTCTTCCGGCAGACTCTGAGAGCGGCCTGACCCTGGTTGAACTGATGGCGGCCGTAGTCATCGGCGGCCTGGTCAGTTTCGCTGTCGTCTATCTCTGGAACGCCGTGGATCAGTTGTACCAGAGTACCAGTGTCCACGCCAACGCGACGACGGATGCCTCCTTTGTCTATTGGGACCTGGAAAAGCTCGCTCAGAATGCGTTGAAAATAGGGACGGTGAGCCATAGCTCTGACGCGCCGTCGGCATTCGCTCCGGTCGCGCCGGGAACGACGGTGACGGTTTTGGCCCTGCAGGTGTCAAATCTTGCTTGGATCGCCCCCCAAAATTCTGCCGTACGCAACGCGGCTGCGGCGGGCGGACTCGTCTGCGCAACGTTTGCGAAGGACAAGAGTGGCATGACGGTGCTGGAACTCTATCCGCTGGGCGACCCGAATGCGGCCACTCCGCTTTTTTCAGGAGTGACGAGTTTTTCCGGGAGCACCTTTGATATCCTGGGCCCGACGACTTTCTCGGTCACGTTGCATCGTTCCGTTCTGTCGAGCGCTCACGCCAGTGTGCAACTGGATCCCCTCACTTACCAGTACGGGATTGGGATGAGCGGTTACTAGACTTGCGCCGCTGCGTCGCCGCGCTTGTCAGGTTGCGGGGAACTGTGGATATCAGATCCTGCCGAGATGTCGATCATGCGACAGGGCAGAGCAACTCGAATTGATGCGGTTCGAAAATCGGTGTTCGGGGAGATGGAGCAGATGGACTGGAGACGTTTCCTGTGTCATCCGGACCAGCGGGAATCAGGCGCCACTCTGCTTGGCGTGGTTGGCATCGCGCTTGTGCTGTCGCTCCTGACGGCCAGCATATTGTCCTTCACACTGCAATCCGCGCAAGCCGTGCTCTTCAACCGTGAACACACACAGGCTTTGTACAACGCCCGCATGGGCATCGATGCTGCGGTGGAACTGATCGATCATGAATTGTCCATATCCACTCCTCGTGTCTCTCCTGTCTCTCCTGTCTCTCCTGTCACCGGTGCGCAACTTACAAGTCTGGCAAAAGCGGTCACTTCGGATTTGGGCGAGCTGTCGTCTCCGCCGTTTCAGGTCTGGGTTTCTGTTGCGACGAATGTCGCCAATACGCTGAGCATCCGTTCGAGGGGCTTCTCTCAAAACGCCGCGGTCACCCTGAAGATGAACGGCGCGCTGTCGCTTCCCGGTTCAGGCTCCTACCAGGTTTCCGCGACAGGCTCAGATGGCTCGCCCAACGTGTCGATCTCGGGAACCGGGGGAGCCGCGGTATCCGTGTCGGGAAACGGAAAGAGCGTGGGCACGGTGTCGGTGAACGGGTCGACGGCTTCAGTGAGCGGGTTTCCCAATCTGCAAACCATCCAGGGGAATTATAACTTTTTCCCGCCTCTGGACGCCAAATCGGATAACAAAGCGAACGTGTGGGTGGCGGGCGGCAATGATCTCTTGTTTGGAAATCAATCTTATGACAATCTCATCGTAACCGGTAATTTCGACGGTACGCTGGGCAATGTGAAGAAAACGGCCATTGTGACGGGGACCAATGCCGTCATTCTCGGAAACATTGGCGGCCCATTGATCGCAGCGGGATCCGATGCGTTCATTTTCGGCGAGACCCATTGCGCCGTCGTCACAGGAAATAATGCCATGATTGTAGGCAATGTAAAAGGGGCGCTCGTCATAACGGGTAACAATGTCAACATCTATGGGAATATTAAACCCGGAGAATCGAATGGCGATGTTGTTGTCGCGGGAAATAACGTGACGATCCACGGCAATGTCGGTGGTCATCTCATCGCGATAGGAACGAATGAAGTGGTCCGGGGAAACATCACGAAAGGACTCACGGCAGATCG
>JAJYTO010000067.1 GCA_021793015.1 Bacillota bacterium
GTAACGCTCAATGCCGGTGCCCGTTCACTGGTTGCCGGTGAACCACGGTCAGGCGACTGGCGCTGGGTCAACTGCCGCCGGTCAACTCGGACACGGATTCGCGGATGGCGTCAGCCAGCCGCAGCAGCCCCTCCTGCAGTTCTGCATCCGTGATCACCAGGGGGGTGAGCAAGCGGATCACGTTATTGTACACCCCTGCCTTGATCGTGATCAGCCGTTTTTCCAAGCACTTTTTGCTGATGGCCGCCACCAGTTCCGCATACGGTTCTTTGCTGGCGCGATCCCTGACAAACTCGACCGCCACCATGGCGCCCTGACCGCGCACATCGCCCATGTAGGGCACTTCCGATTGCAGCGCGCCGAGAAACGCCATGCTCTTTTGGCCAATCTCCAGCGCCCGCGCAGCGAGCTGATCGCGCTCCATAATCTCGATGACCTTCAACGCCGCGGTCGCAGCCAGCGGGTTCCCGCCATACGTGCCGCCAAGGCCGCCCACTTCCGTGGAATCCATCACCTCGGCCTTGCCGACCAGCGCAGAGATCGGCAACCCGGCTCCGAGGGACTTCGCCATGACGATGACATCCGGATCGAGACCTTCGTAATACTCCGTCGCAAACATGCGGCCGGTGCGTCCAAACCCGGTTTGCACCTCGTCGACAATGAAGACGATTCCCCTCTCGCGACAGATGTCCCGCACCCGCGGCAGGTATGCGGGCGGCGGCGCGACAAATCCGCCCTCCCCCTGCACGGGTTCAAGTATGACCGCCGCGACGCCGTTTTCGTCCACATGGAGCGTGAACGCGTTCACGACGGCGTCCACGCACTCGTAGGCGCAGCGGCCATACGTCTGACCAAATGGGCAACGATAGCAATTTGCGTACGGTACGCGGTACACTTCGGGGACAAATGGCCCGAATCCCGCCTTGTACGGATGCACCTTGCTCGTGAGCGCCAGCGCCATGTTGGTCCGCCCGTGATACGCAGATTCAAATGCGATGACGGCTGCGCGCCCCGTGTAACTGCGGGCGACCTTGACGGCATTCTCCACCGCTTCCGCGCCGCTGTTGGTCAGCAGCGCCTTCACCTCGCCGTGGATTGGCGCCATGCGGCACAGTTTTTCAGCCAGTTTGACATACGGTTCATTGAGCGTTACGTGAATGCACGTATGAAACAGCCTGGCTGCCTGTTCCTGCACGGCCTGCACGACTTCGGGGTGGGAACTGCCCACGTTCAGACAGCCTATGCCCCCGGCAAAGTCGAGGTATTCCCTGCCCATGTCGTCCCACATGCGCGCTCCCAGCGCCCGTGTCACGCAGATGGGATTCTGCACAGACACCCCTTTGGCGACGTAACGGTTCCGGCGCGCTGCGATGTCTGGCAATCGTATTTCCGGTTCATGAGTCGCCGGCAAGTGAAATCCCTCCCCCGCCTGTTCATGCTGTGAACCATGGAATGGATCAGCATGTACTCTCAACAGAAGCAATTTGTGTGCCACGTCGGTTCGCTCCCTGCAGTGGATGTTTTCACGGACGTCTCACTGGGATTGCGACGGTTACTCTCAGCAACCGGACCCGCTGACGCCGTCGGCTATGGCTCCGGGCATTTGCCGGACTGCGACGGTCGCTCTCGGCAACTGGAACCAATTGATGCAAAGATATTGCACGCGATTGAATCACGGACAAAAAAAGTGTATCATGGCGCAACATGGGACTCGTTGATCCGTTGTTGATAGGATTCGGGAAAGGGTGTCGCCGGTGGACTTTGCTCTCCTGGAGTTGTTGGACACTCCGCTGTTTTGGATGAACGAACAGGGAATCATTCTGTGGCATAATGCCGCTGCCCAGACGCTGCTCGATTTGAGGGACGATGAGCGGCTCTGGAACGATCTCTGCCGTCAGTTGCCTGACGGATATATCTATCGCCTGCACGTCTGCGCGCTGGAAGGCGCAGCGGGAACATTGGTGGAGTGCATGCCGGACGCCAATCCGGAGCTCACGGTCGAACTGCGGCGTTTGCAAGCGGCCAACGACGAGCTGGAGCGAATCTTCAACGCCTCGTTTGACGAGGTCTTTGTGACCGACGGCAATGGCGTCACGTTGCGCGTCAATGAAGCCACAGAGCGATTGTACGGACTTAGCCAGAAGGAACTGGTCGGCAAGACCGTATATGAACTGGAACGCCAGCGGGTCTTTTATCCCTCCGTCACCGCTATGGCTCTGCGCGAAAAGAAGAGACTCACCATCCTGCAAACCACGCTGGATGGACGGCGGTTGCTCACGACCGCAAACCCCGTCTTCGATCAGGAAGGACAGATCATTCAGGTGATCTCGAACGCCAAAGACATGAGCGATGTTCCCCTGACGGGTGGACAGATCGCGGATTTTAGCGGTATTTCCGCAGCGTCGCCGGCAAGTCCCGGCAGCGCAGGTCGCGCTGCGATCGCAGCGTCCAGCCCGGCCATGCAGACTGTGCTTGCGCTCGTCCACAAGGTGGCTCAAACAGACGCCCTGATTCTCCTGCTCGGGGAAACGGGCGCGGGCAAGGATCTCATGGCGGAGTTCATTCATCAGTGCAGTCGCGGGGGGCGGCGCGCACGCGGACCACAGGGCGCGTTTGTCCGCGTCGACTGTGCGGCGATTCCCGACACGCTGCTTGAAAGCGAACTGTTCGGATACGAGAGGGGCGCCTTTACGGGAGCGAAGAAGGAAGGAAAACACGGCCATATCGAACTGGCTGAAGGAGGCACGCTGTTCCTCGACGAAATTGGCGAGATACCTCTTCACCTTCAGGGCAAGCTGCTTCATGTTCTCCAACAGCGAACCTTTATCCGCATCGGCGGAACCAGAAGGATATCGGTAAACGCCCGCATCATCGCCGCCAGCAATCGGGATCTCGCGCAGATGGTCGAAGCGGGAACATTTCGCGCCGATCTCTACTATCGCTTGAACGTTGTGCCTATCCGGATTCCACCATTGCGCGAACGCAAGGAGGACATCGTCGCACTGGCCAGGACCCTGCTGTCCAAGTTTGCGGATCGGCATCACCTGACCCGCAAAACGTTGCATCAGGACGCGCTCGACTGTCTCCTGGCGTACGCGTGGCCCGGCAACGTCCGGGAGTTGGAAAACCTGATGGAACGACTGGCGATTACAGTCGACGAAGAAATCATCACGCGGGAACATCTCCCCGACGCGATGCGGAAACCATGGCCGCGGGCTTGCGCGGCCGATGAGAAGCGGGTCGCGGGAGGCGCAGCTTACGCGACCGATGAGAAGTGCGTCGTAGCGCGTGCAGCCGACGAGGGGCGCGTCGCAGCGGGCGCGGACGATGATATCCTCACTCCGGAGCCGCTGGCCGCGCAGATGGCGAAATTTGAGAAGGAAGTGTTCGCCAGGGCGGCCCGGCGGTTTCCTTCCACCTACGCCATCGCCAAGGAACTGGAGATCAGCCAGCCGACGGTCGTTCGCAAACTGAAGCGGTATGGACTGCGCTAGCTGGCGGGCACGGCATACGTCTCGAATTGGGTTCTCGCATCCATGTGGGGATCGCGATCCCCACATGGATGCGAGAGACTATACCAGATCCGCGCCGCCTGTCACATCGACCGCCTCGCCGGTTACAAAATCAGCCAGATGCGAGGCAAGAAAGACGTAAATCTTCGCCACGTCCTCGGGCGTCTGCATCCGCCCAAGAGGCGTATTGCGGATGTACTCGTCGATGACTGCTTGCGGCTCCATGTCGCGCAGTTTGGCTTCCCATACGACTTCGCGCTCCTGCATGCCCGTCTTGACATAACCGGGACAGACGCAGTTCACCGTTATTCCGTGTCTCGCCACCTCCAGCGCCACGCTCTTTGTAAATCCGATCACCGCCCACTTTGAGGCCGCATAGTGCGCCAGCAGCGGCACGCCGCGCTTGCCGGCCATGGACGCCGTGTTGATGATCCTGCCGCGCCCTTGCCGGATCAGGTGAGGCAGCGCAGCTTGCGTACAAAGAAAGACGCCTTTCGCGTTGACATCCATGTTGAAGTCCCATTCTTCCTCCGTCAGATCGGCGACCCAGTTCATGGTCGAGACTCCCGCGTTGTTGGCGGCGATGTCGATGCGGCCAAACCGCTCCTGCACCGTGCGATACAGGTTCTCGCAACTGGCCTTCTCTGTCACATTCACGGCGGCCGCCATGCTCTCCGGCGCCCATTCCTTCACTTCGCGAAGCACTGCGGCAGCCGCTTCGTCATTGATATCCGCAACCGCCACGGTCGCCCCCTCGCTGGCATAGAGAATCGCAATGCTCCGCCCGATGCCGGAACCCGCGCCCGTCACCACCGCAATCTTTCCTGTCAATAATCCCATCGTCGTCACCTCGAATAGGTCTCTGCCATAAGTTTGAACTCATCGCGCAGCTTCTCGTACAAACGCCGATACACAGCGTACGACACGTTATAAAGCGCGTGTGCCTCGGCGTCCGGCTGATACTCCTGCCGTTCCGGGACGCAGTCCGCGATCTCGTTCCAGTTCTCGTAGATTCCGACTGCCTTGCCCGCCAGAAACGCGGCGCCAAGCGACGACCCCGGATGACCCTTGTACGAGATCAACGGCAGACCAAGAACGTCCGCTGCGATCTGCAGCCACAAGCGGCTCTTGGCCCCGCCGTTGGTGGCGTAAACGCGTTTCGGATAGTGGCCCTGCTCTGCCAGCACATCGATGTGGTGCCTGAATCCGTAGATGACGGACTCCAGGATGGCGCGAAACAGATGCGCCGGTGTGTGGTGCAGGGAGAGCCCGAAAAATACGCCTCTGGCGTCCGGATCAAAGATTGGCGTTTTTTCGCCCAACAAATAGGGCAATACGACAAGTCCCTCCGATCCGGGCGAAACCTCTTCTGCTTCGTCATCCAGCCGCGCATATACATTTCCATCCAGATCCTGTGGAACGAACTGACTGACAAACCAGCGAACCAATGATCCACTGGATGCCATGCACCCATTGAGCAGGTATTTCCCTGCAATATCGTGATAATCGAAAAAGAGCCGTTCGTTCGTTTGAAGTTGATCTGTGCAAAAGAGAATGTCGCCGGCGCCGCCGAATTTGATCAACACATCGCCCTCTTCGATCACGCCGGCGGCGAGAGCGGACGCCACATGGTCGGCAGACCCGGCGATGACCGGCGCGCCCGCAGGCAGACCGGTCTGCTCGGCGACTTGCGGCGTCACCGCGCCGATCACGTCCAGGGGTTCGCGGACAGGTGGAAACCATTCAGGCGAGAGACCGAACTCGCGAAACTGATCCATGATCCACGCCCCCTGATGGATATCAAACATGCCGCTCTCTGCCGCCCAGTTGACTTCCAGCGACCACTGGCCTGTCAATCGATGGGCGATCCAATCATAGGAACCGCACACGCGGTCGATCCGCGACCAGACCTCAGGCTCGTGCTCCCGGACCCACAACAGCCGCGGCAGTATGTGCTGCTGATTCGTATAGCCGCCGGTGCGCGCGAAAAGACGGGCCTGATCCAGCCGTTCCTTGACTTGGTCGATGTGCGCCGCGCAACGAGCGTCATTCTGCTGTATCGTGCGCCGCAAAGGTCTGTCCTCATCGTCAACCAGCACGATCGCAGGCGCCATGCCGCTCAGTCCAACGCACGCAATCTCGAAGGGCCCGGCGTGACTGGCGCGCAGTTGCTCCATCATGTCCCGCAGGAGATCGCGCGTGTGATTCCACCACACGTCGGCGTCTTCTTCAGCCCAACCGGGATGATCGGTGAACAGCGGGTGCTCCTTTGCAGCCTCATAGACAATCCGGTGCTCTTCGCTCATGGCCAGCAGCTTGACCGCCGTCGTTCCGATATCAATGCCGATTGCATATCGTCTCATGGCCGTCAACCCGCCGTCAGTTGGTAATGGACTTTTTTCTTCCTGGCGTCGACCGTCACCAGCGCTCCGCGCAGAATGCCGTCGCTGTACTCGCTGCCAGGGTTGATCGCGACGGTGCGGCCAATTCTCGCCATGCCGCCAGACTCATGAATGTGACCATGGAGGCTGAGAATGGGCTGATGGGTTTGAATGACGTCGCGCACCGCTGTGCTGCCCGCGCCGAACATCTGGATTTCCCCCGCCCGGACCACCGGTTTAAAATTGGCGTCCAGCATCGGCGCACTGTCAATCGTGGCATCCTTTGGCGGAACATGCAGATTGAAAATGGCAATGTCAAAACCGGAAAGCTGACTGGTCATGCGTTGGTACGCCGCCGCCAAATCCGCCTCATCCAGTTCCCGGGGACTGTTCCAAGGCGTGCGATTGCTATAGCCAAAGGAGATCATCGGAATCGTATCCTTCAGATACAACACTCGCCCCTCCGGGTTCACCACAAATTCACTCGACAGTCCATCCAGCACCGCGGGTTCATCGTCATTCCCAGGTTGGATGTACACCTCGATGCCGTGCGGCTTCGCGCGCTCTTCAGCCAACTCCATCCATTCGGACAGATTTTTCCGGACCGTGTCTTCAAACACTCTGCGCAGTGCGTGATGGTCCGTGGCGAGAAGCGAAATCTCTTCTTCCGATCCGATGAACGGATACAGACCCGTATTGCGGATTGAGGACATTGCCTGCGCCAGTCCATCTCGGTGCATGGTTTGCTGTTTGCCCTCCACCTGGGCGACGTACGTGCCATCGCTTTGCTTTTTCACGGGAACGAGCGCTTTGCCTGTGATGTCGCCTCCCAGAATGAGCGCTTCCACATCGTAAAGCTTGCCGGCGTTGAGGAATTTGCGAAAGCACCGCTCTGAACCGTGAATGTCTGTCGTGAAGAAAATCCGAACCTGTCGCTGCATCGCTGCGCTCATCTCCTCGCTTCTTCCGGGAGCTCGTACCACTGCATCTTTCGTCCCAGGGCGCTTCGCATCTTCCACTTCAGTGACTTGGGGCTCCCATTCATGCGTTGTTGCAGTTCCGCAATCTTCGTCTCTAGCGACGCGCGTTCAGGCTTCGGCAGGCGTTCCTCCGCATAGTGAGTGAGTTTCTCCAGGCTGTCGGAACAGGTCGTATGCCATCCCCAGTCTTCCGACGTGATCCCGATGAGATAATCCACATTGATCACCCCGGGAGCATCGTTTGCGCCCAATTCTGCACCCAGCAACAGTACGCACAGATCCTGCAAATCCTTTTCGTTGATCTGGACGACCTGCAACTTCATGAGCACCAGGTCCGCGGGCGGCAACGTCTCTTCGAGCAGATCCAGCCTGTGCTCCAGCACAATCTTGTGGCACTGCTCAAATACGCTGACAAACACGTCCGCCTGAAGTTCCCCGGCTGTATACAGCAGCCGGGTGGCTCCATGCAGGGCGTTAAAGTGGCGATCCGCAGCAAACCCGCTATCCATGAATACCTGGTTTAACCCTTTGGCCTCTTTTTTACCCACAGCAAAATCGATATCTTTACAGGTTCTCTGCAACGCCGGATGCTCAGCCGTTTCCGGGTACAGACGCCGGATGGCGACGCCTCCCAGCAGTTTGAGCGTCGTGCCGCCAGCCCTTCGTGCGTGCGACAAAATATGGGATGCATGCGTCTGCAAAACCTCATTGGAATTCATCGCCACACTCCATTCTGGTGGGGTTGATTGGCTCATTCAGGCGGCAGCGCCTTGAAGGTCGCCGCCAGATCAATATGCTGCGCCCTGCGAACCGCCGAAATGATCAGATAGTAGATAATCGCCAATACCGGCACTGCAAACGCTTCGACCATTGCCTTCGTCGTGATTTGCAGGCCAAACTGACTGGCGTTGAACGCAACGGCAAGCACAAAAATCCAGGTCAGTACGCCGATGAACCCCGCGATGCTGATAAACGGCACGCCGAACACTTTGCGGCGCACCAACGCCGGCGTTTCATTGAACAGATCTCTGCGCGTGTACGGGAACAGCATGGCCGCCAGACTGACGAAGACAAAGGCGAGCGACATGACGGCAATGATGTTCACCAGGAACGCCGACAAGCCCGCGTACACGTTCAGGACGTTTAGGATCTCCACAACGACCGCGATCGTAACAATGGCTTTGACCGGTGAATGGAATCGTTCGCTGACATCCGCCAGTGACTGCGGCAGCAGACGGTCGAACGCCCAGGCAAACAGATTGCGCGTTCCGAGCATGAAGCCGGTCGGCGTCCACCACAGGATGGCCAGCAGGAATGAGAGGGAGACGTACGCTTTGAGCAGAAACGGCAGCACCATATATTTGGTCAATGCCGGCAGCACGTACTGCACAGACGGCGGCAGTTTGCCGGACGCGTTGAATCCGAGATATGTCAACGCATTGAAAAAATTGTAACCGAACGCCTTGTAGACCAGGCCGCTGCCGATGATGTAGAGAAGCGCCGCGGCGATCAGTCCGCCGATGATGGAAGTCGTCGCCGTCTTGCGGACATTGCGGATTTCACCTGCGAAATAGCCTGTCCACTGGAAGCCGGTCAGTGTCTGGAGAGCGAAAATCATGGCGAGAAATGTCATTCCCCAGTTGATTGCCGAACTGGCATGATAGCCATTCTGCTGAGCCAGAGCCACAATTTGCGCGGTGGAAACGCCTGTCATGGACTGGAAGTTGGATGCGAAAGCAGCTCCACCTGTTGTCAGCAGACCAATGATCCAAAGACCCATGCCGATCCACACGATCCAGAACAGGACCCTCATGTAGAGCGCCACCCTCCGCGTGCCCATCGACATCAGGTAGGCAAACAGAATCGTGAGGATCGTGGAAACGACGATCTGCGACGTCGTACTTGAAATGGCGCCGATCGTCGCTTTCGATGCGCCAAAGACATAGAATGCGGCAGGAGCGAAATAGCTGAGCATCGTCGTAAAGTTGAATGAGATCCAGGTCAGAAAGACGAACGTCAGAGAAACGTTGGTGACAAAGCCGATGGACGGGTGAAGTATGCGGCTGACCCATACATAGTCGCCGCCGGATCGCGGCATCGCAATCGTCAGACTGAGATACACCCAACCGAAGAAGAACATCAGGATTCCCGCCAAAACGTACGCGACCATGACATTGCTGCCGGGAAACGCGGCTGGCGCAAAGCCGAGCGTTTGCGAGATCCCGACGGGTATCAGCACGGCGGAGAAGACCAGGTTAAACGCGTCAAATGGACTCAGTTCGCGGACCAATCCGGTGGCGTTTCGAACAAACATTTGCTGCTCGTTCTGGCTCATGACTTTTCCCCCTTTTCAGATATTTTGGCCCAAAACTTGACCAGATCCAGGGTGTGGAAGGACAGGCTCGGCGGCAAGTTCCGGTCCTGTCGGACATGCTGCCCAAACCCTGCTCAGACCAGCGGTTTTGCCGTCTTTCTGAAGTCCTCGACTTCTGCCATCATTTCTTTCACACGCACGGGATCCACGTTGTTCCAGGTGACGCCGTCGTACTTGAGCCCCGTTCCCACGATGCATCCGTCCGCATGCCGCAATTTCTCGCGAACGTTTTCCTTGCGCACGCCGGTGTTGACGAAGATGGGGACGCGGCCAACCGCGTCTCTGACAATCCCCAGATGGTCAACGTTCACTTCGCTTCCCGTCATGGGTCCCGACACGCAAATTCCGTCGGGTATGCTGCTGAAAACCACCGATTTGGCCAGACTGGCCAGTGGCCGTTGGTCGAATGAAGAAGCAAACTCCGCGTTTACGTTGAAGAGCAATTTCACATCGGCCCCGATTTGCTTGCGAAAGCGCAGCGCCCGTGCGGCGTTTGTGTTCCACACCCCCATGTCGCTCGCGTACGAACCTGTGAAGACCTCGCGTACAAAAGCGGCGCCCGTTGCATGGGCGATCGCGATGGCCGAGACTGGATCCCAGAGGATGTCTACACCGAATGGCACGCGAATTTCCTGTTTCAATTGCCCGATCAGCGCCGCCATCGCGCTGACGGTTTCAGGGCCGACCGCAAGCTCATAGGGACGGTCATTTTCATTGCAGAACATGACCGCATCGATCCCGCCGTCCTGCAAAGCTCGCAGGTCGGAACGCGCCGAATCCACCAACCGTCCGATGCCGGCGGCCGCGTCATACAAAGGAGAACCTGGTGACGGCGGTACGTGAATCATGCCGATGATACACTTGTCCGTAGAAAAAACGCTTTCGGTCCACATAGGCTGCGCCCCCTATTTCTTGACTGCTTCATCGTTGATATCGCCGATCGAGACGCGAATTCCCCGGGCCTCCAACTCACTTCTGTGGTCCGGCGCAATATGGTTGTCCGAAATGACATCGGTCAGCGAACTCACACCACAGATGGCGGCGAGCGAGACGCGGCCAAACTTGCTGTGATCCACCAGCGCAATGCGCTGCTTCGCCTGCTCCAGGAAGCACTGCTTGACTTCCACATCATCCACGTTGTAGTCGGTCGGTCCTTGATTCAGGTCGAATCCGGCCACTCCCATAAAAAATTTGTCGTAATGGAATCGTTGGATGTTCTCTCTGGCCACAGGCCCCACCAGTGAGAATTCCCCCAAACGCATGCGGCCGCCCACCACATGGACGGTAAAGCTTGACCCGCCGAGAATGTGCGCCGTCAGCAAACTATTGGTAAAGACGGTAATGCGCCTGAAGCGGCCGAGCAATTTCGCCACTTCCATACACGTGCTGCCGACGTCCAGCGCAATCACTTCACCCTCCTGGATCATCTCGACCGCAGTACGGGCGATCGCCTGTTTCTCGGCCTGATTGTTCTTGGACCGTTCGTGCACAAAAGGCTCAAACGCCACACTGGACGCCGGTGTGGCGCCACCCCAGGTGCGGTTGATGAGACCCTTGTTTTCCAGAGACATCAGATCTCGACGGACCGTGGCCTCCGAAACATGCAATTGGATCGAGAGTTCCTCCACCGTCGCCAGTTGATTGTCCGCGAGAATGTCAAGGATAGCCCTTTGGCGCGCTATGATCAAATTATTCACCTCCTATGACTGAATATTATCGAAAAGATCATTTTTAGTCAATAGTCAATCATCAAATAAGCACAATATTGATTGAATTGCCGGGCTGTGATGCGACATTGATGCGTCGACGTTGCACCTGTCGCCCAAGAGAGGGCGGCCACGGGCGCGATGGCGCACACGAGGCGCATATGAGGGCGCAGCGCGCAGGGTTTAATCCAGGCGCCCCTGCGTCGGCGTCCATGCACGTGCTGCGGCGACCACTCAGGAGACTTTTGCGGCGCGGATATAGTATTGTACTGTTTTGCAGCGATCGCCAAAATCGGGGCCAAACGACTGGAGTCCCAGTTTGGCGCCGAGATGTTCCAACTCCTCGCACAACATGTCCAGGTCGGGGGCGGCGTCCTGGACCATTCCGATGAACTCGATGTGCAGTCCCGCCTGTTCAAACAGTCGCGCGATCTCCAGCAGCGTGAAAAAACGCAGATGGGTCCTGTCCAGGATTCCGGACTCCTGATACGTCCAGCATCCTTCCAGAAGTCCTTTGAGAACGCTGGCATGGCCGACGTTCGGAATCGACGCGACGACGCGGCCGCCCGGTTTCAGATAGGAGGTCAAGTGGCGCAGCGCGGCGAGGGGGTCTGCCAGATGTTCAAGGACATCGGCGAACACCAGCGTGTCAAACCACCCGGGGGGATGGGGCAGTTTCAATGCGCCCGCGTCGCCAATCCACACCTCGTCGAGCACCGTACGTGCGTCAATGGCCGCGCGTTCATCGTATTCGATCCCCGCGACATGGCCGACGCCGCGGTTCTTTAACGTCAGGCCCAGCCCGCCGCAGGCGCACCCGACATCCAGCACGCGAGCCGCGTCTGGCGGAACCAGTTCCGCCAGATCTTCCCGCGTCCACAGACTGTACTGGGGGTTTATGCCCCATTTTGACAGGAACCGTTGCAGATTCGCCTGCAACAAGTCGCCATAGTCCGGGTCGACCCGTTGGCTGACGCTGCCGTAGTGATGGACGAACGTGTCACCCGCGACAACCAGACGGCGCCCGGCGCGCCGGATGCGCAGGCAGTAATCGTCGTCCTCGAAATTGCCCCGGCCGAAATCTTCATCAAATCCGCCGAGTTCCTCATAGACGCTCCGCCGGATCAACAGACAGAATCCCACTAGCCGCAGCGTGTAGAACCATTTGGATGGATTCGGCTGGTTGTGTTCGCGCGCAAATTGCTGCATTTCCTCCATCGACGTGTACGATCCGGGATGCAATTGAACGCCGGAGACGAAATTGGAGACGGGACCCACGGCCCCGTGACTGGGATCGCTGTGCAAGCAATTCAAGAGATTGTCGAGCCAGTTGTGGCTGACGACCACGTCATTGTTCAGGATGACAAACTGCTCTCCCCGCGCCGCTGCCATCCCTTGATTGCACGCTTTGGGGAATCCGAAGTTCGCTGGATTGGCAATCAGTTTCACTTCCCCATCGGCGCGCAGTTCGGACGTCGTTTCGTCGCTGGATCCGTTGTCGACGACGATGAGTTCATAAGGACAGAGGGTGAAACGGCGGATGCTGTCTATGCACTGTCGGGTATACGCCCATTGGTTGTAGACGGGAATGATGATGCTGGTCAACGGCTGCAGCATAGCGGCGACTTCAGGCTTCATGTCTCGTTCCTCCAATTTTATATGCTGGGTTGCTGCAACCGTCGTGAAGCGCCCATCCAGGGGACATGTGATAAACCAAATTTCGGCAGGCGCACTGCCGTGCGGACTTTATCACATGTCCCCTGACTAGACGACGCGCAACGGGTCGATCTGCTGAAACAGGCACTCATCGGTGTCGGCGTCCAGGAGGGCGGTGCGGATTTCATAAGATCCGCTTTTGTCAGGAGCGAAGTCTGATATCTCCCAGTAATTCCGGATGGTATCCCAGAATCGGTGCCCCACCAGGAAGGGAGACAGGCGAAGATAGGCTTCCACATCGCCGTCCGGGTCGACAATCTGGATCTCCTCCACGCAGCGCACGGGTTGTTCCAGCGAACAGCACCATTCGTGCACAATGTAAAATGGAGCCCTAACACGTCGGTCAATGTCAAACAGCCAGTCGATGAGCGCGGTCTGGTCGGCCTCATGTTGCACCGTCCGACAGAGAAGGCTCGTTTGCAAGCGGATAAACCATAGATCCTCCATGTTGGCGAACGTCATGAGGGCGCCCCGCTTTCTTGCGCATCCGCGCCTATTTGCGGCCACAGTTGCCGGAACAGCTCGACGTATCGCTGCGAACACGCCTCATAATCTTCACGCGCCAGATCGGTTGAATCTCGTACGCTGCCGAGCAGATCGGCGAGGTCGCGTTTGCTTTTCCACACCGCCGTGGCCCGCAATGTGGAAAATGGCCTCGCAAGATCTGACCCGTCTCGCTCCAGCGCGAGTTCGCACACACGCGCGCAGCCGTCGAATTGGAGCAGTTGCAAGTGGCAAAAGGCGAGCGAATACGCAGCCAGTTCCCAAAATGGCGCGTCCGGCGCAAAATTCACGACGCGCTCGAAAAGTGTCGCGGCGTCGCTCCATCGTTCGCACCCGAGCCATTCCGTGCCCAAACAATAATCGCTCCAAGGGGTTGAACCGTTCTCCTGGACATCCAACTGCAACAGGCGGATGTTGCGCTGTCGTTTTGCGCGCTTCTGGACGACAGCGTCCAGATATCCGAAATGCTCAATTTCCAAGGGCGCCCCGCCGACATTCAGATCCTGGCCGTAACGGCGCGCCAGGCTTTCTGTGATGTCTTCGTGCACGCGGCGCCTGAAGCGGATCGCAGGGTCCGTGCGAAAGAGGGCGATGCGGGCGTCGCGAATCACCGCAGCCGGGTTTGCGGCAGATCCGACGTAACTGCGGATGACGGTTTTGAGTGCCTGGGAAGGGGTGGTCATGAGAAATGTCGCGAGTTCTTCGCGACTGCACAGCAGGCGAACCTGTTCGTCCGCGTCCAGACAGAGCGCCCAGTCGCCGCGGGCGTGGCTTAATGCGTTGTTGCGGGCCGCGCTGAAATCATCTTGCCAAGGGAGAGCATAGACTCTGCAGCCGAATTCCCTGGCGATCACGGGGGTGCGGTCGCGGGACCCTGTGTCCACGACGACGATGTCGTCCGTCAGACGGCGCACGCTGGCCAAGCAGTCAGCCAGGAAATCAGCTTCGTCGCGGACGATCAAACACGCGGTCAGCAAGCCCATCGTCACACCTCCTGCAAACAGCGAATCGCGTTGAGCCAGAATCCGGCCAGTCGTTCGTAGCTCCACGCCTCTTGGCGAACTGTTTCCATCCCGCGATTCGGAAGCTGCAGCACCAGTTGGGCCACTTCCGCGGTGTGGCCGAAACCGGCAAGAGCGGCCAGAGAGTGAAGCAGGGCCGGAAGACGGCGTTCCTCACAGAGATCGGCGGTCATCGTTTTGGTCATCAGGGCCTCGTTCAAATGGCTGAGAAAGCGAATCCATGCCGGATCGGCGGCCGCAGCCTCCACCTCGGCGAGCAGTTGACGGGCCGCCGCGTAGTCGCGGCGGAGCCAATGACACAGGCATAGCTGCGCCAGAGCCGGTTTGTAATCCAGGTTCATCTCCATGCTATGCTGAAAATGCCTTGCGGCGACGTCTATATCCCCTTCTTCGAGCCTCATCATGCCCAGGAAGAACGAGGGTACAAACGTTCCGCTTCCTGCCTGCGACGGGAAATGCGCTGGCGTCTCGCCGAACTCCAGGCATGTTGCGAACGCTTGACGGGCTTGGTTGAACGCGCGTTGTTCCAGCAAAATGCTCCCCATCTGCAGTCGTAAGTCGGTGTATTCGGGGGTCTTTTGCAAGGCTTTCTCCAGCACTTCCAACGCCGCTTGCGGATCGCCCGTATGCCACAGGCAAAACGCGTGTTTGGAGGGCAACTCGGGCAGCCAGCAGGCGGCATTGGACGGCAGGGCCAACGCTTGCGCCGCCTGCGTGAAATAGGGCAAGGCCTCCCGCAAGCGGTTCGCTCGCAACAACTCGTTTCCCATGTAAAACAGGAGCGCCGGATCATTCTGGCTGTGTTCCAGTTCTTGCTTCAGAATGCCCATGTTGCGTTCGATTTTTCGTTTCCTTGCGACCACATCATCCAGATAGCCGCGGTGGATCACTCGAATCGGAACCATGAGGCTGCCCACGCGGGAGACGGACGGCATTCGTTCATGGATGGCCCCTTCGTAGCGAAACTCCGGCCGATTGCGAAACATCCGCAGTTGCGCGTAATTGAGCACGGACGGATTGTCGCCGTCTCCGACCCAGTTTTCCGTGATGAAGTGATAGGCGTCCGCCTTGCCATTGTCCATCAAGGGACGAATCCGGCCCCTGTCGTTTTCGCCGATTTCGTCGTCGGCGTCCAGCACCAGAATCCAGTCGCCCGTCGCCTTGTCAAGCCCATCATTGCGCGCTTGCGAAAAATCTTCCCGCCACGCGAAGGGGAACACAGCGGCGCCAAAAGATTCGCAGAGCGCGACGGTGCCGTCCGTCGATCCGGTGTCGACGATGATCATCTCGTCGACGATCTCGCGAACGCTGCCGAGGCATCGTTCGATCATGCCCGCCTCATCGCGAACGATCATGCACAGGGTCAACCTGCTCATGAGATCCACTTCTCGTAGTCTGATTTGATTTCGAGCAGGGTCGTCGAATCCGGGAAGCGCTCCAGACCGCCTTGCACGATCTGCAACCCCTGTTCCAGCAAATAGCGGTGTATTCGCGCCCTGAGTGCGCCGTCCCGGTCATGGCGCGCGAGCAATCGGCGCAATTTTTCCGGTTCGTTCAGGCAGGCGTACGCGAGGGCGAGGTGTTCGGCGACCCGTTCAGTATGGGCCGCTGATTCCAAATACGTTTGCGCACGGGCAAAATGATGAGTCGCCGCCAATGCCATGCCCACAAGAACAGGACTGTCTTCTCCCGCGGACTCTGCGACCTCGGCCAAGTAATCCAGGGTTCCGGAGTCCGCGCTCTCCTTTAATAAAAGCGTGGCGAAGCGCAGATACGACTGCGAAAATTGGGGGTTCAGCTGAAACGCTTCACGATAGGATGCGGCCGCTTCCGCGATTTTTCCGACGATCTGGTACACCTGGCCCATGGCAAAATACGAGCGATACGTGGAAATCCCTTTCTCCACGGTGTAAGGGGGAATCGGTGGATCGCCCATTTCAATGCAGCGCGCGTAACGATGCAGCGCATGCGCCCACTCTTGCCGCTGATAATGGGCCACCCCCTGCAGGTAGTGCAAGTCTGTATAGTCTGGGAACATGTCCAGCGCTTCGTTCAGAAGCTCTTGCGCGCGTTCCCATTTGCCGTATTGCATCAACGCGGAAACGAAGATCTTGTAGAAGCGGGGCACCCACAGCGCATCGGGCGCGCGCCAGCCATTGGCCCATTCGAAGGTTGCGAGGGCTTTTTCCCAGTCCTTCAGGCGGACGTACTCCACGCCGAGGTTGAAGGCGCGAAAACCGTCTCCTGGGTGTGCTTCAAACTCTTTTAAGGCAATCTGGAGGTTTCGCTGCTTCTTTTGCTTCTCTTCCACGGTGCGCTTCATATAACCCAGGTGCAGAATATTGATCTGCGAATCGACTAGGACACCCCCTGTCGGGCCCGCAAGAATGGTTTCTGCGATCTGCTCGTGCAATGCGCCTGAAAAGCGGTATTCCGGTTGATTGCGAAAGAGGCGCACGTTAAGCGACACTTCGGTTTCTTCTATGTCGTCCGCGTCGGTTTGATTGTGAACGTGGACAAAAAAACCGCCGGCGCCGGGGTGCGCGAGCAGCGCCCGGCGAAGCGCCGCCGAGCTTTCCGGCAACCACACTTCATCCCCATCCAGCACAAGAATGAAATCCTTCGTCGCATGACTCAGGCTCACGTTGCGCGCTGCGGCAAAATCATGCTCCCAGTCTATCGAATAGCAGCGTGCGCCGTACTGTTTGGCGACTTCCAGGGTGCGATCGCTGGAGCCGGTGTCCACGATGACGATTTCATCCACGGCGCCGCAAACGCTTTGCAGGCAAGCGGACAAAGAGGACTCTTCATCGCGGACGATCATGCAGAGCGAGACGGAAGGCATGAGGAACAATCCCTCCAGGTTTTTTCCTATCTTATGTCGCTGAATCTGACTGCTCATGGGCGGTCGCCCCGGATGCAAGCCTATTTTTAGTAAAACTGGACCGCTGTCGAATGCGTTCTCCGGGTGTTTGCAATACCGTGTACCATCCGACTGTAAGGAGGGAGGGCTAGTATGGCAAATTTTAAGGTATTTTCGGAAGTTCCTTCGCAACTGCTGACGCAGGTGTCGCAGACCAATGCTGCGTCTCTTTTGACGACAACTCAAAATCTGACGGCGGCGAGCCTGCTCACGACAGCGCAGAACCTCACGGCGGCGAGCTTTCTGACGACGGCGCAGAACCTGACGGCGGCGAGCTTCCTGACGACGGCGCAGAACCTGACGGCGGCGAGCTTTCTGACGACGGCGCAGAACTTGACGGCGGAGAGCCTGCTGACGACGGCGCAGAACCTTACGGCGGCAAGCCTGCTGACGACGGCGCAGAACCTCACGGCTGCGAGCTTCCTGACGACAGCGCAGAACCTCACGGCGGCAAGCCTGCTGACGACGGCGCAGAACCTCACGGCGGCGAGCCTGCTGACGACGGCGCAGAACCTCACGGCGGCGAGCCT
>JAJYTO010000311.1 GCA_021793015.1 Bacillota bacterium
GTCCCCCACACAGGGTGCGCCCCGTTCCAGAAGCAACAAACCTCATTCTTTGTATCCTGCGGACAGGAGTGACGGTCCACCCGGTTCCACCAACCCGAACTCATGCGTCAGCACTGTTTTTGCGTAGGCTCGATCGCGCGGGCAGTCGTTTTGCGTTAGGGTGTATAGCGAATGAAGGCAGTCACCCTTTTCCTGCGAGCGGGAATGTGTCTCCCGTTCCTCCCTCATTTGCCTCGCGGCCCTCTCTCGTTTGCCTCGCAGATCCCTCATCGTTTGCGTCGCGTGCGCATTTATGGTGTGATACTTGTAAAGATTACATCCACAACCAGATGGGAGGGCGCTGATGCAGACTCGGGAACGAAATCGGGAAGCGTATCTGCATAAAGGCGGCCGCACGGGTGTGCTGCTGATTCATGGGTTCACGGGATCCCCAGGGGAGATGCGCCCACTCGCGGAGCATCTTGCGCAGGAGGGGTATTCGGTCGCCGTGCCCATTCTGGCGGGTCACTGCAGTACTGTGGAGGAGATGAATCGCACCGGCTACGCCGACTGGATTCAGTCTGCGTACAACGCGTATATGGATCTTGCTCCGTGGACAGAGCGCATCATCCTGATCGGACACTCCATGGGAGGGTTGATCGCCTTCTATCTGGCGAGTCGTTATAAGGTGACTGGCGTCGTGAGCGTATGCACCCCTATTTACTTTGCCCATTGGGGAACGCGGTTGGCGCCCGTGATCGGTATTTTCAAACCTGTATTCAAAGATCGATCCACGCGCAGCCCGGACATCAGCCAGTATCTTGGCGGGTACGACGCAACGCCGCTGCGCGCTGTGAACAGTTTGACCAGACTGCGCAATATCGTCAGGGATGAGCTCGCTTCTCTGCGGACGCCGCTTCTCGTGCAACAGTCACGCCGCGACATGACTGTGCGGCCGGCGAGCGCACAGTACATCTATGACCATGTCGGCGCGGACAGCAAGGAGATCAGATGGTATGAGCGGTCTGGGCACATGTTGCCGATTGATGTGGACCGCAAAGAGGTCTGGGCGGATGCGTTATCCTTCATCCGCCGGATTGAAGGGGAGTCTTAGTGTGGTGGAAGAAAAGGCGGTACTCGAATTTATGCGCGAAAAAGCCTATCGCCCGCTGACCTTTGCGGAATTGGCGGAGGCTTTCGGGGTGCTCGGCGCCCCTGACAGCGCCTGGTTAAAGGAATTGTTCGCTCGCATGGAAGAGGAAGGCGTGATCGTGCGTACGCGCACGGACCGGTATGGCGTGGCGGAGCGGATGGATCTGGTTGTAGGACGCCTTGAGGTAAAGGCGCGCGGCTTCGGTTTTGTGGTTCCCGTGGACCGCTCCCTGCCTGATGTGTATATTGCCGCCGCTGATCTCGCGGACGGCATGGACGGCGATCGGGTGCTGGTGCGGCCGCAGAAGGGAGCGGGCGGCGCGCGGCAAGAGGGCGAAATCATTCGCGTGTTGAAACGCGCCCATCATACGGTTGTGGGCGTGCTGGCAACACATGTCGGCTATGGATTCGTGAAGCCGGACGACAAGCATCTGACGCAGGATGTATTTGTGGCGGGTGAAGATCTTGAGGGCGCGGTGGACGGGCAAAAGGTCGTTGTGGAGATCACCGAGTATCCCACGGTGGAGAGGCAGAGCGCGAGCGGCAAGGTGATCGAGGTCCTTGGGTTCCCCAATGACCCGGGGGTCGATATCCTGTCGATCGTACGCAAATACGGACTGCCGCTAACATTTCCCGACGATGTCCTGCAGGAAGCGGAACGCATCCCGGATACGCTTTTCGCGACTGATCTGGAGGGACGCAGGGACCTGCGCGGGGAGATGGTTGTCACGATCGACGGCCCTGACGCCAAGGATCTGGATGACGCGGTCCAACTCAAGAAATTGCCCAATGGAAACTATCTGCTTGGTGTGCACATCGCGGACGTATCCTACTATGTACGGGCGGGATCCGCTCTGGATCGGGAGGCGCAGAGCCGCGGCACAAGCGTGTATCTCATCGACCGGGTGATACCGATGCTGCCGCCGCGCCTGTCAAACGGGATCTGTTCACTGAATCCGAACGTGGATCGTCTCACGATGACCTGCGACATGGAGTGGTCGCCGAGCCTCGAACTGGTTCGACACGAAATATATCCGTCGGTGATCCGCTCCGCTGAGCGCATGACGTACGGGGCCGTGCGCGACATTCTCGCCGGAACGGATGCAGAGTTGGCCGAGCGGTATCAGAGTGTTGCGCCCATGTTTTTCGAAATGGAAACGTTCGCGCAGCGGCTGCGCGAACGTCGCATGGCGCGGGGAGCCATCGACTTCGATTTCGCGGAGACCAAGATCAGGGTCGACGAATGGGGCAAGCCCCTGGACATCGTTCAGCGTGAACGCGGTGTCGCGGAGATGATGATTGAGGAGTTTATGTTGGCCGCAAATGAAACGGTCGCAGAGCATTTTTTCTGGATGGAGGTGCCGTTTCTTTACCGTGTCCACGAACCGCCGACGCTCGAAAAAATGACGGCGTTGAACGAATTTGTCCACAACTTCGGGTACCATCTGAAGGCAGCCGGAAACATTCATCCGCGCGCCCTTCAGGATCTGCTCCAGCGTGTGCGGGGAAGGGCGGAGGAAGTGGTGGTCAGCCATGTGATGCTGCGTTCTCTCAAACAGGCTCGCTACGCGGCGGAGAGTTTGGGCCATTTCGGCCTGGCGGCCGAGTATTACTCCCATTTTACCAGTCCGATCAGGCGCTATCCGGACCTGATGATTCACCGGGTCATTCGCGAAGTGATTGCGCAAGGCGCGCTGTCGGA
>JAJYTO010000068.1 GCA_021793015.1 Bacillota bacterium
CCCCGGCTCGCGGAAGTATCCGCCAGTCGGTCCGTGCCGCGTCTGCAGGTGAGCGCCCCCGCGCAGATTTATGTTCGCGTCGTGATCGCAGACAGCGGCCGCGCTGCGGCAAATGCAGCCGGTTTGCGACGGGCGCGCATCAGAGACGATCTGCCCCCCTTGACGGAGGCGGAGTCCGATACACGCGAGGCGCTCTTGCCCACGGGAGAGACGACGGTGGCCTATGATCTCAGACCTCTGCAAAGAGGCTCCGCCGCGTTTGGCGACATCCATGTCAGACTGTTTGGCCGCTGCGGTCTCATGTGCCGCCAGTATCGCACTGAGGCCCAGGAGACGGTGACAGTGTGGCCCGACTTGCGCGTGACTTCAGAGCGACAGGCGGCTCTGGACCAGGTGCTGCTGCGCGAGGGTTCCCATCTGCGGCGCATGGGGTCCGGGCAGACCGAATTTTCCCACATTGACAATTATGCTGTCGGCGATGACCCGCGCCATATCAATTGGCACGCGACGGCCCGCAAGGGATTCCCGATGAAAAATATGTATCAGCCCGAACGCGGACAGCACATCATTCTTGCCATCGACTGCGGCCGCAGCATGGGCGTAATCCAGCAGGGCGGAAAGACGCGGCTGGATCTGGCGCTTGAGACCGCGTTATTGCTGGCTGGGGGAGCGCTTAAAAACGGTGACGAAGTCAGCGCGATCGCCTATTCTGATCGCGTTCACGCACATGTTCGCAAGGTGAAGGGCGAAGCCGGAATCCAGGAGCTTGTGCGCTCCCTGTCTACGGTATCGCCTCACCCTGTATACACCGGTGTGCATACGCTGATCGACATCGTATTTTCCCAATATAAGCGCAGATCGCTGTTGCTGTTGTTCTCCGATTTGACGGATCTCGCCGCCAATGACCTGTTCTTGCGCAGAATTGCCATTCTGGAGCGACGTCACAGTTGTCTGGTGGCGACGTTTACCGATGAGGCTCTCGAAGGCGCCGTGATTACGCCGATCAGGAGTGTCGTGGAGGCGACTGTCGCGGGAGCGGCCGCCAGTTTGCTGAATGGACGGCGCAAATACAAGGAGCAGTTGGCGACCCAGGGGATTGATGTTGTGGAAACCAAAACGGAGCTATTGCCGGATGTGGCCAGGGCGTACGCGCGCTATAAAAATACTCGCCGTTCCTGACGCATCATCCTAACAAGGAGGCCTCTTCCCGGAACCATGGAACGGACTCTATCGATTGTCACGCCCGAACAGACGACTTTAGAATGGAAGATCGCGGGGATAGGGAGTCGGGCCATCGCCACATTGATTGACGCCTGCTTCCTGCTGTTATGCTACATCCTGCTGCTGGTGGGCCTGTTTGCGGCGAGCCGCGCCGGAACAGGGCATGCCCTTGTTTTATCAGGCATGACAACACCCGTCAACTATGAGATCGCGCTTTATATTCTGCTCCTGGTCTTCTTGCCTCTGTTTTATTATGTGCTGTTTGAGGGATTGTGGGGTGGTCAGACTCCGGGCAAGCGACTGACCAAGCTGCGCGTGGTCAGTTATTCGGGGCAGTCCATCAGTTTTTTTTCCGCATTGGTGCGAAACATCGTACGAATCGTCGATTTCCTTCCGACGGGATATCTGATAGGCATGGTGTGCATGCTCTTGACAAAGCGCGAACAGCGACTGGGAGACCTGGCGGCGGGAACGGTCGTCATCATAGACCGCCGGGCAGCCTTCCTATCGCATCGCTCCGCTTCCCCGCAGCGAAGCCGACGCCGGGACAAATCTCGACATCCCGCAGCGGCCGAGACGGCTGAGGCGCCCGTCGCGTCCACCTCTGTCGCACATCAGGCCAGGCAACTGGCATCTTGCTGTTCTGATCGCACCCGCGAACTGGTGACCGCATTTTTGGCCAGAGAATCTCGCCTGCAGGACAGTCGGCGGATATTTCTCGCGCAGCGGCTGGTGCAGCAGGTGATCCAGGAAGGACAGGAGCGAATGCGCGGCCGCCATGAGACGCTCACTGATTGGGCGTCGACGCAGCCGGCGCTGGACGTGCTCAAAGAATTGGACATGGCCTGGAAGCAGACGCAATAGACCCTCACGCCGCTCAGTCGAGACTGCCCGCTTGCAGGAGCAACACGATCTTTGATCGCCATGCCTCCGTGCTCATGGACCAACCGACGAACGACGCCGCGACGGCCAAGAGAAGGGAGACGCCAAGTCCGATTGCGACGCGCCACACCGGGTCGCCGGACGTCAGCCAACCGAGGGACAGCGATAGGGGAAGAAAGGGCAGGCTGGCCACTGCGGCAGCCGCCGACTGCACCAGCAGATAAGGCAGTAAGACAAGCAAATAGAATCCTGACGCCCGCGTCACATAGACATTTCTCTGGCCGACCCGGCGCGCCTTGAACGCCGCGCCGTGTACGGCAAAGGGCAGCGTCAGCGCGGTGGCGCTCGGCACCAGCCACAGTCCGGTGACCATCAGGACGCCGATCAGCGGATGGGAGGCCGCTCTGAGAACACCGAGTAGAATGGCCAGCAGTTCCCACCAGAGAAATGTGGGAATCGAACTGTACAGCCATTTGCCTCCGATGAGCCGGTTGACAGTGACAGGCGACTGCATGTAAATCCAGATCTGCTCCCCTTCGATGCCAAAACTGGCGATTGGAATGCGTCCCATCGTACTCGTGAGAACGAGCAGAAACAACGGCACAAGCGCAATAATGGACTGACCGGCCGAAGAAGAAGGCTGCAAGAGGAAATAGAGCAGATAGATCGTCGGAAAGAGATAGCTCACCAGATCCCCCGGGGTCCTTTTCAGGCGCAACAGATCTTTTTTGCCGATGGCGAGCACGGCCGCGGGGATCCTCCACCTTGTCCTCGCACGATCCCGCGCCGAGCTCACGAGTGGCTGCATCGAGTTCTCGGCGTCCTGTGTCTCTTTCACTGTCGTCCAGGCTTGGCCCCCGGGCGCATGAGTCTGGTCCATGGCTGTCTGTATCTCGTTCATCGTTGCCCGCGTTGGGCTCGCGGGTGCCTGCATTCGGTCCACGGCTGCGTGAGTCTGGTCCATGGCCGCAAGAGTTGCCCCCGCCGGACTGCGGGCGGGCGCCGCGCGCCGTTTCCGGCGTCTCTGCACATCCTTTTCATCCGTCATGCGCGTCAGCCGTTCATGCAAGGATCGCTGACCGATCCATAGACTGAGCGCCAGCGATGCGCCGGTGACCAACAGCGAGAGCACAGCATACAGGACGGTGACAGCGGCGCCTCCGGAGAGCGCAATCAATCCTCGGGCAAACCACATAAAAGGCAATACGTAAAAAGCTGCTCCTTGCCAAAACTGACCCGACATGGCAGCGCCCATGCGCCCAAATGCGAACAGGCGCGGAGCTATAAAGATAGCCGCCGCCAGCACAGAACTGACAACAGCCAGGAAATCCCTGGAGATCTTGCGTCGCAGGACCACCATCAGGAGCATGACGATAACAAGAGACAGCGCCGTGATCATCACACTTTCAAGGACCAGGAACAGAACGGCCAGCGGATAATACACAGCAAGAACGTGAGAGGCCATGCCGTACGCGATCACCAGAGGCAGTCCCGCCGCTGCGTACAACAGGGACAATCGAAAGCCCCCCGCCACTCGCGCCATCAGAACGGTTCTGCCATTGATGGGCGCTGTCAGCAATAACTCCGAACTGGCGATCACAATCCTGTTATACATCAGCAACATCTGCATGTAGAGCAGGAACGCCCCTCCAAAGAGCGACAGCATGAAGAGAAAGTCATTGCGCGCGCCTTCGCTCTCGCGGCCCGCGAAGAATGGAGCCACTGTGGCGAGCGCCATCGAGACAAAGAATATCGCGATAAACACAAAGCCCAATACACGCCGCACACTCCCAGTGGTGAACGTGCGTTTCGCAACGATTCGTTCCCAGCGAACGATGCGGCCTGCGCGGCGGACATCAGACATCAGGTCCAATCTGACGCATCCCCTTTTCCGTCGTCTGTCAGCCGCAAGAACAGATCTTCCAGCCCTGCGTCCGTCTGATATACTTTCTGCAACTCGGGGATCGTTCCCTGTGCAATCAGTCTGCCCTTGTCCATGATCCCAACGCGGTCGCACATCATCTCCGCCACGGGCAACAGGTGGGTGGATATCAGAATCGTCAGGCCTTCGTCGCAAAACTGCCGCAAGGCGTTGCGCAGCGTTCTTGCTCCCTTTGGATCCAGACCGACTGTCGGTTCGTCAAGCAACAGCACCTTTGGGCGATGAACAAGTTGACCGATCAAAGAAATTTTCTGCTTCATACCATGCGAATAGGTGGCGATCAGACTGTCGGCTGCATCCAGCAGATCAAAGTCGGCGAACCATTTCTCGGCAATCGCCTCCGCTCCTTTGGGCAACTCATAGAGCGCCGCCATAAAGCGGACGAATTCCCGACCCGTCAGTTTTTCGTACACGAGCGGCCGGTCAGGCACATAGCCCAGCAATCGTTTGGCCGCGATCGGTTCCCGCTGTAGATCCGCATCGCCAACCCACACGCGCCCGCTGCTTGGTGTGAGCAGCCCTGTCATCAGCCGGATGGTGGTGGTCTTTCCCGCTCCGTTTGGACCCAAGAACCCGAACAGTTCACCTTCCCGCAACGACAGTGTCACGTCGTCTACGGCCACATTTGAACCGAATTCCTTGTGTAAATGTTCTGCCCTAAGCACAGGCGCCCTCCTCCAGAAGACGTTAGAACTCCCAGATGCCAACTCCGTTCATCGCTTCGTCCGCCCTGTCCGGAAACCCCCACACATCGCCGGTGCGCAGCGGCGGAGTCTATCCCGTCAAGTGTGAGCGGCGGGATAGACCGCGTCTTCCAGCAAGAGAAAAATACACGATCAGGAGCACGGCGGTGCCCGCGGCAAATGCATATTTGAAACCGATGGCCAACGCGGAGGGCGTCAGAAACCCCTCGATCGTACCCGCGATGACAAGCATAACCATGGTGCCGGCGAGCAGACGCGCGCCGATCAGAGCCGCCGTCCGGAAACTCTCGCGCCGTGTCAGCCGACCAGGAACAAGCAGACGGTAGGCCACAGACAGGCCTGCGGCTCCAGCGATGGAAATCGCGGTCAGTTCAATGCATCCGTGAGGCAGGATCAGGGACCAAAACATGAGTGAACGATGGTCGCGCAAAAAGAGGGCTGCGAGGGCGCCCAGCAGCAATCCGTTGAAATACAGCTCATAAACGGTGAACAGGCCGAGCGTAAAGGCGCCGAGAAACGAGAGAACCGTCACCTCGATGTTATGCGACATGATTGAGCTTGCCATGAGCGGCGCGTTCACAACGTGCGGCCCGGCCGCAGACGGATGAAACAGATGGACAAAACTGGCCGGCAAAAACGCGTACAGTGAGTTGCGCGACAACAGAACCGCGATAAACCCGACGGCCATGCCGCTCAGCATGATCAACCATGACAGGGCAAAGAAAGCGCCGCAGGAACGGACCGCAGCCGGAAAGTCTGCGGCGAGGAAGCGGCCCACCGATCGCCATTGACCCCCCCGTTTCCCATACACCGCCAAATGGGCGCGCGCAACCAGCGCGTTGAGATACACCGTTACGTCGTGATCGGGAAAGTAGGCGCGCGCGTACGACAAGTGGCTCGCCGCCTCCTGGTACCGACGCGTCAACTCCCCGATGCGATCCCCGCGAAATGCGCCGGCGCGCCGGCGCGTCCTGCTTCTCAGCAGATCTTCCAGCGCCTGCCACTCACTCTCGTATCTGCGCCGAAAGGACAAAACATCCACGCAGTCGGACCTCCTTCCCGTTTCTAGTTGCGCTCCGCCAATTTCGGATACCCTTTCCGTTTCGAGCGGCGCCCCCCAGTCCATGTGCCCGGCTAACCGGAGAAGCCTCACGCCGCCGCCTAGCGGAGCAGTGATAAAGTCCGCTGGGCAGGCGATATAATTCCGCATATAGTGTTTGAGGCGTTTGTCAAACACTATATGTGCCGCTGAACGCCTGCCGGAATCAGGTTTATCACTGCTCCCCTAGTCAATGCTCTTGATGACGACCGTGGCATGCGATCGCGTGATCGTAAGATTCAACTGCTGGCAGAGATCCACTTCCCATGGTTCCACCCGTTCGCCGTCGGGACCTTTCACAACGAGCACCACAGGCCGCGACGGCACATTGTCATGGATGCGCACGACAAGCGCATTGGTGCGGTCGCTGAGTTCCACCGTGGCGCCGATCGGATACATGGCCACTTTCTGGCTGAAGAGCGAAACAAGATCAAGATCGTACTCCGTGGCAGCGCGTGAAAACAGATACTCCATCACGTCGGCGGGCGGAAAACCCGGCCTATAGGGCCGATGCATCACCATCGCATCGTAAACATCGACGACCGCAAGGATTTTGCCGAACTGATGCATCTCATCCCCCGTCAGTCCTCGTGGATACCCACTGCCGTTGAGACGCTCATGGTGCTGATAGGCGCAATGAGCCACGAGATAGGACAACTCCGTCTGTCTTGACAGCACATGGTGACCCCACTCTGCATGACGCTGCATCATCGCCGTTTCCGTGGCGGTGAGTGGCCCGTTTTTATTGATGACGTCCACGGGAACCCACAATTTCCCCACATCGTGCAGCATCGCTCCGATGCCGAGATCGACGAGCAGCGAATCAGGAAGCCGCAACGCGTGCCCGAGCATCATCGCGTATATGGCCACGTTCATGGAGTGAACATAGGTGCCGTTGTCAAACGACGCAATCGCCGCGAGGTCTTCCCGAATCACTGTCGTATCGGATATTATCCGCAGCAGGGTTTTCATCTGCTCCCGGATCCCGCGCGCAAAGCCCGGTTGCAGCGTCAGACGCTCGAACGACGCATGCTGTTCCCAATGTTCCCATTGCCGGGAAAGGGTTTGCTCCACGGTCAAACGAACCTCAACGGGCACAGTTTCCACCAGATCGATTCCCGCCGACAGTTCGTCTTCAATATAAATCGACGCAAACATGTTTCTGATTGTCTGTATGTACTGCTCGCGAATCATCATGCCTCTTTGCAGCAACACTCGCCCCCGGGCGTCGTACAGCGAGCGTCCCAGAATCATGCCGGGCCTGAGAAGAACTGTCGACATCTGCCTCGCCAACGACTAGCCTCCCCCGGTTCCCGAAAATGCAAAGGGTGGATGCCAAATCCGCCGCTCCGTGATGATGGCGGTCACCAGTTCGTGCGGCGTTACGTCAAACGCGGGATTGTATACGGAGATTCCCTCGGGAGCCAAACGTATCCCCTGCCACTGTACGACCTCTTCCCCCGCACGCTCCTCGATCGGGATGTCCGGGCCCCTCGCTGTATCCGGATCAATGGTCGACTGCGGCGCCACCACATAAAACGGAATATGGAAATGGCTGGCCAAAACGGCGAGATTCAGCGTGCCAATCTTGTTGGCGGTGTCGCCATTGGCCGCTATCCGATCAGCGCCCACCATCACGGCGTGAACCTTCTTCTGCGCCATCACCGTTGCGGCCATGTTGTCGCAGATCAGCGTCACGTCGACGCCCGCGCGCTGCAACTCCCACGCTGTCAGTCGCGCTCCCTGCAGCACGGGTCTTGTCTCATCCGCAAATACCTTGACGCGCCATCCCCGCTCGTGCGCCGCGTACAATCCTGCCAACGCCGTGCCGTACTGACTCGTGGCCAAGGCGCCCGCGTTGCAGTGAGTGAGAACACCCATTCCGTCGTGCATCAGGGTGAGCAGATGCTCTCCCATCTGCCCGCAGGCCGTCTCATCCTCCCTCTGAATGGCGAGCGCGTCGTCACGCAGCGCATCTTTGATGGACTGCACGTCTTCCTGTCGATGCGACAGAAAGCAACGCCGGAGGCGGTTCATCGCCCAGGCGAGATTGACTGCCGTAGGTCGGGCCGTCTGCAGATAACTCGCTATACTCTCAAGTTCACGGCCGAGCTCCGCGCTGTCGCCAAACGACTGTTTCGCCAACCCGACATACAGGCCGTACGCTGCAGCCATGCCTATGGCCGGCGCTCCCCTCACCTTCAGGTGAGCGATAGCCTGCCACACCTCTTCTGGCGAATGCAAATCGACAAAGGACAATTCTTGCGGCAGCCGGGTCTGGTCAATAAGTCTCACACGCCCTCCGACCAATGCAACCGGCCGTGGTTGTTGCGCGCCCATCCGCTCCACTTTTTCCAACCCCATCCTTGACCGTTGTGATCCCCATCCATTGCCATCATATCATGAAAACAGCCAAATCGCAGGACGAAATCAGACGAACACAATACCAAAAGAACGAACGGACATGCCCGTTCGTTCTCTGCCGCGCCTTCAAGCTCATCAGCCAAACTTGTACGTAATGCCGTGGCCGCCCTTTGGATACACCCACTCAATGTTGTGCGCGGGGCAGCCGATCCTGCAAGTGCCGCATTCGATGCAGTTCTCAAAGGCCACGTTCGTCATCTTGTCCTTCTCATCCCAGTGGTACACCTCGGCCGGGCAGAAGTCCTGACACTCCTTGGTCCGGCAATGGAGACACGTCTCCTGATCCTTGATAACCAGGTGCGACTGTTCGTCGACCTTGTAGCGAATCGTATAGAGTTTTTCCGCCAACGCGCTCATCCGTTAATCGCCCTCCATCCCTTGATCCCCAGTTTGACCACATTCATGGTTCCTCCCGCGGCCGCTGTGATGCCGCGAACGGCCATCCGCTGTTTTTCCGCTTTCGAAACGCCGTCGACCAGCATCATCTGGTAGACCGCCTCATTGACCGCCCGCGGCAATTTGTCAAACAGCAGATTTGGATCCACATCGTGCATCAGAGCATGCATCCCGCGATATTTCTTCAAATCCTTATGGACAAATGATTCCCTGACGCGCCGATCATACCCCATCAGCCCCTCCCGGCTGAAGTTCCCTTTCGCGTGCGCTTCGATGATCGCCTCGGCTGCAAAACGCCCTGACGTCATGGCCAGGTTTGTTCCTTCCCGGTGGACGAAGTTCACAAGTTGGGCCGCGTCGCCGCAGATCACCCAGCCGTCGCCCGACAGCGGTGGAATGGAGTCATATCCGCCCTCCGGGATGAGATGTCCGGAGTATTCCTTGGTTTCCCCACCCTGAAGCAACCGGCGCAGCATCGGATGCTGCTTGACGCTTTCCAGCAGTTCATACGGTTTCACGCGCGTACGCTTCAGGTCGCTAACCATGGCGCCTACACCAAAAGACAACGTATCCTGATTGGTGTATAGGAATCCCATACCAGCCATCCCGCCGGTTTGCCCAACAAACTCGATCGTAAGCCCCTCATTGCCCTCCAGGTTGAAGCGGTCCAGGATTTTCTCCTTAGGCATCGCAATGACTTCCTTGACAGCCAGCGACACCTCATCGGGCTTCCACTCGCGATGCACGCCAAGCGCTTTGCCGAGCAGCGAATTGACGCCGTCCGCCACCACAACCACATTGGCGTACAGATCCCCTTCCTCACGATCTGTGCGCACGCCCACAACCTTGTTGCCCTCCCGCAGCAATTCCGTGACCACGGTCTCGTAAATGTTAAGCGAACCTGCCTGCTCCGCCTTGCCCGCAAACCACTGATCGAATTTGACCCGCAGTCCCGTCCAGCAATTGTTGGGCTCTTTGAACGCTTCATTGCGATGGCCAAACGTGACGACGGATTGTTCACCGAGAAGCCATAGCCTCTGCTCGACGACCTGACGTTCGAGCGGCGCTTCTTTCCAAAATTCGGGAATTATATCTTCGAGTTGTTTCCGATAGATCACGCCGCCAAAAATATTCTTGGCGCCCGGAAACTCGCCGCGTTCAATCAACACCACGTTCAACCCGGCCTTGGCCATGGTATATGCGGCCGCACTGCCTGCCGGACCGGCTCCTATAACAATCGCGTCAAAACGCTCGTTGGCCATGCTCACTCCCCCTGACGGTCTTTCTGTCCCGAAAAATTGATGGTCCCTGCCGGGCGGAGTCATATATTGCGCCCCTGCTCAAACAGCGCTTCGCACAACTCGCGACGGGCGCAATATATGACTCCTTCCCGAGCGCGCCTTGCATTCACGAAAAAATCCGCCGCGCCTATTTTCATCCTGCTGATGGCGCCGCCATGCGACTTTACAAACGCGACTCAAAAATCGCTCCGTCTCATCCCGATGTCGCCGCGACGGCTTCCATCGCGGCCGGTTTGGCGGCAAAGGGAAGTTGACGGCGTTCTTTGACAGCTTTCGTAATGGCTGGCACAATGGCAAACAGGTCGCCGACGATGCCGAAATTGGCGACTTTAAAGATCGGCGCGTCGGGATCGCGATTGATCGCGACGATCACGTCGGAATTTTGCATGCCGACCACATGCTGCACCGCACCTGAAATGCCGATGGCAAAATACAGCTTCGGACGAACGGTCGACCCCGTTTGCCCCACCTGATGATCATGTCCGATCCATCCTGCGTCGACCGCCGCGCGGGAAGCGCCCACCACCCCGCCGAGCGCGTCGGCGAGGTCCTGAAGCAGGGCGAACGGTTCTGGACCTCCCAGGCCGCGTCCGCCCGCCACGATGATCTCCGCGTCTTCGAGATTGACGTGTTCAGTCTGTTCAAGAAACTTCAGCACCTGCGTCACGATCTCATCGGCCGACATTTGCGCAGGTACCGGGATAATTTCACCCGTCCGCGATTGATCCCTTGGCAGGGCCAAAAAGACGCCGGAACGGGCGGTCGCCATTTGCGGTTTATACTGTTTGCACATTATGGTCGCCAACATCTTCTCAGAAAATGCGGGGCGACTGGCCAGCAGCAGACGATTCTCATCCACGTCAAGCTGAGTGCAGTCAGCCGTCAATCCCGTCGGCAGGTGGGTGGCGATCGCGCCAGCCAGATCACGCCCGACGTACGTCGCGCCCATCAATACGATTTCGGGTTTGACGGTTGCGATCACATGCAGACAGATGCGGCTGTATGGTCTGGTACGGTAATCGCGAAGTTCCTCTGAATCGCATAGGTAGACCTTGTCCGCCCCGCGATAAATCGCTTCCTGCGCAAGCTCCCCGACATCGGAGCCGATGACAAGGGCCATCAATTCTGTGTCCATTTTCTGCGCAAGTTTTCGCCCCTCGCCCAGAAGTTGCCACGATACTTTTTTTGCTTCACTGGCCCGCTGTTCCACAACGATCAGGATGCCACTGTAGTCCGAGAAATCAGGCGTGTCAACGACAATCTTCTCACGACGCGGTTTTGCGTCCGCAGCGGGTTGCCCTGCGGCGGTGTTTGCCGCCGCGGCTTGTTCTGCTTCCATATGGACTCCTCCTATGACCAGCCCAAACGGGTTGGCAAGTCTGTACTCCACAGTTTATCAATCAAAGCCGCACTCAAAGCCTCGATACCGTCGGCCGCGATCATTTCTGTGTTCACTTTGCGCGGTTCCGGCACCCACGTCTTGGAGACGATGGTGGGCGATCCCTTCAGACCGATTTTTGAGCGGTCAAGATCCGGAAAATCATTGGTTGACCAGACGATGGGTTTGTATTTGGCCGCGCGCAACACTCCGGGCAAACTGGCGCGTCTGGGCTTGTTGAGTTCTGTAAGCACGGTGATCAACACCGGCAGTTTCGTTTTCACAACCTCCACGCCGTCCTCCAGATGGCGATGCACGGTGACCGTGCGCTCCTCCGGATTCAGTTCCACAACTTTTTCGACGTAAGTCATTTGCTCATAGTCGAGTCGGCAGGCCACGCCGGGGCCGACTTGACCGGTGTCGCCGTCGAGAGTCTGCTTGCCGCAAAAGACCATGTCCACAGGCCCCATTTCCGTTGCCACCTTCTGAATGGTCATGGCGACAACGTACGACGTAGCCAGCGTATCGGCGCCGGCAAATCCCCGATCGCTGACGAGCACCCCTTCATCCGCGCCCATCGATATGCACTGCCGCAACGCTTTCTCCGCAGACGGAGGCCCCATCGAGACGACGGTGACCCGTGCGCCCATCTCATCCTTGAAGCGCAAGGCCTCCTCCAGTCCATGCAGATCATAATAGTTGACGATGGCGGGCACGCCCTGCCTGACCAGCGTGTTTGTCACTGGATCAATGCGAATTTCACGACTGTCGGGCACCTGCTTAATGCAGACTACGATGTGCATGTGTCATTCCTCCCCACATTGAGTTATTTTTCACATGATGCATTGTGAATGATTGCACATAACGTGATCACAAATAGTCTTCCTATGTGTAAAATAACTTCCCACAGGACTATCACAATCACTTTCATGTCTTTGCGATCAGACTACTCCGTTTTGGCCGATTTGGCAACAGGCAATTTGTCGTCTGCGGCGCGGTCGACAGTCGGCTATACAGCGGGCCCCGCCAATGTATAGCCGTGCGCGCGAACGACGTTTCTGATTGCCTTCGCCGTGTCCACAGCTGTCGGTTCATCGCCGTGAACGCAGATTGTGTCCACAGCCACAGTCACGGTGTCGCCGGTTCGGGCGCGGATGACGCCTTCCTGCAAAGCCTGGAGCACTCTTAGCGCCATGCCGTCCGGATCGCGCAACAGCGCGAGCGGATGGGTGCGCGCCGTAAGCGTGCCGTCAGGCTCATAATTGCGATCCGCAAATATCTCCTGCCAGACCGGCTGCCCAGCGGCGATGGCCTCCTGCACCATGGGACTGCCGGCAGGCGCGTACAGGATCAGTCTTCGTCGCAGTCCGAGCAAGGCTGCAATAACGGCGGAGGCGATCTCTTCGTCATACGCCGCCCAATTGTACAGCGCGCCGTGGAGTTTGACATGGTGAAGCGGCGCCCCGGCCGATTCCGCCAGGAGCGCCAGCGCCCCTACCTGATAGAGCACGATATCCCTGATCTCATGCGCGGACATGGGCAGGCGCCGACGCCCAAACCCCTGCAAATCGGGGAATCCGGGATGCGCGCCGACACGTACACCCTGTTCTGCGCAGCGGCTTACCGTTCTGGCCATGACGTGCGGGTCGCCCGCATGAAACCCGCAGGCGATATTCGCTGACGAGATAATCGCCAACAAAGCGTCGTCATCGCCAACCCGATAGCGTCCAAACGCTTCACCCAAGTCCGCGTTTACGTCAATCACTGACATGGCCGCATTCCTTTCCCGCTTCGTCTCCAGACGGACAACGAACCAGACAGCATCTGCCCACCATCAGTATACCGAAAGGTCCGAAACGCGCAAGACGGTCTGTTGCGGCCTATTAGTCTATCGGCCTCTTGCCCTTGATTTTTTATCATGGTCCTGTGTATGGTACACTTATTTGAATGAACCAAACGGGAGGCGAAGAAGTATGCAGCGGTCACATCAGCGGCCTCCGGGGCGCCCTCGCGTCAGTTCGGAGGACACCCCTACATCGGATACTATTCTGCAAGTGGCAGCCAATCTATTTATGGAAGTCGGTTACGAGGCCGGAACGATCGCTGCGGTCGCCAAACAGTGCGGCGTGACAAAGGCGACGATCTATTACTATTTCCCGACGAAGGCAGACCTTTTTACGGCTGCGGTGTTGCAGCTGATGGATACGATCCGGCGGCGAACGGAACGGATCCTTGAACAGGAGGCGCCGCTTCTCGACCGTCTCAGAGGCATCGGCACCGTGCGCCTGAAAGTGCAGCAGCACCATCTGGACTTTGACCTCATTATGAGAGAAGCCGAACCGACCCTGAGCGCCCAGCAGTTGGCCGCCATGCGCAAGGCGGAAGATCAGCTCATCTCGACCTTGGCCAGGGCGTTTTCCGAAGCCAGCGCGTCCGGGGAGATTCGTCCTGTCAACTCTGTTCTGGCCGCCCACGCTTTCGTGGCGCTGTTGTCGGTAGGCGGCGTGCGCAACCGCAACGGCGGCATGCAGTTTCCCGACGCGGACCGCATTGCCGGCGATTTGATCGATCTCTACTGGCATGGCCTGACGATGTTGGACGACGAAAGCGAACAGATCTTTCTGAAGCGTCCCATTCACTAATCCTGCAATGGCCCGAGGTCAAGTTCCTCAATCCCATCCGTCGCATCGTCATCCCACCGGATGTGGCCAATGTGCGCATCACGCCTTTGCGGGCGCCTCTGCGACCGCCCTTGCTCCGCTTCGGCGAGCGCTCGCAGCAAGTCTTCCCGACTCAGGCCGTCGGAGACATACGGCAGCAAATGTTCATCGATTGTGGCGATAACGTCCGGTGAAGCGGCGTCCGCATCAAGCAGTTGATCGGCGCAGCGGACAAGAATTTGCCGGTCGCTCTCAGCGAGACGCGCCGGATCGACGATGACCAACTCGGCGAGCTCATACTTTTGAATCTTCAGCATCCCCCGCCCGTGTGAGCGGCCCAACAACTCCACCTGCAGCGCGGTCGCCGAACTGTTCAACAGCGCAAAAAGCGCCCTGCCGTCGACATCTTCCAGAGGTGTGAGTTCATAAAAGTTGTCCAGCGCCAGATAGCGCCCATTATTGTATAAGAACCGCTTGTTTTTCCGCACCATGTAACTGAAGAGAAGAGGCGCTGAGCAACGGGGTTTGATGTGGAACCACGTTTCAGGATGCCGGGCGATTTCTGCCGCGACCGTGCTCGGCAGCCCTGTCGCCGTGATTTTGCGCTCGATCTCCAGAACATAACTCCGCAACGCCTCAGGCAATTGATCTTTTCCGGCCTTCGTGAGAAACAGTTGGTGGACCATCCGCGCCTGACCTGTGGAGTATCCGCGCACCTCCTTCGGGCTGCAGATCACCGGACTGAAAAATTCAGGATGGCTCGCTGTCAACTCCTCATCCGAAACAACGAAGAAGTGATTGAAGTTCGTCGTGATCCCCCGTCTTGTCTTTGCCACCTTTCCAAGCGTGGTTGTATTGGATCCCGAAAAATAGGGCGCACGCTGAAACCAGCGCAGCCAATTGGACTGTTGCGCCAACTGCGACTGAGCGACGCGCCTGATCTGCACGCCGGCCTCTTCATGCAGCCAATCCCCGCCATCGTCGATCCGGGCCGCCAATTTGGCTGCGCGATCACTGGTTATAGCGCCTTCAATCGCGACAAAATCGGTGGCCAGCCTGCTTGCGTCAGGGGACACAGCTGCGGCCGGATGTTTGACGAGATGCAGAATGCAACTGTCGACATCGGCGTTCGGAAACACATCATACCCGAACTGAATCACCGCGCGAATATGGAAGCGATCGGACAGAAAACGCCGTAGTCCGCTCCCGTAGGCCGCCGTCATCCATGTATTGGACACGATCACCACCGCATGACCGCCCGCCTTCAGAGCACTCCATGCTTTAAGGAGGAAGTACACATACAGATTGCTTCTGAGCGGGATGCCTCCATCCGCAGACAGTCGCTGCAACCAGGACTTTCTCAGAAATCTCGGCATCGCCGCCGTGAGCAGCTCTTGCCGAACATAGGGGGGATTCATGACAATGCAGTCCACCGACAGCGTGGACTGCAAAAAGTCGCCGTTTAACAAACCGAGTGTTGGAAACCTCTTCGCCACCGCGTGGTACAGGTCCGGGTCCACTTCGACGCCGACGATTCGCTCGCACGGGAAGCCGCTTCGAATCAACGCTTCGAGCAATACTCCCTCGCCAAAACACGGTTCCATGATGGACTCAGGTCGGCCCAGCAGCGCCAACGCCACCATGAATTCAGCGATGGCAGGCGGCGTATTGACCTGTCCAAGTTTCTGCTTTCTCGCGCGTTCACTCTGTTCCCGAAACCAGGCGACATCCTTCTGATCCCCTGTTTGCCGTTGCACGCTGCGCCTCCTTGGGGAGCAGTGATAAACTAAATTCAGGCATGCGCACAGCGGCAGATATAGCGTCCGACTGAAGCATCGGACGCTATATCTGCAGTGACCGCGCCTGCTTTGCGGACTTTATCACTGCTCCCCTTGGGGGCTACATGGCGGTGTCAGCCCACCACTGGCACAACGAAACCAGTGTGGCCACTCCGAAACCGGTCGCGCCAACCCCCGATGCGCCCGGTTTCTCCACATACGCAAGCCCGGCGATATCGATGTGCGCGTGTGGCGTATCCTTCGCAAAATGACTGACGAAGAGTCCAGCCGTGATGGTTCCGGCAGGTCGGCCAGCGCTGTTTTTCAGATCGGCGACGGCGCTTCTGTTCATGTCCATAAAGTCGTCGTCGTCCGGCAACAGCCACAGTCCCTCGCCCACGCGCTCACCCGCCTCCTTGACCGCTTCGGCAAACTCCGGATGATGCGACACCACACTGGCTTTGACTCCGCCGAGCACGACCGTGTTTGCCCCGGTCAGGGTCGCGACATCGACGATCCGGGCTGCGCCGCGTTCTCTCGCGAGCGCAAGCGCGTCTCCGAGCACCAGGCGCCCTTCCGCATCGGTTGAAATAATCTCGACCGTCGTTTTATCCAGCATCGTGATCACATCGCCCGGCCGAAAAGCTTCCCCATCCAGCAGGTTTTCCGCGAGCGGCAATACGGCCATCACATTGGCCGCGATCCCCAGTTCCGCGACCGTGCGCAAAGCCGCGGCAACAGCCGCCGCCCCGCCCATGTCCGCCTTCATGTTCCCCATTCCCTGGGCCGGCTTTATGGACAGCCCGCCACTGTCAAACGTGATCCCCTTCCCGACCAGAGCCAGAAACGGCGCATCGCCTGCCGCCCTGTAACGTCCAATCAATACGCATGGCGGATGGCAACTGCCGCCGCCGACCGCGAGCATGCCGCCGGCCTCCATGGCGCGAAGTTGCTCCTGGTCGATCTGCTCCCACGTGATTGTCGACGGCGCCCCCTCGCGAAATTGGGCGGCCAGCGCCAGCGGAGGCTTTGCATTCGACGGCCGGTTCACCCAATCCCGCGCAAGCGAACGTCCGCGCCCGATTTCCTGCCAGAACGCCGTCCGCTCCGCCGCCCCATCGTCGGTTGCGATGACCACCCGAGTGGGTCTCTCCTCCTGCTCGCCACTCCTTAACGTGTATCGATACAGTCCCGCTTCGACACCGAGAAGCGCGTCAGCCGCAGCGTCCGCGCTGAGCCCTCGCAGCCACAGACCCACTCCGTCGCGTCCTCCTCCCCCGGCGAGACGCGCAGCCTCTGCCCACGCCTTCTGCGCTTTCCCGCGCGATGTTCCGGGACGGGCCGCGATGAGCAGCGTGCCGTCAGACAGACGCGCCGTCACTGGCGCATCGTTTTCTGGCATAATAAATATCGGCTCGTCCCATGCCGTGAGCACATCCGTCAAATGTCGCACATCCACGATCCACACCGCGGCCTCAGCCCGCGTTCCGCTCCCTGTTTCCCACAAAGTGCTGCTCGGCAACAGACACCCCTCCATTTTGCGTGCAAATGCATGTCATCTCACATGTATCTGACGCTTTCTCGCCTCTGTCTGACGCGGTTCCGCTCGTAACTGAGGCAGTCTCGCTCGTGCTTGATGCGGTTTCACTCGTACTTGATGCGCGGGTCCACGACCCCGTACAACAGATCGGCCAGAAGATTCCCCAGGATCGTGAGCACTCCGACCAGTGTCACGATACCGAGCAAC
>JAJYTO010000312.1 GCA_021793015.1 Bacillota bacterium
CAACCTTGCCAGAACATCGGCGGTCGACTGGCCATTTTCCACGAGCTCCTCGAGGAGTGTCACCAGTTCGGCAATCGTGCGCGTATCCGTTGTACGCAGCGGACGGTCCGGGGAAGAGAGAAACTCCTGCGCAGCAGTCTTAGGCGTCGGACTGTCGCACGCGCGCACCATGTCGTTGATCATGCCCTGCAGTCCGAGTACGCGGCCGTCATCGGGAGAGTAGATGCGGGTGACGCCATAGGCGTGCAGTTCCGCGATTTCCTGCGGTACAATCACGCCGCCGCCTCCTCCGAAGACTTTGATGTGAGCCGCCCCGCGTTCGCGCAGCATATCGATCATATATTTGAAAAACTCCACATGACCGCCTTGATACGAACTGACCGCTATGCCCTGCGCATCTTCTTCAATCGCGGTCTGCACAATCGTCTGCACTGACCGGTTGTGGCCCAGATGCACCACCTCTGCGCCGCATCCTTGCAAGAATCGGCGCATGATGTTGATCGAAGCGTCGTGTCCGTCAAACAGGCTGGATGCCGTCACAAAACGCACTCGGTGCTGCGGTCTGTAGACTGTGCTGTCCATATCGTTTAACCCCCTCATCCATCCGGACCTCAACTGGAAGCGCACAATTCGCGCATGATCAATGAAGTCTGGGTTTCCGTGAATGTCTGCAACGAGTACGTCCGGTGCAGCGTCCAACGCCTGAAAGCCCACATTTGACCAAGCACGGTGATGTTGTGAGCCATCAGCGACACGACCTCTGGAGCCACTGTAAAGGAACCGTCGGCGATTCCCCTGCGCAGCAGTTCAGCGAAATGCTCGCTGATCTCCGCTTCCCTGCGGAGCACATGACGCATATAGTCAGGCGGCAGAGATTTGGTTTCCTGGTAAATCAGCAACACCAATTCCTGCAATTCATCCATGACACGGAAAAAATCGGCGAGAGCCAGCGGCAACACCTCAATGACGCGCGCGCCCGGAGGAGTCACAAAGCGCAACTTGCCCTCCACTTCCGAGTGAATCATGTCGCAAACCAGATACAGAATATCCTCTTTTGAACTGACATACTCATACAGCGTACCAGTGCCAAGCCCGCTCTCACGGGCGATTTCCCTTGTCGTGGTTCCATGATAGCCCTTGTCCGAGAACAGTCGTGTGGCAGCCTTGACAATCTGATCGCGCCGTACTCGGACCAGATCGGGGTCTTTGACCGGTGTTGCGATAATGCCGCCGTTTCTCACTGGCGTCTCACTCCCCGTGTGCCCATTTTTCCCGAGCGAGCGCTCAGTCAAAACAATCATAACACACAAGTGGATCCGCAACCACGGGCAATTCGCGAACCGCTCACCAGTCTCCGGCCCCCTCCACGAACCTCTTCAGCGCTTGCCAAGCTTCTTCAGCGACTCCAAACCTCTTCAGCGCTTGCCAAGTTTCTTCAGCGACTCCAAACCTCTTCAGCGTTTGCCAAGCTTCTTCAGCGACTGCACGGCGCTTGCATACAGCCCCTCACCACGTTCCAGTTGCTCCTCCTGAATGCCGATGTCCACATAAAGGTCGCTGACATCCAGCAGATTGCGGCTCCTGCGCAACAGAACCTGAAGATTCTCCGTGGTGCTCACGGCAATCTCGTTGGCTTGGGCTGCCTGGTCTGCAATCTTCCTGGCTTCCTTCTCTTCCGCTTTTCCATCGTACAGCGCCAGATAGTCAAGATCCTCCTGCATGGCCAAAATTTCCGCAACTAGAGCTTGCGACCGTTTTTGCAGTTTGTGAATGCGAAAAGTATAGTCCCCCTTTCTGCGTTTTATCACGCCAAAGACAACCACACCAATAAGCACAAGCGCCAATACTCCGATCAAAATCATTGCGATCCCTGCCTCACAACGTACAAAGTATCTACCTGTACGTTTAATAGACCTATTTTTTGTACACAATGCTACTAAATGCCTCGGGGAGAGTGGAGACTATGAAAACCATTGCCGTTGTTGCGGCGTTGCTGGGCGGGCTATCGGTCGGTCCGGCATTCAACGCGTCCCACAACATGATCCGGTCCGAGTCAAATCCTTCGGCCCTGACAGCGAAAACAACGACTTACGTGGTGCAGCCAGGCGATACACTCAGCGAAGTGGCGGCCGCATTTCACACCACAGTCGCCGCTCTGGCCGCGCAAAACGGCATTGTCAACCCAAACGTCATCGACAGCGGTGAACGTCTCACTATTCCCGTGCCGACGCCAAATCTGCCGCCTGGTTCACAGGCCCTGGTATGCACACTGACAGCCTACACCGATGGATACGCATCAACTGGCAAATATCCCGGGGATCCGGGTTACGGCATCACTTCCACTGGTCAGCGGGCAAGACAGGGTCTGTCCATTGCGGTGGATCCAAATGTGATTCCATATGGAACGCCCGTATTCATCCCGGGCGTCGGTCTCCGAATCGCAGACGACACTGGCGGGGCAATCATAGGATCCCACATAGATGTATTTTATAACAGGCAACAGACCGCTGTCGACTTCGGTGTGAAGCAGAACGTCATCGTCTATCTCATACCTCGCACGGCTGTTGCTTTCCGTCATCACCTGCCCGTCTTTGCGACCATGGGTAAAGAGAGATCGGGCTCCCGGTTCGGGCAACGAGTCTATGGCCAAGCAAGTGGAGGACGTCAGGTTGGGAGCGCGGGCAGCCGAGTCACGCCGCCTTCCGCGACCTCGACGGCCACGCCCGCAACTTTGACGGCCACGCCTGCGACCTCGACGGCCACGCCTGCGACCTCGACGGCCACGCCCGCGACCTCGACGGCCACGCCTGCG
>JAJYTO010000313.1 GCA_021793015.1 Bacillota bacterium
CGATGACCTTGCTCCGGCGGGTCAATTCGATCATGGCGTTTCCCCCTTCTCAACCAAATAGAGACCCGGAGGCGCGGATTTGTTTCGCTTGCGAGAAATCTTTTCTTTGCGCATAATCAAGGTGATGGAGAACGCGGAACCGGCATGAGGTGAATACGGCGGGAAGACACGTTCCGGGAATGGGAGCCGCCCATGCAAAGCGAACATTGGCGAGCGCTGTATGAAGTGTGGGTGGTGCAGCATTACCAGGATGTGTACTCGTGGTGTTTTCGGATGACGCGCAATCAACAAGAAGCGGAAGACCTCACGCAGGAGACTTTCCTGATCGCCTACCGCAAAATGCATCTGTTTCGCGGCGACGCCAGTCCAAAGACATGGCTCCTGAAGATAGCCACAAGAGCTTGCCTGAAAGCAGGCAAGCGACGGTCCGCGGCGTACGCCGTCACTGACCGGACCGCCGTCGATTGCGCGCCGAGCGCAGAAAGAGAGGCCACCGTCCGACTCGACCGCGAAGCTCTGTGGCGATGTGTCGCGAAACTCCCGCCACGGGAGCGGACAGCCCTGCTTCTGTACCACGCGCAGGACCAGTCCTATCAGGAAATCGCGCATGTGATGGGCGTATCCGTCGAACGGGTGAAAAACTACCTTCATCGCGGACGCCGACATCTGAAGACGGCGCTGCAGGGGGAGGGTGAGGTTCATGGAGCGAAACGGACACAATCAGCAGACCGAACACGACGAACTCATGGAAGCGATTGACAGTGTCTTGAGGGGACCAGTCGCCGTACCGACCCATCTGCTGGCAAGGTTGCAAGCCGCTGCTCCGCAGAGACCGCCGGGCCGCAGGCGGCTGCTGCTTGTCGCAGGCATCGGCGCATGCGCGGCGGGATACGGCGGCCTGACCATTCTGAGCGCGTTCGCTCTGGGGCATGTCTTTGCCGCAGGCGCTCTGCCGCCGGCCATTATGCAGACAGCGCCGCACCTGCCTGCGCTGAACAGGATCGCGCTCACGGGCGGCGCGGTGCTTGCCTGGGGAACGCTGGGTCTTGCAGTCTCGTATGCGACCCAATTTGCGCTCAGGCGCTAATTCGTTGCGCTGACGCGCTTTTCCGTCATAAACAATGGATCCGCGGCGTCAACAAAGGAGCAGCCCCGTCAACAAGCCCTACAAATCGTCGCCCCGCTTTCGACGGATCCGTTCCCTCCATGCAGCCATGGCTTCCGGCGATTCATCGCCAAACCACCCGGGATCATCGCGAAATCGTTGCCCACCGGGATTTTGCTCATCTTCGGCAAACGAATCGCCATTGCCGCAGGTTTCATTCCATGCCAAGCGCGCCCATGCCCTCGCGAACTGCCAGGCGCGCCTCCGCCATGAGGCGCGCGATCAGTTCAGACGCTGGCATGATCTCGCTGATCAAACCCACGCCCTGACCGCAATTCAGCCAGCCCTCGTCAATCTCGCCGTCAACGGCGGCCGCGCGATTGCGCTCCCCGCCTATGTAGGGAGCCAGCGCCGCAAAGCCCGGTTTCGCGGCCTCCAGTTCCAGAATGCGCTGGACCAGCGGCGTTTTCAACACGCGTGTGACCCGGCCAAGACTGCGTTCCATCACACACGTGTCCACCGCCTCTCCGCGAATCAACATTTCCTTATAGCGAGCGTGCGCGATGCATTCCGAGGCGGCGACAAAACGCGTCCCCATCTGCACACCCTGCGCGCCAAGCATGAAGGCCGCGGCGATGCCGGCGCCGCTCGCGATGCCGCCGGCCGCCGCCACCGGTGCGGAAACCGCCCGCACCATCTGCGGAACGAGAGCCATCGTCGTGATTTCTGCGGGGCCGTTGTGACCCCCGGCTTCATAGCCTTCGGCCACGATCACGTCCGCGCCCGCCGACGCCGCCTTGATCGCCTGTTCCACCGTCGACGCGACAACGATCACCTTGAGGCCGCAGTCCTGAAATCTTTTGATGTACGGCCGTGGATTGCCCGCGGACAGACTCACCGCCCGCAGATGCCGCGCTGTCCGTTCAATGACCGCCACATAGTCCCCAATGTCATGGTGCTCACTGATCGGAAGATTGACGCCAAAAGGTTTGTCTCCAGCCCGCTCCCTGGCAATCTCAATCTCATCCGAAAGACTGCCGGGCGTTCTTCCTGCGCTGCCGACCTGGCCGAACGCACCCGCAGCGGACACGGCCCCGGCCAAAAGGCCGTTGCCCACGTACGCCAGTCCGCCCTGAATGATTGGATGCTCACATCCCAGGACTGCGCGAAGCGTGTCTGTCATACATCGTTCCCCCAGTCTCTTGCGCCATGCGCTTTGCGGCGCGCCGGCTGTATTCTGGACATCGCGACCGAAAGGGGCAATACTGAGAGCAGTAACCCGCGCTGTATCTGGGCGAAAACTCTTCGCGCCGAATCTGTTCCCACTTTTCCCGCACCCACGCCTTCGTTTGCTCGCGATCCTCCCCGGAGATATCCACCCACTCACGCTCACCGTACACGATAAAGTCAAAATAGCCGCTTTGCGCCGGTTCCTCGTAAATTTGCTCACAAGCGAGCGAATAGATGACCAACTGCCGCATCTTGCGCGGATTGCGCCCCGCAAACACCTTGCCGGTTTTGAGATCGGCGACCATGTAACCATGTTCTTTCGTGTATATGACGCGGTCGATGAATCCTTTTACGGGCGGCGTGTCCGCCCCGACATCGAGCAGAAATTCGCGTTCCGAGGACACCACGTCGGCGACGCGATAACGGCTGAAACGCGCGATCGCCCGAACGCCG
>JAJYTO010000069.1 GCA_021793015.1 Bacillota bacterium
GCGAACACTGCGCGAGCTTCAGTCAACAGAGGGTGATTTCCCGCCTGCGCCGCGGCGTCGGCGTCATCATAGCGGGCGCTGATGTGCGTCAAAATCAGTGTGCGAACACCGGCAGACAGAGCCAGCAGAGCGGTCTGGCGCGCGGTGGAGTGCTGGCTGTGCGCGGCGAGTCCCCATTCGGTGTGGGCAAACGTCGACTCGGCAATCAGGACATCAGACTCGCGGGCGAGATTCTCCGCCTGCTCACACGGGACTGTGTCCCCTAAAATCGTCACCTTTCTTCCCGGGATTGGCGCCGTGACAAAGTCCTGAGCAAGGATCTGTCGGCCGTCAGCGAGCACCACGTTGTCTCCTGATTTCAGGAGTCCGTACAGAGGACCTGGTGGGATTCCCTGCCGCAGCGCATGCTCGACGAGAAAACGACCGGAATGGGCGGCCTCCTGCACGGCGAAGCCATAGCTCGGAATGCTATGTCGCAGGGACGCGATGGTTAAGGTCAGCCCTGCGTCTTCGACCAGGACGCCGTCCTCTCCGTACTCAGTGATCGTAAGCGGATACGCGAGTTTTGTCCGTGTGACTGTAAGACAGTGGTGGAGATAATCGGCGATGCCGAGCGGTCCATACACGGTGAGCCCTGCAGCCGTTCCGCACTGCAGGGAACGGCTGCCGAGCAGACCGGGCAGTCCATACAGGTGATCGCCGTGGAGATGCGATATGAAAATCCGCGACACTCGCGCCAGACTCAGTTTGGCCCGTGCGAACTGCTGTTGGGCGCCTTCGCCGCAATCGAACAGCCACAGGGATGAGCCCTGATCGAACTTGAGGATGACGGCTGACACGTTGCGCTTCGACGTGGGTGCGCCCGCGCCCGTGCCGAGAAAAACGATCTCCATGGCTCTCTTCGCCTCCCTCGCCATGTCCTCATGGAACCCTGATTGCATCTGGATCGGGCTACAATCGCTCGAACGCCTGAGACAGATCCGCGATCAGATCGTCGGCGTCTTCTATGCCGACGGAAAGTCTCACCATGCCGTCAGGCAATCCCATGCGCAGGCGTTCCTCTGGCGGCACCAGGGAATGCGTCATTGATGCGGGGTGCTGGATCAGGCTGTGGATATCGCCAAGACTGACGGCGATCTTAATCAGCTTGAGGTGGTTCATGAAGGCCATGCCAGCCTTCATGCCTCCGCTCAGTTCAAACGAGATCATCGCTCCGGGACTGCGCATCTGTCGCTGGAGGATGGATCGCTGGCCGCCTTCAAAATAGCCGGGGTAGTGCAGCGCGGCAACGGCCGTTTGGTTGGCCAAGAACGCGGCTACGCGCTGGGCGTTTTTTGCATGCTGCTCCATGCGAAGAGCCAGGGTGCGCATGCCCCGAAGCAGCAGCCAAGCGTCAAAGGGGGACAACACCGCCCCGATATCCTTGAGGGTGCTCAGGCGGACAGTGCGCATGAACTCGGCGGAACCGACCGCGGCACCTGCAATCACATCGCCGTGACCGCCCAGATACTTCGTCGCCGAGTGAACCACCACGTCGGCGCCCAGTTCGATGGGTTTCTGCCAATAGGGCGTCATGAATGTATTGTCAACGATCAGCATCAGGCCGTGGCGGTGAGCCGCTTGCGCAACCATCTCAATATCGACCAAAGAGAGCGTAGGGTTGATCGGAGTCTCTATGTAAATGGCTTTGGTGTCCCCGGTAATGGCCGTCTCAATCTGCGCTTCTGTCTGGAGCGGGGAAAACGTGTGGGCGATTCGAAAGTGGTCTGCCAGGAATTCCAGCAGGCCAAACGTCGACCCGTAAACCCCTTCGGAACACAGGAGATGGTCTCCCGGTTTGAGCAATGGCAAGAGCACTCCTGAGATGGCGCCCATGCCGCTGGCAAAAGCGACTCCGGCCTCTGCCCCTTCGAGACTTGCGACGGCTTCTTCAAACAGTTGAACCGTGGGGTTCCCCAGCCTTGTGTACACGTAGCCTGGCTGTTCCCCTGCAAATCTTGCGCCGCCCGTCTGCGCGTCGGGAAACACGAAGGTGGACGTTTGCACCAGCGGGGGCGTCAGGCTGTCGTATGGGTTTTTGGCGCCCGTCAACCGCGCGAGACGCGTATTCCATCCGGAAACCTGTGGTTCCATGTGATCTCCTCCTCAATGTAGGACATTTCTAGTGTACGCCAAATGCACGCAAATGGCACATGGAACGAATTCTGCACAATGCAGAGAGAAATGCAGAGAGAAACGCTTGACAGCGGTGACACAGCGAAGTATTCTCTAATTACACAAATTCATATAGGAAAACTCTTATCGAGAGTGGCGGAGGGACTGGCCCGACGAAGCCCGGCAACCGACAGCGCAGCATGCTGTAGTGGTGCCAAATCCAGCAGACTGATGGCGGTCTGGAAGATGAGAGGGAACGTCTGAAAAAATGTCAGCCGCTTCTCCTCGAAGGGGTTTTTTCTTTTTGAAATTGTAGCGATGGGCTTCTCACGACAAATCGGACAGGTCGCTGCTCAACACACTTGCAGTCGTTGCGCAACGCATTACCGGCCGTCGTGCAATAAGCCGCAAAAAAGGGGAGAAACGGTATGGCAGAAGAATCATTGTTGCACTTTGAAACGCGGACCGTGCATGCGGGCCAGACGCCGGATCCGGCGACCGGCGCCCGCGCAGTGCCCATTTATCAGACATCATCGTATGTGTTTCGCGATTCCGAGCATGCGGCCGACCTGTTCGCGCTGAGGGAATCGGGCAATATCTACACGCGGATCATGAATCCGACGACCGACGTATTTGAGAAGCGCATGGCGGATCTGGAGGGGGGCGTGGGTGCGCTCGCCCTGTCATCCGGCCAGGCTGCCATCACATTTGCCATCCTCAATATCGCCGGAGCCGGCGATGACATCGTGGCTTCCACGAACCTTTACGGTGGCACCTACAATCTGTTTGCCGTGACGTTCAAGCGCCTGGGAATCAGCGTCCGCTTTGTGAATCCGGATCATCCGGAGGAGTTCCTCGCGGCTGTGACTCCGCGCACAAGAGCGTTTTATGTTGAGACGATCGGAAATCCCCGCATTGATGTTCCGGACCTGCGCAGACTGTCCGGGTACGCTCATCAGGCGGGTGTTCCCCTGATTGTGGACAACACGTTTGCCACGCCGTATCTGTGCAGACCGTTCGAGCACGGCGCCGATATCGTCGTGCATTCGGCGACCAAATTCATTGGCGGTCACGGCACGTCGATCGGCGGCGTGATTGTGGACAGCGGCGCATTTGCGTGGAATAATGGCCATTTTCCGGAACTCGTGGAGCCTGACGCCAGTTATCACGGCATTTCCTATGTCCATGATGTCGGCGCCGCCGCCTATGTGGTGAAAGCGCGCGTGCAGTTGTTGCGGGATCTGGGTTCTGCGCTCTCGCCCTTTAACAGTTTTCTGTTTCTGCAGGGCCTGGAGACGCTTCATCTGAGGATGGAACGCCACAGTCAAAACGCGCTGACCATCGCCAAGTTTCTGGAAGGTCACGAAAAAGTGTCATGGGTCAATTATCCGGGCCTGTCTTCCAGCCCCTATCACGAATTGGCGGGCGACTATCTGCCCGAGGGACAGGGAGCCATTCTGACATTTGGCATCAAGGGGGGCGTCGCGGAAGGCGCCGCGTTTATCGACAGCCTGCGCCTGTTTTCGCATCTGGCGAACGTGGGCGACGCGAAGTCTCTGGTGATTCATCCAGCCAGCACGACACATCAACAGTTGGCTGACGATGAACGCAGGGAGGCGGGCGTTCGGGATGATATGGTCAGGCTGTCAGTCGGACTGGAGCACCCTGCCGATCTCATCGCCGATCTGGAACAGGCGCTGGACGCCGCAATCAAATGACGCCAGGATTCGCGTCGGTCCGCGCCCACAGGGGGGCGTGACGTCTGGGTGATGCCGGTCTGCGCAGGCAGGGGAGCGAGGCGCCAAGAAGACGACGGACGTCTGGATGGGCGCCGACTGGCGGAAGGCTCACGTGTTTGCGCTCAACGATCGGGACCTTTCGAAATGGGCAAGGAAGGGCAGTAAAATCAGGGAGAGTGCGATAACTGGGACGCTGGTCCACTGGGCGGCGTCCCAGTGAAATAAAAAGCGCGGACTGTCCCCCCGCAGCATTTCCAGCAAAAAACGTTCAACATTGTACAGAATCATTTGAAACAGAAACAGCCAGCCCATGGGCCAGCGTCTGAGTTTCAGGACGAGCAGCAGAGCAAAGATCACCACATCGCCCTGTCCCTCCCAGACTTCGGCGGGCCATAGGGGACTGTCGCCGTATGTGGCGCGAGCCAGCGTCCCTTCAGGATACAGGAGGCCGAAGTTCTGGCCGGTGGGGGAGCCGAACGCGTCGCCGTTCATCAGATTGGCGTCACGGCCTATGCTTTGACCGAGCATGACGCCCGGCGCGAACAGGTCGGCCAATTCCCAAAATCGCAGGCGGTGGCGCCGCACATAAATGAGCCCCGTCGCCAGACTGCCCACGATACCGCCCTGAATTGACAGTCCACCGTTCCAGACGGCGATGATTTGGGAGGGATGTTGACTGTAATAGCTCCAGTCAAAAAAGAAGACTTGCCAGATGCGCGATCCGATCAATCCACCGACAAACAGAAGCGGGCCCAGGTTTAGCAGATGCTCGACAAGTTCCCTTTTTCCCTCCACTTTTGCGAAGTACAGCGTGACCCCCAGTCCCAGCAGAAACGCGAGCAAAAACAGTGTACTGTACGCGCGCACAGGGAAGCCGCCAATGAAAAACCAGAATTGATGCAAGGGGATCCTCCTCATGTTAATTTCCGCTAGATCCGCCCGATTGACGTCCAGGAGCAGCAGGCGTTGCCTGAAAATCGAAGTCAATCGAGACGCGATCATGCGACAAGCAAAGTTCACCCGGATTTACAGGGTAGTATACCAAATTGTTCCGCATGCCGTTCGCAGACGTTTTAAACGCCTGTCAGAAATATCATCGTTCTGGCGGCCCCCTTCTTCGGGCGGTCTCGCAAAGTCCGACTTGCGACGGATGCGCATTCCTGCGCAGGGTGGTATGACGTAGGAAAGACTTCCTGTATAGTGAGGGTACACTTCAGAGGCAAGACTGTGAGATGATGACGGTATGAAACGGACAATATCGGTGGGCATACTGGCCCTGGGCGTTCTGTTGCTGCTGCGGGCGCTCGGATGGCTTCCGGCGGCGGTGGGATTCTACGTCGACCAATATTGGCCTGCGCTGCTCATTGTGTGGGGACTGGAAATGGCCTATCACGATGTGCGCAGGGGCAAGCTGAAACTCTTTGCGCCTCTGCTTATTATTCTCGTTGGGCTGTTTCTGCTCCTGCGAAACCTGGCGCTGTTGGGGTTTGCGACTGTCAACGCGGGGTTGCTGATCCTTGCGGTCTTTCTCATTTACATCGGACTGTCCAGTCTGATCGGGTTTTCCTACGTCCGCTTTCGCGTGAAAAACGGTGTGCGCAGAGCGTTTAAGAAAAAATGGGATTTAACTTTCAACTTTCCCGGCGAATGGGATCCCGCCAGCGGCGGTGACGGCTCTTCAGGCGCAGGCTGGAGTTCGCGAAAGCCGCCCCGCATTCCCCATGTGGGTGAAGTGCGCTATGGGGACGAACCGTGGCATCTGCAACCTCTTGCCATCAACAACATGGCGGGTTCCGTGAGAATCAATCTCGGAACGGCGACGATCCCGGACGGCGAGACGCCGATTGACGTTACCGGCACGTTTGGAGAAGTGCGGATCCATGTGCCTTCCGATCTGTCTGTGGCGGTGGAGATCGCCGTGTCGAGCGGCGAGGTTCGTCTGTTTGAGAAACGGCACAGCGGTGTCGCGCTCCCCCCCCTGTCGTACGTCGATCCAGGATATGAGGAAGCGAAGCGCAGAGTCAACATTCGCATCCGCTTAAAATTTGGCGAAGTGCGGGTCGCGAGGGTGGTCTGACATGCGGGTTCAACATGCAACCCTGACACTGCTTGGCTCATACGTTGTGACAGCATGGGCTGCGGCTGTGGTCACGGCTGCGGCCGTTGTCTATCTGGCCGTGGACAGAGGTCTTGCGGCCGCCGCCGTTGTCCTAGGCCCGGTTCTATCGCTGCCCGCCGGTATCGCTTCGGGCATCCTCGTCGGCGCCATCCTTGCGGCTCTGTTTGTCGTGGTGACGCTGCTGGCGGCCGCGGCAAGCTTTCTGGGCACGCGGGATCTGCGTTCCAAACTGTATGCGCTGGCCGATGCGAGCGCGCTGTTTGCGGCTGGAAAACTGACGCACCGCGTCGATATTTCCGGCGATGACGATTTGGCCGTCACCGCCAATCAACTCAACAAGATGGCGCAACAGTTGCAGAACCAGGTGGCGGCCCTGCAGGAAGCGGCAAAACAGCAGACAGAGCGCGAAAAAAGCGCCGAACTGTCGGCAACCCTGCGCGAGCGTGAGCGCGTCCGCCGCGAATTGCACGACCGTGTCAGCCAGGATCTGTTTGGACTCTCGATGTTATGCGCCGCAGCGGCGGCAAAGCGCAGCAGCAAGCCTGAACAGGCGCTTGCGCTGTTGCCGGAACTGGAGGAGTTGGCCAAGCGCACCCAGGGATCCATGCGCGCTCTTTTGCTGGAACTGCGGCCGGTTGCACTGAGTGAACGAGCGCTCTCGGACGCTCTCGAACGCCTTGCGCAGGAACTGGCGGCCCGCACCGGGTTGCCGATCCACGTTGCGATCCGCGATGCGCGAGAGGACCTGCAGAAAGATCCGCTGGCAGCCATCATAGAGGACGCGCTGTTTCTGATCGCCCAGGAGGCGCTGATCAACGCGCTGCGCCATGCCCATCCGCAGCGCATAGATATCATGCTCGACATTGAACGGGAACGGGCGGTGCTGCGAGTCGTCGATGACGGCGAAGGGTTTGCGGACATGGACGCCACCATGACGTCCATCGGGTTGCGCTCCATGGCGGAGAGAGCCACACTGCTCGGCGGGTCCTGCACCATTCGCAATGTGTCGCCGCGGGGTGCGGAGGTTATCGCCATCATTCCGAGGGTCAGGGAGGAATCATAACGTGGAAACGGGTCAGCAGGCCGTCAGCGGGATTCGTGTTCTGATTGTCGACGATCATCAGGTGGTGAGACGCGGACTGCGTGCATATCTGAGTCTGGAAGCGGACATTGAGGTCGTCGGGGAGGCGCAGGACGGGGAGAGCGCAGTCGCTGAATTTGTGCGGACAAGGCCCGATGTGACGCTCCTTGACTTGCATATGGCTCCTGTGGATGGGGTGGAGGCGCTGCAACGCATCAGGCGCGACGACAAGCAGGCGCGCGTGATCATCCTGACGAGTTTTATCGATGTCTCTCATGTCATGCCTGCCATAGAAGCCGGCGCTTCAGGGTATCTGCTGAAGACGTCTGATCCGGAGGAACTTGTCGGGGCCATTCGCGGCGTGTTCGCAGGGCGCGCGACGTACGACGCCGAAGCCATGCGGGCCATGGCCAAGGGTATGCGTGAACGCGCGACCATATCGACTCTGACCGAGCGGGAGATGGACGTATTGCGGTTATTGGCGAGGGGAAAATCCAATCAGGAGATCGCCGATGAACTGTTTATCGGTTTGAAAACCGTCAAGACACATGTCAGCAACATTTTGGCCAAACTTGCAGTGGCGGATCGCACGCAGGCAGCCGTCTACGCGCTCACACACGGTCTAGGGGACATGTGATAAATCCAATTTTGGCAGGCGTCCAGCGGACTTTATCACTGCTCCGCTAGGCGATGACGCCTGAATGCCGGAACAAACCATGGAGGGGCCGCCGCGGGAATGCACGGGCAACACAGGGTGAAGAGACCTGAATGCAGGGTAAAAAATCGGGCTCCATGGGGACTGGAGCGTCCGGTTTTGGTTCGGTTGTGCATTCCATTTGAAGGAGTATAATGATATGGGGAAAAACGGTTTGACAAACAGATTCGTCGGGAGGGAAAGTCATGCATGAAGCCCATTTTGTTGAGGGGTTGGAGGACGTGGTCGCGCTGTCTTCCGAGATTTGTTTTATCGACGGAGAGGAAGGACGCCTTGTATATCGCGGTTACGATATTCACGATCTGATCAAGGGCGACTGTACGTTTGAAGAAGTCATATATCTCTTATGGCACGGGGAACTTCCCACACAGGAACAACTGGCGGCATTTGATCGCTCTTTGCGTGCCGACCGAGCGCTCAGTCCACAAATTTTGCGCGCCTTGCATGAACTTCCGAAAACAGGGAATGCGATGGAGATGTTGCGCACGCTGGTTTCGATCGCGGGGCTGTACGATCCGGATAATGCGGATAACTCCTACGATGCGAGCGTTCGCAAGGCCACGCGACTGGTTGCGAAGATCGCGACCATGGTCGCGGCGATTGAGCGTTACAGAAATGACCAGGATCCGCTCGCGCCGAATGATAAGCTCAACCATGCGGGGAATTTCCTTTATATGTTGATGGGCAAAGAACCGGACGAATACACGATGCGCGCGTTTGAGATCGCGCTCATTCTGCACGCCGATCATGAACTGAACGCTTCGACATTTTCCGCACGGGTGACCGCGGCGACGCTGTCTGACATTTATTCGGCGATCGTGTCTGCCGTCGGAACGCTGAAAGGTCCGCTCCACGGAGGCGCCAACGAGCAGGTCATGCTGATGCTCAAGGAAATCGGCGACAAGGCGAAGGCCGAAGCATGGATTCACCAGGCGCTGGTCGACAAACGCCGTATCATGGGATTTGGCCATCGCGTGTACCATACGGAGGATCCGCGCGCTACCCATCTGCGGCGCATGTCCAGGGAGATAGGCGAACGCGCGGGCGATACATCGTACTTCGAAATGTCCCAGATCGTAGAACGGGTGGTTAAAGAAGAGAAGCATCTCAATCCCAACGTCGATTTTTACTCGGCGTCCACCTATTACATGATGGGCATTCCTGTACATGTGTTTACTCCGGTGTTCGCGGTAAGCCGCATCTCGGGATGGACCGCGCATGTTCTGGAGCAGTATCGCAACAATCGGCTCATCCGGCCGCGCGCTGAGTACGTGGGAATCAAGAAGCGCGCATATACAGCGCTCGCGGATCGGTAGAAGATCTTCCGAAAAACGCCGCCAAAGTGCAGAAATCAGTGGTGGGATCTGCTTCGCCAAGGTCCAGAAAGTAACAGTGTACTCTCCTTCGCAGTGGGCAAAATACTAGCACGAAGGAGGTGGTAAGCGTGGCACAAGGACAAAAATCCAACACGCTTCTCGTCAAGAGCGCAAGCCGCGCATTGGATCAGTTGAAGTACGAAGTAGCCGGGGAACTTGGCATTCAGCCCCCGCAAGACGGCTACTGGGGAACCATGACAACGCGCGATACGGGTTCGATTGGCGGTCATATCACTCGCAAACTCGTCGCGTTGGCTGAGCAGCAACTTGCTGGTCGCCAGTAGGCGCCGGACAATCGCACATCAATTGTTTACAAAGCCCCCGCATTGCGGGGGCGTCTGCTGTATGGAGGTTTCTCTCGGCGTAAAGACGGGGGGACGTCGCTTTACCGTCATTCGACGTCCCTGGTTGCGTGTGTCGATCCGGTGACGGCGATCAGTGCACCCTTGTCTGTTCGGAAATACCGCTGAGGGCTTCGCCAGCCTCATTGACGTGGATGTCGACAACGGCAAGATCGCCCAGCGAGCAAATTCCCACAAGATTTCCATTCTCGACCACTGGAAGGCGTCGGATCTGCTCGGAAGCCATCAATCGAGCGGCATCGTGAGCGTCAGTCTCCGGGGTGACCGTTACGGGATTGGTGGTCATGCACGATTCTACAGTCGATGCGGCGCAGTCCCGACCTTTTGCCACGCAATTGACAACGATGTCCCGATCTGTGATAATGCCGGCGAGCTGGTCGCCGTTGACCACGGGAACAGAACCGACATTTTGCGATTGCATTTGGCGAGCGGCCTCTACAACCGTGGCATTTCTCGAACATGTGGCGACGTTCGCAGTCATGAGATCGCGAATTTTCATCCTTTTACCCCCTTGCTTGATGGCTCGGGGATAGTGTGCTCCAGTTTCTCAGGATTTACGCGAGAAACGATTCCAAAAAACGGACCCAGCCCCATAAAAACCCCAGATGCCGGTGAGTACATGCAGGGCGTTTTCGAGAGGCAGTGGATACGGAGACAGCATTGTTGGGGTCCATGTGCCGACAACACCCCATGCGGTGAGGATAGAACCGAGCAACAGGCTGTATATGCGGTGAGCGCGGGCGCCACCCTGACGGGCGACAGTGAGGCCAGTGACGCCGATGGCCAGATGAATCACCGTCATGCTCCCGGAAAGATTCATCATGTGCCAAAGATTATTGGTAAACAGTCCTGCTGCGGATAATGTCAGATAGAGCCAACCGGTGGCGCGCGCATAACTTTTCTCGGCTGGCAGAGGCGGCATCGGCCGTGGCGGTGTACGACCTTCTGTCAATGGTATGGTCACCTTCTCCTCATCAATATCGAAAGTCAGACACAGTGCCATATATATGGGACAAGAGCGCAACATATGTCACGGCGCAGCGGACACCCTAAAAATGCGCAGCTTCTTTCAGACATTCTTCAAAAAGAAGCGACCGCGGACGCATGACTATGGTGGGAGGCGATCGTATGGAGGGGAAGAAGACGGAAAGTCCCGATACCCCGCTTGATCACTGGACGACGGATATTGATCCCAGTATCATGGCGGGCGATGGATGGGTCGACGAGGATGATCCGGGCGGACGACAGGCAGTGGGCAAGGAGGCGGCGCATGGAGTGCAAACCGGTGCGATCGCAGATCGCTTCATGCATCCGCAACACGATGTGGAGACCGCCAAAGAGTGACAAGGGGGTGGCTGCGCATGCCACCCCCCTTCCACTGTTGATTATAAGGGACAACCTCTTTTACAATGAAATGGTCGATGAACAAGGCTTGTTCCCGACCTTGGGGACACTTTGGCCAGTGATCTACAGAGAGGACGTCCGTGGAGCATGAGACAGGTCAGTGCACGAGGCTGGAACGGACTATTTGCCGGCGTTCTCGCAGCTTGCGTTCTTGTCGTGATTGGAGCGGGGATTCTCGCTTTGGCTACGCTGATCGTTGCGTCCGCTCCATCGATCAGGGAGTTCGGCATATCGTTTCTGTGGATTCCGGCATGGAATCCTCTGCATCGCCAATACGGGGCTTTGCCGTTTCTATACGGATCATTCCTCACTGCGGGCATAGCTGTCTTGCTGGCGGGGGTGATCGGAGTAACGACGGCGGTGGCTTTGACACAAATAGGCGTCAGGTGGCTCAGGTCAGTGCTGTCGCTTTTGCTTGAGGTGCTGGCTGTGATTCCAAGCGTTGTCTATGGCGTCTGGGCATTGCTCGTGATCGTTCCGATCATCGCGCGGCTGACCGATCATCAGGCAGGAGGGTCTGTCGGTGCATTCACCGGGAGTGGTTTCGGGATGCTGGCCGGGGGCGTGGTGCTTGGAGTCATGGTGATGCCGACGGTGGTCGCCGTGACGCGGGAAGCGATTGCCAGCGCCCCCAAGGACATCGCCGAAGCGGCCATGGCGCTCGGGGCAACCCGACAGGAGACGGTCGCCCTTGCCGTCATGCCGTTTGTGCGCAAAGGCATTTTGGGATCGTTATATCTCGGGTTGGCGCGCGCGTTCGGCGAAGCTGTCGCCGTTTCTTTGGTCATCGGCAACCAGCCGCGCAGCGGGGGCGGTCTGCTTGGACGGGCCAGCACTCTGGCAAGCATGCTTGCGCATACGCTCTCAGGAACTGTACCGCCGCTCCAGACGGCGGCTCTGTATGAACTGGGGTTGGTCCTGTTTTTGATTGCCGCCGTGTTTTACGGTCTGGGGCGCTCCTACATTGCACGTGAGGCGATTTCGCTCGGGTTCCTGCCATGGTGACACGGGTATCGTACAAGACCGGGCGAAAATTGAAGAATGCGTTGTTTGTCAGCATCCTGTCACTTATGACCAGTTTGGCCGTGCTGCCGCTTTTAAGCCTGCTGTGGTCAATCGGCGTTCAGGGGGTTGCCGCCCTGGTCGGTTTGTTTGGCGCTCCACTCAGCCGCGGCGCCGCGAGCGCAGTACTGGCGAGCGCCCTGGTCCAGTCGCTCATAACCGCAGCGGCGTCCGTGGCGATCGCCATGCCGCTTGGCGTCGCCGCCGCGATCTACAGCTCGCAGTATGCAGGGTTGCGCGCAGGCCGTACGATTCGCTTCATCATGGATATTCTGTCAGGTTTGCCATCCATTCTGTCAGGGATGGTCGTGTTTGTTCTGCTCTCAGGCGTCTCTTCCATGCTGGCCGGAGTGCTGGCCCTCGTTCTGTACATGCTGCCCGTCGTCGTGCGGATGGCTGATCAGGTGCTGGTCGCGGTGCCTGTCGCTTACATAGAGGGATCGCTCGCTTTGGGCGCTTCCAGAATACAGACGATATTTGCGGTCGTTCTTCCCACCGCCGGCAAGAATCTGGTCACCGCGCTGTTGTTTGTTGTCGCCAGAATGGTCGGAGAAACGGCTCCGCTGTTGGTCATTCTCGATGGAGGGGCGACATTCCAAGGCAAGGCGGGTTTCCAACCGCTGCCCCTGCGTCTCTACAGCGCTCTGGCGCAAGGAGGGTCCGTTTCTCACCAGATTGTGTATGCCGAGGCTCTGATACTGCTTGCGATCATTGTGGCCGTGTATGGACTGGCGCGATGGGTTGGTCGATCCGACAGATAATGGGGGTATTTTGCAATGGGCAAAGCGTTGGAGGCGAGGGGTGTGTCTGCGCGGTTCAATGAACAGGTGATCTTGCGGGAAGTCACGCTTCAGATGCCGGCCAACCAAGTCACAGCCATCATCGGGCCGCCCGGTTGCGGCAAGTCCACATTCATCCGCTGCCTGAATCGATTGCACGAAACCACACCGGGCGCGACATTGTCCGGAGAGGTATTGCTGGATGGACACAGTGTCTACGATATGGATCCGACAGAGGTGAGGCGTTCGGTGGCCATGATTTTTCATCGACCCAATCCGTTCCCGACAATGTCGATACTGGACAATGTGGCGGTCGGGTTGCGGTTGCACGGGTTGCGCAATCGCGCCAGACTGGCCGAGTCTGCGGAACAGGCGCTGCGCCGGGCTGCGCTCTGGGATGAAGTCAAGGATCGCCTGCACTTGTACAGCAGTGTCCTTTCACTGGGGCAGCAACAAAGATTGTGCATTGCCCGGGCGCTCGCGATCGACCCGGTCGTTGTCCTCATGGACGAACCCGCTTCAACGTTGGACCCGCTCTCCACACTTGTGATTGAAGAGCTGATCGAAGAGTTGAAGCGGCAATACACGATCATCATCGTCACCCATAACTTGCAGCAGGCTGCGCGAGTCGCCGATAAGACCGCTTTTTTTCTGGATGGCGAAATGATCGAGCAGGGAACGACAACGGCGCTGTTTACGACGCCGCAGGATAAACGCACAGCCGATTATGTGACAGGGCGCTTCGGATAACATGCGCGTCGATTTCTCTTAAATACTGGGATTGGCCTTCTCCTCCCCTTTTTTGGGCGGTGAAACGACGATCTGTGGTTTGCGTTCCCACTGTCGCAACATGGGGTACGGGTCAAATGCCCATTCTCTCATTCCCGTGTCGCGATACATCCCAAAATGCAAATGCGGCGGAAATTTTCCTGACGTGCCCGGTTTTCCGTAACCGCTGCTGCCCACATAGCCGAGCACCTGTCCGGGCCGGACGATGATTCCCTGCCGGACCGATCGCGCATAGCTCGACAGGTGGGCATAATAGAAATAGGTATTGTCCGCTGCGCGAAGGCCGATTCGCCAGCCACCCAAGCGATTCCACCCAATGAGTTCCACATACCCGAAGCATGTGCTCAGAACCGGTGTGCCATATCCTGCAAAGATATCAGTGCCTTCGTGGATTCTCCGTCCGCCAAAACTCCTTCCCTCGCCCCATGTGTCTCGATAGGAATAGCTGTATCGTTTGTGGATGGGGAAGGCCCGCTCGCTCAACTGTATGGTGCCAAAGTGTCTGAACACATGAGCCAGGGCTGTTACGCGCTGCACGGCCACTTCGTTCTCAAAATGATTCCACAGAACGTTCACCTGTTCGTCCTCGGTTGCGCCGCCTTGTCTCAACCACGCGGCAACAGCGCGCACTCGGTCATAGGGGTCGTTTTGATCCGCTTTTCCGTCCCTGTCACCGTCAATGCCGCGACCGCCAAACAATCCAATGCGCAGAGGATTGATGTCGTCCCGAATGGGGTTGAACAGCCCCTGCCATTCCGCCTGCGTAAACCGATAGCCCACGAGTAGACGGGGCTGGCCTTTGGGACGCGAAACGCCGGCAGGCGCTTTTGTCGATGCACCGTACACATCGAGTCCAGCGAGAAGGCTCCAGTGAACACCCGTCTTTGCCTGTGTCTGGGAGTACCATTCGGGAATGGCTTGGCCGTCTCTTGCACCAGACTGAGTTCCCTGCGTCTGGCCGAACGACGGGGCAGACGGCATGACGCCGCCCATCAGGGCAAGCGTAAAGGCAACAGTCGTCCGTGCTGCGTCCGACCTGTTTGACAATTTCTCGAAGAACCTGCTTGCCAAAGGACTTCACCCCACCTTGCATCTCATTGCCGATGGGGTTAGTGTGCGTTTTCCGGATCCTTTCAGCCATCCAACTTTTAGAGGTTGTTCAAAAAGGGGTCAGAACTCCCCGGCGCATTGCCGCGTCAGCGCCAAGGGGAGCAGTGATAATCCAAACTAGGGCAGGCGCGAAGCGGTGCATATAGCGTCCGCCTAAAGCCTCGGACGCTATATCTGGAATCACTGCGCCTGCATCGAGGACCTTATCACTGCTCCCCTGGAATGCTCCCTCACGTACCCAAAACGTACGCTCGGTCCGCATTCTTGGCTCGCTTCCTTGCACTGCGCGGGTCTTACCTGACCCCTTTTTGAACAGGCTCTTTTAGAGGGACTGGCGGCGTGACGCAGCGACACAACAGCGGAGGTATAGCGTCTTGGCAAAAGGGCAAAATAGCTCTGCTTTCACACACTACATTCCCGGAGGCGATTATATGCAACAGCAAGTTTCCCAGCAACTTCAGCGGGTGAACCAACTGTGCGCAGACGCGGCCAATCTGTGCCAACAGGCGATGCGCGAAGTGCAGGGCGTTCAGCAAAGCGTTGCGAGCACGACAGCGTACAACTATCAGTCGAACTCGTCGTACCAGCCTGCTTACAGCAGTTATCAGACTTCAGGTTACGGCTATTCTGGGGGCGGTTATGGGGCGGTCATGAACGCCGACAGACAGGCCATGCAAAATGAAAACACGCCCAGTTATCGCAATTACAATACCCAGGCGCAAGCCTACAGGCCTGCCCAGAGCGCTAATTACACCGCCGGCGTGAATCCGTCCGCCATCCAGTCCGTCATGTCTGCCGATCGTAACAGCAGTGTAGCGGGTACGGCTTCACAGGCTTTTGGCAATTCATACGGAGCGTCTTCCATGACGTCATCCTATAGCGGCGGGTCCGGCGCGCAAGCGACTGGGATGCAGTCGACCGGCATGCAAGCCGCTGGCAATTATCAAAACGCAGGGGCGTATCCAGGCATCAATTCTGTGATGCAGGCTGACCAACAATCAGTCTTGATGTAGCCGCGCTCTTGTACGCGTGTATACGCACAAGCACGAACACGCACGAACACACATGAATACGCATGTGCAAGCAAAAGCCGGTGCGCCCGATTCAGGGCTTCCGGCTTTTGCTATTCCAGAAATCAGAATCGCATCAGCCGCAAACGCTTGATTCGCTCCTCTGTCGGCGGATGGGTGCTGAAAAGCTTCGACAGCTCCTGCCCCCGCAGCGGGTTCACAATATACATATGCGCCATGGCGGCCGCGGCGGCGGGTTGCTTTCGCCTGCCCGTTCCAGCGCTGTCTGTGCCAAATCTTGATACGTGGTTGAGTTTGGCCAACGCGTCGGCGAGACCATCCGGATCTCTTGTCAGGTGCGCCGCCCCTGCGTCCGCTTTGTACTCACGGGACCGTGAGATCGCCAACTGGATGAGCGTGGCGGCGATGGGCGCCAAGATCATGAGCGCCAGATCACCCAGCCAATTCTGATTGCGTCTATCTCTCCCGCCACCGAGAAGCATCTCCCACTGCATCATTTGGGCGAGCCATGTAATGGAGGCCGCAAGAGTGGCCGCCACAGAGGCGATCAGAATGTCGCGGTGGCGAATGTGTGACATTTCATGAGCGAGTACGCCGGTCAACTCGCGTTCCGACAATTGCCTGAGCAGTCCTTCATTCACGACTATGGCGGCGCGGCTTGGATTGCGCCCGGTGGCAAATGCGTTAGGCTGAGACGACGGAGCGGCATAGAGCTTTGGCATAGGGAGCCCTGCGCGATCGGACAGGTGACGCACAATGGTATACAGTTGCGGTTCATTGCGTTCCGTGACGGGTTTTGCGCCTACCATGGAGATGGCGAGTTGGTCGCTGAAAAAATACCCCGCGCCGTTAATGCCGATCGCGACGATGAGTGCGATCAGGGCGCCTGCCCGCCCTCCGAACGCCGAGCCGAGCAGTACGATCAAAATGGACAGCGCACCCATGAGAAGCCAAGTTTTCAGTGTATTCATAACAGCAATCCATCCCCCTGTGGTAAAAGGAATTCTCATCACTATTATATCAGACGGGTCTGCGTTATATTTGATGCTGAAGACGCAAAAAAGTGACGCAGGTCGGCATACTTTTGTGCTTCAGTACAAGCGAACCAAGAATATCCGGGTTCGTCAAGATGACGTATTCGATATCTACGAGTAACAAAGACCGACCGAGTTTCAGTCGGAAGCG
>JAJYTO010000070.1 GCA_021793015.1 Bacillota bacterium
TCGCTTCACCTACAACAACACGACGTACATGCCGATCTGGTACGTCCAGCAGGTGCTGACGCAGATGGGCGTGAAAAACGCCTGGAACGGAGTCTCACACGTCTGGAACCTGACGGCCAAGGGAAAGGTGGCCGGGAGCCTGATCAACGCCAAGAGCGGGCTGACCAGCGTCCTGGTGAACGGCCACGAGATGGAGGTTCGCGTGCCGACGCTCGTCAAGGGCGATCCGCTACACCATAACGCGGCGACGACGTTCATGCCGATCTGGTACGTGCAGCAGATCCTGAACCGGGTGGGCACGCAGGCCGATGTGTGGAACGGGACGTTTGGGGTGTGGGCGCTGGTGTCGCTGTCTACGCTGCTCTCGGGCGGATCGAGCACGACGGGGGCAGGCGCCGTGAACGTGAACACCGACTTCCCGAACGCGGCGACGATTGCACGGTACGGCGGTGCGGTCAACCCGGCGCCGCAGGGTGTCACGCTGGCGCAGTGGCAGGCGGCGGTGAAGAGTGCGGTTCCGGCAATCAAATCGGCTCCATGGTACGCATACAGCCCGCTGGCGACGAAAACGCAGTGGTATCCCGATCCGCATGATATCTTCTACAACAAGGTGTTCCCGGTGAAGGACCTGACGAACGGGCACATCTTGCAACGCGACCCGTTGGTCGAGGTGACGACGGTGCTTGGGGGAAGTAAACCGATCGCTGGGTACGTCTACGTCGATGAGTATGTGGGGAAGGGGATCAATGGATCTGGGTCGCCAGTGACGCTTTGGAAGGAGGAACAGGTGACGCTCTCCTCGTACACGGCCAATGGTGTCACGCTTCCGGCAGGGTCGGTGACGGAGGTGATTCCGGGGCTCACAACGTTGGGAGATTGGTCGGCCAAGGCGCAAGGGTTTCCTCTGATGGCGCCGCCCCCGAATCAGGGCTACAACTTTGGGAAGCAACTCCCGGCCAACATCTATTGGGTTGCAGGGGCCGGATTGTATGTGGTGCCCATACCGGAATGGAATCCGTGGAGCATTAGTCAGTACAAGCAACACATTGAGTAACTGAAAAACTAGACCGCTTCCGGAATCCGAGGGCGGCTTTTGCGTGATAGACATATGGTAGAATGGTAGTTGGCAAGCAAGGATGGCGTCTGCTTCGGGAAAGGAGGCAGGCGTGGATGCATCGACGTTCCGGATCGTTTCAACGATCTTTGCAGGGTTGCTGGTTGTGATCGCGATCGTGAAGCTTACCAAGGGCGGCAAGTAGTTTCTGAAATCTCGGCGCCTTGGTGATCGTGAGTCACCAAGGCGCCATTGCACGGATCTTCAATTCGGAGCGGATGTTTCACACATCCTTGCTTGCCTTTATGGTATCACATTGTCGCCAAGTGTCAAACAAAACCCTCGAATTGTTCCCCAAGCGCCGTCTTTTTCGTGTCGTTCCAATCGCAGAAATTGATGTAAAATTGACCGTTTCGCTGTCTTGACTTCCGGTAGGGTTAGTGTAGAACACCGACCGGAAGGCAGGAGAGACCCTTTGAACCCCAAGAGACACCTAAAACACATCGCAACCGTTACGCTGGCAGCAATGATCGCGATCGCTCCCGTTGTATCCGCGTCCGCCGCGACCAATTACCCGGAGTTCGGTGACAACAGCAGCCGTACCCACTATAATGGGCTTTCAGATTCGGGGAATTGGAACACGACCGCGACAATCAAATCGTTCAATTACAACGGTCAAACCCTGAGTATGGGTGCCGGAGGCGGCACAACAGGCGTCGCGAACGGAACAGGGATCGGTTATGCCGGTATGTACTATTTTCCCGTTTCCGCGCCATACGATTCCTCGACGGGTGGGGACAATCCATCGCTAAACGGCTATCTGACCGCCTGGAACATGGCCAACGGCCAGCCGACTGAAGCGCCCGGATGGCCACAGCAGATAGTTGGCGTCTCCAACTCGTCGCCGCTCGTTGAGGGTGGGAATGTTTATTTGGCGGCGGGATCGCGGATGTACGGATTCTATTCAAACGGCAAAGCATTGCCCAATCCGCCAGACAACATCGGCGTCTCGAATCCGGTATTTGTTAATCAGGTTGTCAGTCATCCCCTCTGGGTTCCGAACGACGGCCTGATCTGGGTGTCCAGCCAAAACGGTTATCTGTATGGGGTGAATCCTACTACGCTCTTGTCCACGCCCTCACCATCAGGCGGAGGAATCACCGTGAAGATCGGCTCCCGCATGGACGGTTCACCCACGCTGGTGACAGACACGAGCGGTACACCGTACATCGCGCAGGGCACGGCCTACGCGCCGGGCAATCAGGGCGGCACGGGCGTGCTGTACATCGTGTCGCTGTCCGGGGGCGTGGTCGCCAAATACCAGGACCCAAACGGCGTCGCCATCGCGTCCGCTCCGATCAACGCGGGCGGCGGAAACATCATGTGGAATGACATCAATGGCAACGTCTACCATGCTAACCTCGTGAACACTGGCAGTGGCGTGGCCATTCAGAACGTGCATGAGTGGAGCCCCACAACGCATCCGGGTTTCACGAACGAAGAAGCCGCCTACGTGGGCGGCTACTATGTGCTGCCGCAAACCAGTTCGGGTTACATCGAAATCGTCAACGGCAGTCAGACGTCTTCGTCTTCGATGCAGGAGGTGCAGATTCCGGACGCGGTGGCCGTCGGCGCGAACAACGTCGGGTCGCCGGAAGCGTCTGCGAGCTATATCTACGTGTCGGACAGCTACGCCGACGTGACGCAGATCCCGATTGCGAAACTCGGCAACCTGACGATGACGGACATGACCGATCTGGCCGTCACCGGTTCCACGCACGCGGCAAACCTGACTTCGATCAACATGAACCTGCTGCCCGATCCACAGGGACAGTCGGTGCCCACCATCGGTTTCGAATCCTCGGCGGGCCTCACGCTCTGGCAAAACGCCGCAACGTCCTCGATCACACTCGCGGCCACGGCCTCAAGCGCGACGACGGGCGCATCGGTGTCGCTGAAGGCGTCGGCTGTCAGCGTGCCCAAGGGCGACACCGTGCAGATTGCGGCGACACCGACGACCACGCCGGGCACGCTGAACTATGGCGGCCAAACGCAGCAAAATACCGTGGCGACATCACCGTACACCGCGTTCACACCATCGGCCACCATGGACGCCACCGCCAACAGTGGCGCGGCGCAGTCTGTGACGTACGTGGCGAAAATCATGAGCAGTTCCGCTTCTTCGCCTGTGGCGCAGTCCAGTCCGGTGACGGTCACCTGGGCCGCACCCCCGACGCTCACCCTGTCCGTCACCCCGACCGCATCGCAGACCACGGGCAAGACGTTCCAGCTCACTGCAGGCACGACAAACGCGGCGGGCGACCACGTGGTGTTCACCCAGTCGGGCTCTTTATCGAACAACGGCGGCAGCGGTACGCTCTCGGGCAACTTCGAGTCGAACGTACCCTCTATTTCCTACTCGGCGCAGACCGCCGCGTCGTACCAGTATCAGCCGACGGCGACAAGCAGCCAGGCCGGGAGCGAGACGGTGACGGCGGCGTTGCTGAACTCGTCAAATCAGCCAGTCACAAACGCGAGCGGGCAGGCGATCACCAAGTCCGTGAATGTGACGTGGACGGCGCCTGTTACGGCAACGCAGTCGATCACGCTGGCGGTGACGCCGACGACGAGCCAGACGGTGGGCAATTCGTTTACGTTGACTGCGACCGCCCACAACATCACGTCGGGCGAGGTGATCCAGATCGCCGAGGCGAGCGCGCCCACGCCGGGGACGCTGGGCGGGGGCACCTACGTCCAGTGGGTCAGTCCGGGCAACTACGCGTCGTATCAGTTTCACACAACGGCTGTGTCGAGTGCGGCGCAGACGGTGTCGTATCAGGCGTCGATTTATCCGGTCAGTGGATCGCCGATCCCCTCAAACACGGTTTCCGCCACATGGACGGCGGTCGTGACGGCGCCGACCATCACGATCAGCGCGAATCCCACGTCCCTGGCGGTGGGTGACAAATCGCAGATCACCGTCAATACCACGAACCTCCAGGCGGGGGATCGGGTGGTCATCGCGCAGACGGATCAGTCGGCAGCGGGCACGTTGTCGGGCAACTTCCAAAGCAACCAAACCACCCTCATCTATACGATGAGCCGGGCGTACAGCACTTTCACGTTTTCGCCCACCGCCGTGAGCCAGAGCGCGGCCACCTATGACTACACGGCGCAAATCCGGAACGCGGCAGGCCAGGCGCTGGTGTCGGCGGGGCCTGTTTCTGTCGCCTGGACGGCGGCCACGGTCCCGACCATCACGCTGTCTGCAAGCAATACCTCGCCGACGGTGGGGCAGGGCGTGCAACTGACGGCCGTGGCCCAGAATCTGCCCACCGGTGCGAGGATCTATATCCACGATCTGAGCGGTGCGGACACCTTGGACGGCGCCAACGTGCAAAGCGGCACAAGCAACCCGTTCGCCACGAGTGCATCCTCAACCAGCGCACAGACCGTCAATTATCACGCGTCCGTTTTTTTCAACGGGAGTTACATCGACAGCAACACGGTCAGCGTGACGTGGACCGGTTCGTCGCCGCCGCCGTCGTCGGGCACGCTGACGCTGTCGGCGCGGTACACCGCCCTGTCCAGCCCGTCGAGCGGCGATTCTCTGATCGCGACCGGGAGCGGCCTGACTTCCGGCGCGCTCATCGTGGTTACACAGCAAAACACGAGCGGAGGCGACACGTTCGGGTCCCAGGGACAGGCAAACAGCAGTGGGCAATATTACGTGGAGGCAAACACGCCCACCCTCGGTCCCGTGCGGATTAACGACGTGTCGGGTGCGAGTCCCTATACCGCGACGTATAGCGCGCAGGCGATCAACCCGTCCACCGGGCAAGTGGAGGCGACCAGCAACACAGTCAGCGTCACATGGACTGGCGCAAACCCCACGATCAGCCTCACGGCCTTTCCGACCAGCATGCAGTCCGGCCAATCCACCATGATCACGTACACCGTCAGCAATATGCAATCGGGTGATTATGTCGATATCCAGTCAACCGGGAACGGTCATGATATGTGGAACGCGACCCGTCTGGCGTCATCGACCGGGAGTGATCTTGAAATTGAATTTGCCCCGTACCCGAATATCGTGCATGTCACCGTGAGTGCGGTCGTATTCAACGCCTCGGGCCAACCCCTTGGTGTGAGCAGCATCGCGCTCACCTGGCAAACCCCGGCGCCGACCATCACGCTGACGGCGAGTCCGACGCAAGCAGTGCCGGGGCAACCAGCCACCATCGCGTATGAGGTCGCCAATTGGCAGTCCGGCGACACGGTGTCCGTGACCCCCACGACGAACGGAAACGACGCTTGGCATGTATCGCACAGTGTCAATGGGTCCGATTCGTACCAGGAGATTGAGAATCCAGGATCGGGGCAGACGATCACCACGTCGTATACAGCCACCTTGTATGACTCCGCCGGGCAGTCCGTCGCATCGGCCACGGCGCGCGTCACCTGGATCAACGCATGGATTCCGGGTTCCATCACGCTGGCCGCGAATCCAACGCTGCTCGGTGCAGGGAGTCCCACAACCCTGACGGCCCAATCGTCCGCATTCCTTCCGGCCGGCTATCAGCTCGACATCACAGACAAGACCACGGGGCAACTTGTCGCGCGGTCTGATTCCTCTTCTCTTGCGGCGCAGTACACGGCATACGGGGCGGAAGCGGAACAGTTTGTCGCCTACGTGTCAGACGGCTACGAGCAAATGGGAACAGGGTTGAACCCTGTCGCGGTGCAGTGGGTGGGAGCCACTCTCACGGCCAAGCCAACGCCGTTGCCCACCGGGTCCTTTGCCACATTAACCGCCACAGCGCCCGGAATGCCTGCGGGTTCATGGCTGCTCATCGCGAATGAATCGAACGGCCAAGTCGTGGCCGAATCACAAAATACCACCTTGACAACCAGCCAGACACAGACGACCGGCCAGACCGACACGTACATCGCCTACGTGTCCACTTCGGCGAACGCGACAAACAAATACGCATCCTCCAACACGGCGACGGTGCAATGGTACGGCGTGCGCCTCACCGCGCACCCCACGTCGCTCACGGTGGGCGGGGCCACAACGATCACGGCGACCACGATCAATCTGCCCGCCGGATACGAACTGGATCTCGTCGACGAGACCACCAGGCAAACTCTTGCGATCGGGACTGCGGGTGCAACCACACTGTCCGTGCAACAGAGCCAGGCGGCAGCCTCCACGCATACGTACCTCGCGTTCGTTATGAAACCGCCGCAATACGGCTACGGTCTGTGGGCCGCTGTGCTGAAGCAGCCGTATTCCCTCTACCAGAACGGCTCCTTCAACTGGGGGGCCGAGACCCCGGCGGGCGCTGCTGTGTACAACAGAGGCGTCTGGACTTCCGTGGGCAATCCCAACGGGGACCCGGGCATCACCACCCTGGCGTACGACAAGGCGAGTGGAACCATGTGGGCCGGCACTGCCGGCGCCGGCGTCGCGTACTGGAACGGGACGGCATGGGTTAACGCCGGCGATCCGGGTGGCCATGCGAGGATTTCGCAGCTTCTCTACGCCTCGGGCGGGACCATGTGGGTGCTCACAACAACAGGCGATGTGGGATATTGGTCCGGCAGCGCATGGGTCATGACGCCATTTGCAACGGGATTAACTCCCGTGTCCGGTTTTGTGTGGACTCCCCTGTCCTTGACCGATGGACCGGGCGGGCAAGTGCTGGTGCTGCGGGCGGTGCAGGAGAACCCGCCGGGATCGGCGAGTTATCAAGCGGGGGTTCAGATCGACCAGTGGAACGGCGCAACGTGGAATTCCCTGTACAATGCGCCAAACGTAAATCAGGGGAACACCAATTGGTTGATGAATCAGATCGTCTATGATCCCGCGAACGCATGGGTGTACGGCATAGGCACCTACAGATGGTTTTATCGCAATCCCACCACGAAACAAGTTCTCCACCAGGAATCGCAGAATCTGATGGGGATCTCCCTGACCGCGTTGGGAAATTCAGCGCAGATACAGCAAAACGCCTCCAATGCCTACAGTCCTGCGGGAGTCTATTCAGACAACTATTCAGGATATCAACCGCTGCCGTCGGGGACCTACAACCAATTCGGGTGGGAAAACATGAATATTTCGTATTTCCTCTCCCCCTCTTACAATCCCGAGAATATATCCTATGGCAATGCGACGGGGGCCTTGGATGGAACGGCGCAAATTCTTGGGCAGCCCGACGGGGGCGGGAACGTGTATGTATCCGCATGGGCGGACCTTACTACGGGCTCGACGACCGTGATGATGCAAGCAGCCCCCAATGCCAACGGCCTTTTGCAGGTGACAACAGGGGCGCTGGGGCAATCGGAGGGAATATATTATTCCTGGCAGAATCCCAGCGCCGCTGCCTCGAATGGGCAGAACGACTATTTTGGCTGGTCCAACACCGCTGGGACCCAGAGTAATCCATCAGGGCAATGGGGCGTCGTCCAAAACCAAAGCACCACCATGGTCAACAATCAACTGGTACAAAACGGTCAGGCAATCGGGGATACCGCCGGCGGCTTGGCCGGCGTCACCAATCTGCTTTGGGATGCCAACACCGCCCAAAACAATGGCGCCCCGACGAACCAAACCACCTATATCGACATCAATGGCCAGGAAGTCTACGGGCCGTCGGGAGCTGTGGCAACGTCCAATCCGGTCGCGGTGACGTGGTCCAACCAGCAGCAGCAGTGCACCGCCCCGCCCGGTCTGACGGTGCAAAACAACCAGGGCCAGGGGGCGACGATCGCCGTCAGCGACCCGTCTGGCGACGTGCTGCATCTCACGGCCACGGGCGGCACACTGTCACAGACGACGGTAACGGGATCTGCGACCGTGCAGCTCACTGCGGCGTCAGGGGCGACCGGCGCCACGGTCACGGCCACGGACGCGACGAATTCGGGGTGTCCAAGCGCAAGCACGAGCGTCACATGGACCTCGTGGCCCAAGCCCGGCGCGCCCATGACGTTTCAGATCACGGATCTGCTGGCCGATCCGGGCACGCCGGCAAACCTGTGGACGCCGACGAACAAGACCGCGACGCAAAGCAACCACAACGGCAGCACGGACGGTTCCACCATAGCCGGAGGGCCCCCGCTGCCCACCTATGGGAATCCGGCGGCGCATCCGGCGGTGTACGTGCGCCCGGACTCCGGGTTCGGCTTTCGCGCCTTGTGGACGGGACCGCTGGACCAGGCGCCCACAAAGGCCGCGGCCACCTACACGATGACCAATCCGGACGGCAACTGGCGGACATGGACGGTAACCGGGAGCGTGGCCACGGCGACGGTGCATGTCGGCGCGAACGGCAGCCTGTCGGAGTACACGTTCTTCTGGACGCCCCTGCCGAAATACACGACGCGCAAGGCGGGCAACGACTGGTGGAACCTGGAGCTTGCCGCGTGGAGCCTGACGGGCAACCCGCACGCGACGATCTCGGTGACGGTCACCTTCTATAACGGGCTCGGCCCGAACGGCGGCTCCGGGACCTGGACGTGGACGGACCCAAACATCGCGCAGACGCTGGGGTATCCGATGTGGTATTACATTCATCAGGTGCCAAACCAGCCGATCCAGCCGGGGGCGAAGGTCTATCACCTGACGACGCCCAGTGGCACGGCGACGGGCAACGCTTTGCCAGCGCAGGGGATGCCGACTGGCGGCGGCGCATTGTACACGCCGGGGAACACGGGGACTTATGTGAACCCGTATCCGGCGCCGTGACGCGCAGACATCCGATTCAGATATGGTAGAATGGTAGAGTCAAGCGGACGATTTTGTTTCGGATTCGTTGCATCGCCACCCCTGGCCGTGGGGCCATGCGGTTTCGTGCAAGACGCTCTTTCTGTTGAGGGTGATCTATGTACGGAAGGGGGTGGCGAGCGGTATGGAGTTGCATGTTACGCTTGGACGTGCGGTAGCGATCGCGATTATCACAGCTTTTGTCACGATTGTACGCATCCTCTTCGGGCGCAACAAAAAGCAAAAGTAGTCGTCCGCGCAAGACGACTACCTCGTTGCTAGTGCTCTTCGCGCTGTAAACGAAACCGCATGGCCCCGCTTGACAATTTGAGTATAAGCGGTTTGCACAGGAACCGCAAGTTCCCCCCTCGTTATCCCAAGCACTTCTTTGGATTCTTCGTCTTTGACGCAAAAATGACCGTTTTGGTCCTGCGAAGCCTGTTAGGCTGAATGAGCAGGGCCATTTTGTGTTCAGAGAGGAGTCGAGACAATGTTCACAAAACGAAAAGTATCTACGGTTATTTTCGGTCTTATTGTGTCGCAACTTATCACATGGGGCGCATACGGACCTCTTGCATCAATGTTCCTTCCAACTCATTACACGGTCGTTGAGCCTCTATGCACCGACGTAATGTCAACCTACAATTGCAATACTTATCTTTCTCTTCCACTCCCCCCACCCTCATTTGCGGCTGTTCTTTTTGTCATCATCGCGGCTGAAGCGATGGGGTTCGTTGGCGTGTGGATGTTGGCGATAATGCTTATGGACCCGTGCCGATCCGACGAAGGTGGCGCCAACACCAACGAGGCCAAACAGGGCTGAAAAACGTAGGCCAGTATAAAGGGGCAGGATATCAATGGATTTCGCCATCTCGTGGACGTTGTTCTGGTTTTATATTGTCATCGCTCTCTTTGCCCGGACGCCCGCGCTTGATGCGGGTGAACACGAACCGGAGCGAGTCGACGACGGCGTCGACGGCCATGGCAACAAGAACGGAGACACCGAGCGGGAGGGGGCTACGTGAACACGGGTTCGGCATGGCTGTACTACACGGATGCCAAAAACAAGGGGGTAATCAATGAATACTGGCCCGGATTTTACATTCTCAATGAATACCGTGCACCATCTCGCAGTCGCAATGAATGTCGTATCGAATTTCGCAATCTCGTGGATATTAGTCTTTCTTTTCATTTTTGTCGCCCTCTTTATCTGGGCTCTTCCGTTTGAAGAAGTTCAAAACCAATCGGAGCAAACCATAGACAGCGCAGACGGACATGGCAACAAGGACCGAGACAACAAGCGGCATGGGAGGCGGGAATAAGGAAGGAGATGGAGATTGATTTGCGGCTAAAAGAATATCGCGAAGAGGCAGGGAACACACAACGCGAATTGGCTCGACTCTCGGGAGTCAGCCAAGGATACATCAGCGACTTGGAGGCGGGGAAGAAAGATCCGCGATTGACTCAGGCGGCCAAACTCGCCCGAGCGCTTGGCGTATTGGTGGACGATCTGCTGGAGTCTGACGAGATCGGCAATGAAAATTGACGGTAACATGACCGTTTCGACTCTGCGCGGCCTGTTAGGCTGAAGATGGGAAGCGATTTTGCATGATAGGAGGAGGGGGAGAAGTCTTTGAGGAATGATTCAGAAGAGAGGTGGACAAAGATGGGTTGTCATCATATGCTCATCGTCGGTGATGCGTGTACGGGGAAGAGTTTTTGGGTAAAAGGCAATTTGGACCATATTCAATCTCCGCAATGGTTTGATGTCGATCGGATTTTTATTTGGAACGGCTTGCGTGATTCGACTGCCATAGAACGCGTAGAGAGTTCTTCATGCGTTTTCATGCTGTCTGGTTCCATTCAGCAGGAATTTGGTATAAACCCCACTGTTTCTCTCGGTTCGAGAGACCTTGTGATCTTCGATCATCTCGCTGATGATCATTGGGATGAGTTGTTGCAGGTGTTGCCGGTGTTGAAGGAACGCCATGTTTCGACCGTCATTATCACTCAGATGGATGCCGATCACGTCGATCGCATGGCGTCTGTCTTTGCCTACTGTGACCGCTGGTTGTTTTTTCGACACGACCAACGGAGTGCCGAAGCGTATAAAACGGACATACTGCAAACGGCTTGTCCGTTGCAACCGCATTTCATCTCTTTGATCCAGGATATACCTCCTTGTGAATACCAAATGATTCAATTGTAGTGAATCGAATTCAGGTACAGGGACTTATGTGAATCCGTATCTGGCGCCGTAGAACAACAGCTTGGCGCATACCGGATGTTATCTCGGTGTGTGCCAAAGACAACAAATTAGAATAAAAATGACCGGAGTGAGCAACGATTTGATACACTGATCACGAATATCGCTATCGAGATTTTTGTGGCCATGGGCGAAAGAGGGCGTAAGTCTGTTCGAACTCCGAAAATCTCGCGGCAAAGAAGATGGAAGGACAACGGGGTGTGCGGGTCATCACCTGGAACAAAAATTGAGCAAGGCTTGATATGCGAACGTATGTTTGGTATTCTGCAGACAACAACAGCTTTCGCTTCCACACGCGCGACAAACCAACCCTAGGAGGAAATGAGTTGAGAGATATGCATTATGACCAACTACCACACTCGGAACTCATTCGACTGTTAACGGAGTACGATCGCGAACGCATTGAGACTGGCAAGGATGGAATTATTATGTCTTACACCGGAAGAACAGCACCGTGGCAAATCATCCGTCAAGTACAACCCAAGCTAACGACCATTCATGACTCGCTATCGATCGGAGAAGAAATCGAACAGGCTCAAAATATCATCATGGAAGGGGAAAATCTTTCTGCCATGGTGACTTTGTACAAATATCGCGGACAAGTCGACCTCATCTTGACTGACCCACCGTATAATACAGGCGAAGATTTCCGATACAACGATAAGTGGGATACAGATCCAAATGATCCCGATCTGGGTGATTTGGTTCCAAAAGATGATGGCTCCCGACACAGCAAGTGGTTGCGATTTATGACGCCGCGAATTTGGATGATGAAGGATATGCTAAAGCCTGGTGGAGTTATCGCGATTTGTATTGATCATCGGGAACTTTTCCGTCTCGGAATGCTGATGGACGAAATTTTTCGGGAGGAGAATCGCATCGGGATCATCAACTGGCAGAAGAGTTATTCACCACGAAGCGATAACAAGGGCATTTCCACCGCTACCGAATATGTATTGATTTATGCGAGAGATGTCGATAAGGCAAATACCGGATTGAACGAACGGACCGAAGTCATGAATTCCCGCTATAACAGCCCGGATGGAGATCCTGATGAGTGGAAATCTGCAGATGCCTCGGGGCCTGATGATGCAACACACAAGAAGATGGTTTACGGTATCCAAAGTCCCTTTACTGGGTCCATCTACTATCCGCCCAAAGGGCGACACTGGGTTAATGAAAAGAGTACCATGAAGCGGTGGCTTGAGACCTGGGGGCATGAGTATGAAGAAAAATGGATCGACGATGGCAATGAATTCTCTGACAACGGAAGAAATATTAGAGTAAAGGCACTGGTACTGAAGTCAACAGAGTTTAAGTCTGGCAAGTTGATTTCGGGTCACGATGCAGTTCAAGCTGCGCGCGAGGTGGCTTTGCGACGCCTGTATGAGGGAAAATGGCCCCAACTCTACTTCGGAATGAAAGGAGACACTGGTCCGCAGTTAAAGCGTTATCTCAAAGATGTAAAGAAGGGGAAGGTGTTGATGTCATATTGGGCTGACGAAGATTATGAGACGCCCCTCTACATTGACAGCCAATCGTGGGATCACGAAGAATCTGGGCACAGTCAAGCGGGACTTAAGGAACTGGATGCAGTCGTCGGTAGAGGACACGAGTTTAAGACGGTCAAACCTCTTCGTCTCTTCAAGAAGATCATCCAAATTTGGTGTCGTTCCGACGGCATTGTGCTCGATCCGTTTGCGGGTTCAGGCACAACAGGTCATGCCGTGCTCGATTTAAATGAGGAAACAAAGACATCGCGACGATTTATCCTCATCGAACAAGGAAACACCGACAAAGGTGATCGCTACGCAAAAACCCTCACTGCTGACCGTGTTCGTCGCGTCATCAACGGCGAGTGGGCAACTGGACAGCGAGATCCACAGCACGGCGGATTCCGCTTTATTGAGTTGCGCAAACAACAGATTGATGCAAAGGCGGTTAACGCATTGGCGCGCGAAGAAATGATCGACCTGCTTCTGACGAGTTATTGGGATAAAGCTGAAAAGGCCAAAAGTTATTTGCGTCGTTTTGCAGCCGGAGAACATCACTTTCTTTTTGGAATAAATCCAAGAAATGAAGGTTTTTTCTTGATTTGGGACTCTCCAGAAGAGCCGTCGGTTTTAAATCGCGAAGTGTTTCGTTCCATTGTCGAGGAGGCCAAAACTAACAATCTAGCTGCAAGATACCATGTATATGCCTCTTCGGCCCCTTACACCGGCCATAGCATTGAGTTTTACAAGATTCCTGACAAGGTGTTAGAGCACATCGGTTTTAATACACGTACAGACGCCTACAATGTCGAATCTACCGAGGCCGCCAATGTTTGATCTCAAGAAATTCCAGAGTGATGCAGCGCGGTTGATTGCGGATCGGTATGCTTTTTTTTCTAACCATGACGAGAGACCCCGAAAAGGCTATGTTCCCCGCCCTTTCTTTCAGGCACTCTCAGCTCTGACGGGGGCTGGTAAGACACCAATTCTGGCCCAAGCCGTGATGAACATGCGGACGCGTTTCGAAATGGAACCAATAGTGCTGTGGATGTCAAAGGCAAAGTCGGTCGTTGGACAAACCTTCGTCAATTTTTCATCAGGCGGCAAGTATCGTGAAATTATTGACGACTTTCATGTCATCAATATACAAGACTTGACGCCAAGCCTTATCGCCGACAGTTCTATTCCCTTGTTGGTTCTGACGACCACCGGACTGTTCAACAATAAAGATCGATCCGAAGGGGCTCTAAACATTTACAAACAGGATCAAGACTTGTTTGGCAATCAGTCTCCGTGGGAAAGACTAATAGAGCGTAAGGACGAACACAAACGTCGCCCACTCTTGATCGTCTATGACGAAGGGCACAATCTGTCCGAACAACAAACAGAACTATTATCGGAATTAGAAGCCGAGGCTTATCTATTGGCAAGCGCCACGCTTAAACTCCCTAGTAATTTTCAAAAGTCAGTAATACAACCCATAAAACTGTGGGTGGAAGAAACCGACGACAAAATTGCGTTTTCCCGTTTAGAGGCCGTCAACGAGAGCGACGAGGTTGAACCCGAGCGTTTCGTCACAACTGTGGTGGACAGCAAAAAAGTTGTGAACGCACAACTAGTGAAAAGATCCATTCAATTTGACGGAACGACTGCGCCTATGGAACGCTGTCTTGACGCTTTAATACATCGTTTGGAGATTCTAAATAAGGAAATCAACGATCGCTTTCTTGGATTTAAACCGAAAGCGATCTATGTCTGTAAAACCAATATTGCCGATGACGGAGAGAAAGACGACGCGACCAAGCCTTTCGCGATGCGTAAGGCCCCGCCAATTCGCATTTGGAGATACTTAACGGAGGAAAAAAATATTCAAGCCAAAGATATTGCGATCTACGCAGATCTCCGCTTCGTCGACGGAAATAAACCAGACATAGTAAACCTGTTTTCAAGAGGAGAGAATGATTTCGACGAATTCCAGACTGGTGATTACCAGCACATCATTTTCAACCTTTCCCTTCAAGAAGGTTGGGATGATCCAGCCTGCTATTTGGCTTACGTCGATAAGAGCATGGGTTCGTCCACTCAAGTCGAACAAATCATTGGTCGCGCACTTCGGCAATACGGAGCTACACATTACGAAAATGCATTGCTTAACAGCGCACACTTCTTTCTCCGGGTGGACAATCAAAGCGTCTTCACGGAGGCCATCGATAATGTGAAGGCCAAATTGCAATCCGAAGGGGCGCCTATCGAGATTACAAGTAATTTCTCGACCGGAATTAGTGCAACGGTCGACGACCTTGAACCAAAAAATGATTTGTCGATTGAGTTGCATCATATCTTTGTGGACTCGTCGGCCGCAAAGAAACGAATCTCAGAGATCGTCCGTGACTTTCCGATCTTCAGGGAAAGCGACGAAAATTCAGTTGGCGAGGCTCATACAGCGTCACAAGTAGTGGATTTAACCGAACTTCGCAAAAAATCCGGAGTAATTAAATGGAGGCTCGACGGTCACACTAATCCGGTGCGTCTACGTTGGCTGGTGACAACGGCCATCCGCACCCGTTCATCGCGGGCGTTAGCAGTGGTGGATTTGAAAGACTCGAAATTTGACGTTCGAGTCCAGGTACAGAGCCGTGCAGACAAACAAGTCGATACCTTTGCCAGAGATATCGTAACAGCGTTCTTTCAGTTCTCTGACCTGTCTTACGAAAGGGCTGAGCCTTTTATGTTTGGAACGATTCGGGTTCCTAGAACCGCCCCGCCCTTCGTGAACGGACTTTATCTCCGATATACAGGTTTTAATAAGTTCGAACTAGCCTTTGCTCAAGCCATAGACAGCGTAGGGGCAGTTTGGCACCGCAATCCATCCGCTGGGGGGTTCTATATTCCGTTGCTATCCGAAGGGGACGTCAGCTCGTTCTACCCGGACTTTATTGTTTGGCAGGGGGAGTTGATCTTCTGTCTCGATACAAAGGGTGGACATCTATTGTCGGATGCGGTGGCTCGTAAGTTATTTGACATCAAAGAAGATAACAAAACTAAGATTCACGTGCGATTCATTTCGGAAGGAAAACAATCTGAACTTCGGGGAACGGTAGCAAAAGGCGGTTATACGGTATGGAAGATGAAGTCTGGTTCTCCTAGTCCTATTTATGTCACTACATTAAATGATGCGGTTAATGAGTGCTTGAGAACATAATTTCACCAAGAGCTGCACCAGTGCCTGATTGAACCCGTATCCGGCACCGTAGATCTGCAAAATTGACGCCAAATTGACCGTTTCGCCTTCACGCTTCCTGCTACGCTCCCTGCAGAGGGGGCGTTTTTCGTGCGCAAGAATTCCGTTTGGAACCCGTTGTCGTTACCGACCAAAGACAATCTGTTGCGCTGGCTGTTGTGGCGCGGATTTCTCGCTCTGGGCGTGTGGGGGTGGTTGGGCCTTATGGCGCTGCTTCTGATCACGCTCACGTTCTCCGCGTTCATGATGGGGAACTACACTGGCGGTGCCAGCGCACAGAGTCCGCAAAACCGTGCGATTGCCAACGCCGCGACCGTGACGGCCGCGCAGTGGGAAAACGGCCTGACGCCCGCGCAGGTGGCGATCGTCCAGGCACAGCAGGTGGATCTGCCGTCCGCCGTGCTCGTGGCGCTGGGCAAGATGGAAGACAACTTTCACCCCGTGGACTTTAGCGCGTACTATCCGTATCTCGCGCCTACTTATACGTGGCAGACGTTCACGGACACCACGACCACCGAACGCATGGTGTGGAGAACAAATATCACCGTGAATCCCAAGACGCACAAGAAGATCGTCAAACGGGTCCGGGTGTGCGTGAAAACGGTGGTAAACACGCCGGTGACCGAACTGATGCGCGCAACGACCTGGGATGGCACTTTGGTCAATACCTACGCCATGCAGACCACAGGGAGCCTGGCACACTGCAGCGGCGTACAGAAGCGGTTCGTCGCGGAGACGGGCAGCACACGCACCTACACGTGGTCGCGCGTCTGGACCCTGCTGGCTCATATTCATGCGAAATCTTTGGGCAGACACCGCACCATCATCCGTCGCACGAAAGCGAACGAACAGATCCTTGCGGGCTTGATCGCGGCGCAAAACGTGGCGATCGCCGATCCGCATGTGCAACGGATGGCGGACGTGATCCTGTCGCTCGGCCTGTCGGCGGGGCCTGCGCCAAGTCTTGGGGCAGTGGGGGTCGCCAGTGGCAGCGTGGTGCAAAACGTGTTGCGCTACAAGGCGCTCATTGGGTACT
>JAJYTO010000071.1 GCA_021793015.1 Bacillota bacterium
TATTAGCGGCCTTTAGGCCGCGGCTGTCTGAGCGGCAGCGGCATGCCTGATCCGTCCTGACAGGCAGGGACCACCGTATTTTTATACGGCAACTTGCCTTCTGATAAGTTGCCATGCGTGGCGATGACCGTCAGGCCATGTTGGTTTCGGGATAGACTTTCATGGCGCTGACGCGCCACCAACAATCGGGAAGAAAAATGCGCCTGCGGCGATTTTCCGGGACAGACTTCCATGACAAGCGCAACGGGAGGACATCGGGTTGAAAAAGTATCTGGGCATGATTCTGGGGGTTGCAACCAGCGCGGCGGTGTTTGGCGGAGTCTCCTATGCCAGTGTGGGCATCAGTCAGATCAATGCGTCCTATGACAACATTGCTCTTATGGTCAATGGACAGAGCGTGCCCACGAGCGCGCAACCCTTTATCTACAGATATAACGTGTATGTGCCAATCAGCACGGTCGGGCACGCTTTGGGCGTCGCTGTCAAGTGGGTCAACAGTCCGGCTGAGGTGCAGGTTCAGGGAGTGGGCGCCAGCCTGAAGCCTTTCTCCGTCTATCTGAACGGTCAGCAGATGCCAACGGGCTTGACAAACGGCAAGGGGCTGTATGGAGTCCCGGCAAACAATGCACGATACGAGAGCGCCACAAAGTTAATTCCAAGCATGGACAGCCAGGGCAACCTCAATTTTCAGGCGCCGACGCCGCCGACCATTTCGTCGGGTATGCCGCTGTTCACCCTGACTCCGAGCGCACTGCACGGCGATTTCAAAAACACCGCGCTGTATCCGAAGGGGCAGTTGACAGGGTACTGGGCCCCCTCAGTGCTGGGGCAGTTATACCCAGGGCAGTTTGCGATCCAGTGGGGCGTCGGCGCTGGTCAGGCGGCGCGACTGCCCGGTGTGGACTATGCACTGGGCGGCCAATATCAGACGCTGACTGGTCAATTCGCAGTCGACGACCTGTCACGCAACTTTGCAGGCTCTGTACAACTGGTGTTCGTGGGCGACGGCAACACGCTTGCTTCGACAGGCTGGATTCAGGGCGGGACAGCCCCCATGCCGTTCAGCGTCAATGTCACAGGGGTCCAGACACTGGAGATTCAGTATGAACTGAAAGGTCCGCAAGGAACGGTCTATACGATGGGACAGACATATCAGGCGCCGGCCAAAAATTTGGACGGGACCACGGATCCAATTGTGGTTACGGATCTTATGAACGCGGACCTGCAACCTTCGTCCAGTTCTGCCACCACCGCCGGGGCGGGTACCGCCACTGGCGGCGCCAGTTCCGCCAGCGGCTCGACGCCGCCCAGTTCGGGGAGCGGCGCGGGAGGATCAACGGGAACCACAGGTACGACTGGCACACCGAGCACGCCAAGCTCATGAGTCCAATGAGTCCAGTCGTCGTCGCGGGCGCCCTGAGCGCACCATCCAATAAAAAATTAAAATTTCTTTCGTTTAGGGCTTGTCAAATTGTGTCGAATTGAATACAATAGTTGTAGATAGACCTCCCGAAACAAGGCAAACGCATCGAAAGGTGCGGACGCAAAGCCGACGGATCTAAAGACGCGAAGCGTCCACGATGGCTGGGCTGCCGGTAGTGGTCAAACACGGACGGTAGAGGGATGGTTCGGGAGGGATCTGTCCCTCGTCTAGCAATCGTAGAGTGGGCACGTGTAACCCTAGTCCCCCCTAGGATTACCAGACCCCCGACACTGTGCCCACTCTACGCGCTTTATATAGTTGCGCATGTTATAGGTTCTGCTATATGTTCGCCTGATATGTCCACCCTATGGAAACCGCCCGAAGCTGCCGCGAATGGCAGCTTCTTTGACGTGTTGCGCGCTGTGCCATGCTTTTGTGGCGTTGCCCGTTGTCCCGTCAGGTCAAGCAAGCATGCGCGCACGCCGCATTGGATACTCTAGCCCGTGTGAGTATGGTGGCGGAGGGAGCAGTCTATGCGGGTTGGTCCTTGGAATTCCTTGGTGGCGGTCCTCGTTACGCTGGCTGTGATCGGTGCGTGGAGGGCATGTCTCGCGGTTGACACAGGCGTCGGCAGTATGCAGCGGGAACTGAACGCGGCGTTCCGGAGGGCGTCTGAAGGCAGGTCCGAGGCCGCGGCCTTGTCGAAGGTCGTTTCAGAGGCCGCAGCGCGCACAGGCGTAGCGAAACCGCCGCCTGCGCCGCGCGCCGATGAGCGGTGGATGCGAAACGCGCTTCAGGATCTGGCCATCCAATATCCAAATCGCGATCCCGAGACATGGCTGTTGGTCGGTTCGGATTCGCGCAAAGGGGAAGCCGCCAGGGCAGACGCCCTCATGCTTGTCCGCCTCAATATGCGGAAAAAAACGGCGCTCCTGTGCTCCATTCCCCGCGACAGTCGCCTGTACGTCCTCAATCATGGTTTTACGAAAATCAACCACGCGCTGGCCTACGGCGATTTGTCTCTTTTGAAGACCACGGTGCAAACGGCGTTTGGAATTCGCGTTGATCATATCGTGGCTCTCGACTTTGAAGGGTTCACTGCACTGGTCGATGCGCTTGGAGGCGTTGTCGTCGAGCTGAAAAGAGCGATCGATTACGATGACGCAACCGATGGCACCCACATTCATCTGAAGGCTGGGCGGCAGCGATTGAACGGGAAAGCGGCTCTTGGTTTTGTGCGGTTTCGCCACGATATCCTGGCGGACACGGGAAGGATCGAACGCCAGCAACAATTTCTCAGGGCGGTGGCGGCCACTCCCCTGCCGCTTTACAGATGGTGGCGGGTGGGCAGCGCCGCCATGCGTCTCCCTGCGCATATCCACAGCGACATGAGCGCATGGGAGTTGTTCCAAGCGGCGGCCCGGATGGCCCTTGCGCCGCACCTCTCGATCCATATGCGCACTTTGCAGGGGATAAATCGGGTAGACCCGCGTGACGGACTGTGGTATTTTTACGTCGATGCAAGCGATATCATCCGTTTGCGCAGCGACTTCCGCTGAATCGGCGGCCAGATGACCGCTGCCGTCGCGTGTTGGACTCTCTGTCAGTAAGGGTGTTGCATGTGAATACAGTTTCCGTTTTAGGCGTTCCTTTTATAACCTATGACGAAAAATGGGTTTATAATCAGTGTGTTTCATTTCTGGCCGACGACAGGCCGCATATGATCATCACGGCTGGACCAGAGTTTGTCATGAACATGCGACGGACGCCCCATTTGCTTCCAGTCCTTGCGCATGCGGATTTCATAACGCCTGACGGCGTCGGGATTGTCATCGCGTCGAAATGGTATGGACAGGCTGTCGCCCAAAGAATCACCGGGATCGAACTGGCGGAGCGGCTCATAGCCCATGCCGCCGAACTGGATCTGCGCGTGTTTCTGTTGGGCGCATCGCCAGCGTCGCTGGACCAGGCTCTAAAAACATTGAAAAACGGGTATCCGCAACTGCATATCGCGGGGAAACATGGGTATTTTACAGATGAACAGGCCGCCTCTGTCATCGCGGAGATCCGGGCTGTCCGCCCGCATCTTCTCCTGGTCGGGTTGGGGCAGCCGCGACAGGAAGTGTTCATTGCAACGCATATGGACGATCTCGACGTGCCGCTGGCGATCGGCGTTGGGGGCGCCATCGATGTGATCGGCGGCACTGTCAGACGCGCTCCTGCAGTTTTTCGAAAAGCTCGCCTGGAATGGTTCTACAGACTGATCAGAGAACCCAGGCGATGGAGGCGGCAATTGGCCTTGCCGCGATTTGTCTGGGCGGCCTGGACGGACGCACGGCGTTCGGCGCGTTCGCTGCGCTGAGCGTTCTGCTCGGGTGTGTTCCCCCAGGGGAGAGGAGGATTGCGGCGGCATGCCGCGGAAGCGAGCCGCTGTCGCAGGCCAAAGTCACAGCGTGCGAGGAGTTGCGGGAATGTTTGTGCTGCCCGGACGGCGATTCGCTCTCCTGACGGTCGCGGTCGCGCTCTGTCTGCAGAGTTTTTCTCATGAGGCCGACGCCCAGGCGAACAGCGTGGGCGGTGTGCGCGGACAACCCCGGTATGGAGTGCTCATTGCCGGATTGGACAGCGATCCCGAGAGTTCCAATCGGGATCGGCGCACAGACGCCCACACCGATACGCTTGTTCTGCTTACGTCGCGGGCCGGATCCGGCGTGGTTGACGCACTGCATATACCGCGGGACACGAGAGTGCCGGGACCGGGGACTGGATTCATGAAGATCAATGGGATCTATATGAGTGCGGACAAGCGGGCGCTGAGCCGCGCTGTTGAGACGTTGACGGGGATTCCCGTCAACGCTGTGCTGATGCTGGATTTCTCCCGTTTCCGCAGGACCGTCGCTTTGGTGGGGTCGATTCCGTTTGACGTGGACAAGGCCATCTGGACTCCTGAAGGGGATGTGACGCTACCCGCTGGCTGGCGACGGCTAAACTCTCGGCAGGCACTGGCGGTCGTTCGTTTTCGGCATGAACCACTGGGCGACATTGGACGCGTTCATCGCCAGGAACGCTTTCTGCGCAGCGCCGTCGCCGTCGCTTCGCGCCTGCCGTTCGCCCTGTTCGCGCAAGCGATGCGGACGCTGGACGCGCATGTGTCCGGCCATGACATCGCCATGGCTTACGCGGCGGTCCATCCGCTCGTCATGTATCGCGCCCATTCCGTTCCTGGCAACTTCAGCACTGGTCCCGGTGCGAGCTACTGGTTGCCTGACCAGTCTGGATTGCGGGCGATTACCGGACTGGTGATGGGTGAATCCGACGCCTTGCCCGCATTCGCACGGTGGCGGAACAACGGCGCCGTGCATGACGCCGATGATGGCCGCGACCGCTCCTTGTGACGATTCCCATAACGATTCATACGCGTTGCGCCAATATGTAACGGCCTAATCCTCCCCCGCTTGCGCAAGCTATCGGATGTAGACAACATGCTGCACAGCGGGGGAGGCGTTTCAGAATGGCAAGCGGGTTTACGCAAGTCGTGAAAGGCGCGCACAAAGCGCTCGACGATATGAAGTACGAAATTGCCGCAGAACTGGGTCTTCCCGTGTATCAGGGCAGCGAAGACTACTGGGGACACATCATGACCAAAGATGCGGGCACAGTGGGCGGGCATATGACCCGCAAACTGGTGGCGTTCGGGGAAATGGCCCTTCGCCAGGATTAGCAGTTCCCATCGTTTGTGCGCAGGAGGCGGACGTCCATGTTGATCCGCCTCCTGTGTCCCTGCGACATCGCGATGTCGCCTGATTCATTGACACCACCCGTTGTCTGTAATACAGTAGCAGTGGTCTCTGCTCAGGCTTTCAGCGGGTGGAGTGCAACGGTATGGGGGTGGATGATATGGCCAGGCGTCGGCTGTTTACGTCTGAATCTGTGACTGAAGGGCATCCTGATAAAATTTGCGACCAGATCTCCGACGCGCTCCTGGATGCGTTTTTGATCCGGGACCCGAACTCCCGCGTCGCTTGCGAGACATCTGTAACAACCGGTCTGGTGCTTGTGGCGGGCGAGGTTACGACGGAGGGCTATGTCGACATTCCGCGCGTGGTCAGGGAAACCATTCGCACATTGGGATATACTCGCGCCAAATTTGGATTTGACGCAGACACCTGCGCCGTTATCACCTCGATCGACGAACAATCGCCGGATATCGCCATGGGCGTTAACAAGGCGCTTGAGGCGCGGCGGGGAGAAAGTGTCGACGAGCAGATCGAGGCGATTGGAGCCGGCGATCAGGGTCTCATGTTTGGCTTTGCCGTAAATGAAACGGACGATCTGATGCCGTTGCCCATTTCCCTGGCGCATGGCCTGGCCCGGCGGCTGGCGGCGGTGCGCAAAGAGCGTCTCGTGAGTTATCTGCGTCCGGACGGCAAGACCCAGGTTACCGTTGAGTACGATGGAAGCAAACCGGTTCGCGTGGATACGATCGTCATTTCAACACAGCATCATCCGCTTGTCGACAGCGAAACCATTGAGCGGGATCTGCGCGATCTGGTGATCAATCAGGTGGTGCCGGGGCATTTGATCGACCACAATACGCGGTATCTGATCAATCCGACCGGCCGCTTTGTGATCGGCGGACCGCAGGGAGACGCGGGTCTCACGGGACGCAAGATTATCGTCGATACATATGGCGGGTACGCGCGGCACGGCGGCGGGGCGTTCTCGGGCAAGGATCCCACCAAGGTTGATCGTTCTGGCGCCTACGCGGCGCGCTATGTGGCAAAAAATATAGTGGCGGCGGGACTGGCTGACAAATGCGAAGTGCAGATTGCCTATGCCATCGGCGTCGCGCGTCCGGTTTCGATCACTGTCGACACCTTTGGAACTGGACGCGTCTCCGAGGAAAAAATCGAAGAACTCATCGACGGACATTTTGATCTGCGGCCCGCCGGCATTATTCGCGCATTGGATTTGCGGCGGCCGATCTACCATCAGACGGCGGCGTACGGGCATTTTGGCAGGCCTGACCTCGATCTGCCGTGGGAGCGCGTCGACCGCGCGCAAATATTGCGCAAGGAATCGGGGCTGTAACCCCCAGAAAATCCGCGTCCCATGCGAAAGACTATACAGAACACCCTAACCCCATTCCTGGGCGCGTAGACAACTACGCGCTTTTTTTCGTTTTAACGGCCAGTTCAAAAAGGGGTCAGGTAAGACCCGCGCAGTGCAAGGAAGCGAGCCAAGAATGCGGACCGAGCGTACGTTTTGGGTACGTGAGGGAGGATTCTTAGCGCTGACGCAGCAATGCGCCGGGGAGTTCTGACCCCTTTTTGAACAACCTCTTTAACGCATCCCCGTGGTCGTGCATAGACTGTTAGCCATGCAACTCACGGGGGGCGTCGTCTGTGATCATGGTAATCCTCGTCCTTTTGGCCGTATACGGTTTGCTCATGTTGAGCTGGCAATTGAATAAAAAGTGGAAACGAGGCTACAATTCGACACTGCCGACTGTTATCCTTATGGTCGAACAGGCGCAGGAATGGGTGGAGTGGTTTATTCGGCAACTGGCCGTGCAGATCTATGCAAATGGGCAGGGATTTCAGGATTTTTTTATTGTGGACCTGAGTTCCTCCGCGGAAACGGCAGCCATTGTATCCAGACTTGAATCGAGACATCATTTCGTGACGTATGTCGCCAGTTCGGAGGAGCGATGTTGGGCTGATGTGGTGAATCTGTTGCAGTCAGGGCAGCAGGCGCCCGCCGTCGTGGTCGAGATGAAAACGGAACAGGACGTCAGGAGGCTGCTCGGCATGCTGCACAGATTTCGATTGTGAAATTTCACTAAAAAAAGATCATTTTCTAGCAGGAAATATGATCTAAATAGCGAAATATGTCACAGTTAAAGATGTGTTCGGTGTTTCATGTACCGAGGGGGCTCATCTCGTTGTTCGCCGTGAAAAACCGTTACTGGACAGCTGTGTCGGCCTTGGGAACGTTGGCAGTGATCTCGCTCGTATGGGCGGGGGTTTCGGAACCCCTGCCCACACTTGACAAAACGAGATTATTGCTGCTTCTTATCTATGCGGCGTTGCTGACACTGGCGCAGGTATTTCCTGTGCGGTTCGGAGATCAGACGACCAGTCTCTCATTCACATTCTCATTTGGAATTGAATTGCCATTGTTTTTGCAGTTTGGAACTGTGTTTACTGTCATTCTGGTTACCTCGACCTGGATTCTCGGCAACGTGGTCGCGGGCAGGACCGCGACCGGCCGACGTCTTGTCAGCAATGTCATCATGTTTGTACTCATGATCACACTGGCTGCCAGTGCATACGGCCTGCTTGGAGCCCGCGTTCCCGTTCATCTGTCGAACAATCTGCTTCCGGTGATATTTCCTTTGCTCGTGTTCATTGTTGTCCACTTCGTGGTCAACTACCTGATTGCCATATCCCTGACTCAACTGGATGGATCGAGTGATCTATGGTTTCTGGGGCTGCAGTGGGACGTTGCGTCTCTGATCGGCGAGTGCGTGATTGCCGGGTTATTTATTTTGCTGCAACATCTTTATGGGGCCATGGCATTTGTGTTCATTTCGCTTCCGTTTGCCGGGCTGATTTATATATTCAATTTATATTCGAATCTGGTGTTGGCCAACAGGCAACTGACGATCATCAGTGATTTGACGATGAAACTCAGCACCCAGTTGCGGGAGGATGAGGTATTCAGGGAACTCCTGGAGGGCATCTCTCGACTGGTCAGGGTGACGGCCTGTTATATTTTTATCCCAGACGCGCATGATGTTCTGGTTCCCTATGCGGTGCGGGGGGCCACGCGAGAAATCGAAGAGCAGATGTTGCGCATGCGGGTGGAGCGCGGGGCGGAAGTGACGGGGACCGCTTACGCGCTCGGCACGACTCTCGTCCAGAATCGCCCTCGGGACGTGCAGGTACAAAAGGAGAGCGCCACCAAGGCGCCTACGACAGGGAAGTCGATATTGGCTGTGCCGCTGCATTATCGGGATCAGTCTCTGGGCGTGCTGACGGTCACGCATGTGGAAGCGCGGGCGTATTCTCACCGCGATCTGGAGATGGTTCAGATTTTGGCCAATCAGGCGGCGATTACGCTTTGGAACGCGCGCCGCTTTGCGCGATCAGAGGAACAGAGCTATGTGGATCAATTGACGGGCGCTTATAATTACCGTTATTTTGAAAATGTAATCGAACAACTCTGTCGGGAAGCAGATCGGTCGGGTTCATCCTTGGCGCTGCTGGTCATTGATCTGGACCATTTTAAGCGCATCAATGATATTTATGGACATTTGGTCGGGAATGAGGTTCTCAAGCAGGTGGCGCAAATGATCAGGGAAGGAGTTCGGGAGGAAGATGTCGTCTGCCGTTATGGCGGCGAGGAATTTACCGTGATCTTGCCCGATGCGACCATTGATGTGGCGCTGCAGATCGCCGAACGCTTGCGTCGGCTCGTTGCGGAATCGCCCATTATTCTTCCTTCCAACGGCAAGATGACCGTGTTTCCCATCCACATCACAGCCAGTCTGGGCGCCGCCGTTTATCCTGACATGGCTGACTCCGCGTTGAATCTTCTTCGTCACGCGGACCGCGCCATGTATGTGGGGTCGAAGCAGCGCGGACGCAACAGGGTGGCGGTCTATGAGCAATAGCGCCATGTCGGGGTCGGGTGACGCCGGCGTATTCTTAGCGGGGCCATGCCGCAGCCGGGGCATGGCCCATGGCACGGCACACCGGAATGTCGCACCGGGACGGCGCACCGGAATGTCACACCGGAATGTCACACCGGAATGTCACACCGGAATGTCGCACCGGAATGTCACACCGGAATGTCGCACCGGGACGGCATGGCCAGGGTGCGGCCGTCTCATCAAAGCGGGTCTGCGAACGGCAATGGCTCCACGCTTTTCCGTGCCAGTTCCGGCTGTCCGTTGCGCATGTACAACTGCGCCAGTATCATGCCAATATTGGCCGCATCGGGGAATTTCTGCAGTTCGACGGCGTCCCGGCGCGCAGTATGGGCAAAGTCGATGGCTTCTTCCAGTGTCAGTCCGCGGTCTGCTTTGGCCAGCGCCGATAAGGCGTCAATGCGTTCCTGGCTGGGCTCGTCGTCCAACTGCAACGCCTCGCGAGCTGTGGTCAGCGCGTCCTCAATGCGCGCTTCCGCAGTCCACAGTTCGCTCTTCAAGAAATACATGCGCGATTTGAACCGATCAGAAGTAAACCATGCGCCGCGGGAATTCCACTCATCGACGATGCGGTGCGCGCGTTGCAAGTCGCCGCAATCGCGAGCCTGTCGGGCGAGCAGGAGTTCCGCTTCGATCGAGGACTCCAGCCAATGATAGACATCGAAGATGGCTCGGGCCTCGGCGGCCATCCGCCGCGCTTCGGCTCCCCGTTCCTCGTCGAGGGTTCTGATCGCCTGAGACAGCTGGTGCCCGGCGATTTGGCGGGATCTGGCGCTGACTGAGAGGCGTTCCCCAGCCTGCTCCGCGAACTTGCGGGCGCGTTTTGTGTCGTGTTTTGCCCTGTACGCCTCACTCAGGCGCATGGCGATCTGCGCTTCGACGATTCCTCCCGCCGAAACTTGTTGTCGCCACATGAGAAGCGCCTGTTCATAGACATGGATAGTCACATCGACCTCACCGATCGCAAACAGCACATCGCCCTGGTACATTAACAGTTCAGGCATGAGTTCTGACCGGCGCTGATCTCGGGCCAGATGCAATGCCTGATCCAGTGCTGCAAACGCTTCGGAGAAACGTCTGCGCAGCAGGAGCAGTTTGCCATGGAGATAATGCAATTCCAGGGTGCCAGAAGGTGGATCGAACACGGACTGCAGAAGATCTTCGGCTTCCTGCAGACGTCCAAGCGCGAGACAGGCGCCGATAACTTCCACGCGTCCGGACAGCGCTTCATCTTTGGCCGGGGTCAGTGACAGGTCCTCTTCCGCGACGTCCAGCCGCTTGGCGAGTTCCTTTAACAGGGACTCGGAGGGATGAGCCTTTCCGGCTTCGATCTGACTGATCATGCTGGGGGTTACGATACCCTTGGCCAGTTCCGTTTGGGTGAGACCGCGTTCCTGACGCAGTTCGCGAATACGTTGACCACTCAGAGACGACATCATACCCACCCTCATTTTCTAAGATAAGTTTGACACAAATCAATCATAAGCTAACCGATTGCTTTGCGCAATATGAAAATAGATTGCGCAATTCTTCACAAAACCCTTACCGAAACTGCTTCTTATGGGCCGCGTGTTGGAGTACACTTGATACAGCGAGGGGAACGGAGGATGAATGATGGATGAGATAAGGATTCTTCAGGAGAGTCAGACGCGCTTGCTGCATGCATGGTTGGACGCAGAGAACGGGGAAGCGCGCTTTGCCATTCTAAGCGAATTGCGAACTGTGGAACATGAATTGGAGGAACAGGCGAGAAGGTCGCGGCTGCCGCAGGACAGGATCAGGACATTTGCCGTACGTCCGGTGCAGTAGCCATTTTGCGCGGCGGTGGCGCTTTACATGGATGCAATGCCTGCTTGGGTCGGAGTCGTATATTGCGCCCGTCGCGAGTTTAGCGACAGCGCTGTCTGAGCAGGGGCGCAATATACGACTCCGACCAGCAGGGACTGGCGATATTTCGGGGTAGACATCCATGGCGCCTGCGCGCCACCAACAACCGGGAAAAATATACGCCTGCGGCGATATTTCGGGATAGACATTCATGGCGCCTGCGCGCCACTAACAACCGGGAAAAATATACGCCTGCGGCGATATTTCGGGAAAGGAGAGCAGCGCTATGCTTCTCTCCTTTTTTGCGTCATAATACAGGAAAATGCGCGATCAGTCACAGGGTCAATTCTTTGTATTCATGTGACAATATCTTAACACGACTGCGATATATTGGTGGTAAACCGCAAGAGTCGTAACAGGAGGACTACGCTTTGGATGCGCGGCGTCAGTTTCATGGGGAATTGCAGGTATTGCAGCAGGACCTGCTCAAGATGGGCGCCTTAGTCGAAGAGTCCATATTCAAGGCGATCCGTTCTCTGACTGAACAGGACTCTGATCTGGCTTTGCAGGTGGTGACCGGCGATGATCTGATTGATCAGATGGAGATTGACATAGAGACGCGGTCTCTGCAACTGATAGCCCTGCAACAGCCGATGGCGGGCGACCTGCGGATTCTTGGCACGACGCTCAAAGCGGTCACGGACCTGGAACGGATGGCCGACCACTCGGTGGACATTGCAAAAGTCGTTCTGCGCATGAACCGACAGCCGTGGATCAAGCCGTTGATCGACATTCCACGCATGGCGAAAATCGTCGAGGGGATGGTCAAGGATGGCCTGACCGCGTTCATTCGCGGCGATGTTGCGCTCGCGGAAACGCTGGCCGCGTGCGATGACGAAGTGGACGGACTGTATGGCCAGATCTTTCGGGAACTGTTGATCTTGATGATTTCCACACCCGCGTCTGTCGAGCAGGCGACTCAGTTGATGATTACGGCGCAGAATCTGGAACGGATTGGGGATCACGCTACGAACATCGGCGAATGGGTGATCTATATGGTCGATGGCGTGCGGCGTGATCTCAACGTCTGATCATGGCTACGCAGAAGATTCGCGCCAGCGCCGAGAAGTTTCTGGTTCAGGGGGACGATGGATTCGCTGTCTTGCGGGTCAGGCTGCTCTCCGGGGAAACAGTGCGGGCAGTGGGGCGGCTGCGCGACATTCCCATCGGCGCGGAGTGCGAGTTGATCGGCCGCTACGAGTATCACCCGACGTTCGGCAGGCAATTTCAGGTGGATTCTGCGCGGGCGAACTTGCCGATGACCTTGACCGGACTGGAACGGTTTTTGGCGAGCCGCCACTTTAAGGGTGTCGGCCCTAAAACCGCCAAACGTCTGGTTGGCCATTTTGGGGCGCAGACTCTGGATATACTGAGAGAACGGCCCTCTGCGCTGACAGAGGTGCAGGGCATCTCCGAGGCCAGGGCCCGTGAGATCGCGCAGGCGTTTCAAGGCCAGGAGGATGTGGCGCGGCTGGGCGCCGTTCTGCGCAGTCACGGCCTGTCGCTCCATCTGGCGGAAAAGCTGGCGGCGCACTATGGCGGCGGATCTTCCGCCATGCAGATGCTGCAGGAGAATCCGTTCCAACTGATGGAGGACGTGCATGGCGTGGGGTTTAAAACGGCGGATGAACTGGCGCGAACGGTCGGGATATCGGAACGCGCGCCTGAGCGGATAGCCGCCGCTCTCCTGCATGTGCTTGCGCAAGCGCAGGAGGATGGCCATCTGTATTTGCCGCTGGAGGAGTGGACGCAGAAAGCGGGAAGGCTGTTGGCGTTGCCGGCTGCGGATGTGGCTGTCATGGCGGGGCGACTGGCGGCGCGCGGCGCAGTCGTCTATGAGCGCAGCGACGAGGCGCTGGTCGTATACAGTGCGCGCATGCACCAGGTGGAGATGAATGTCGCGCAGCGGTTGAGGGAGCTGGTGGAGTCGGCTCGTGCGCCCGCTGCGTCCGCCGCGTCCCCCGACGGTCAGGAGGCCGCTCCCGGCGGCGGTTGGGGTTCCCTTGCCGCTGGCAACCAGGACGCTGTTCCAGGCGGCGATTTGGATTCCCTTTCCGCCAGCGGCCATGACAGTGCTTGCGGGGAGGGGCTGGATTCCCTTGCCATCGGCAACCAGGACGCTGTTCCCGGCGGAGGATTCGGTTTCTTGCCGGACGATGAAGCCGCGAGCCCCCGAACAGCCGGGAGCGGGACGATGGCGGTCGCGCTCACCGCCCTGCAGAGGGAAGCCGTCGCCGAGATCTGGCGCCATCCGCTCGTGCTGCTGACAGGCGGTCCGGGAACAGGCAAGACAACGGCCGTTTGCGCCGTTGTGGAGCAAGCGCAGGCGTCTGGTCTCACCGTCGTTCTGGCCGCTCCGACTGGTCGCGCTGCCAAGCGGCTCTCGGAGAGCACCGGTCATCCGGCGGCGACGTTGCATCGACTGCTGGAAGTGGGCCGGCAATCCGGAGGCCGCTACGGATTCGGCAGGAACCGCAGGCACCGTTTGGTGGGCGACGTGTTTATCGTCGATGAGGCGTCCATGGTCGACATGCCGCTGTTCTCGCATCTTTTGGACGCGCTGCCCGACGGGGCTCGACTGCTGCTGGTGGGCGACCCCGAGCAGCTTCCCGCGGTCGGACCGGGACAGGCGCTGCGAGATGTCATCGATTCGGGCGTCGCTGTCGTTCATGAACTGGAACTCGTGTTCAGACAGGCGGAGCAGAGCGCCATTCTGCTCGCGGCGCACGCGGTCCGCGCCGGCCGGACGCCGGCAGTCAAAGCGGCGGGACGCATGGATTATTATTTTATCGAGCAGCATGATCCTGAGCGGGCGGCCGCCCTGACGGTCGATCTGGCCGCCGCGCGACTCCCCGCCTATCTGGGCGTGGACGCGAGAGAGGGGGTTCAGGTGCTGTGCCCCATGCGCAAGGGCCGCTGCGGGGTCGATCGCCTCAACGGACTGCTCAGCGCCCGGCTGGCGTCTCCGTCCAGTCCGCAATGGCAGGTCGGAGAGCGGGTCTTTCGCCTGTGGGACAAGGTGATGAACAATAAGAATGATTATGATCGCGACATCTATAACGGTGATATCGGACTGGTGAGCGGCATTGATTCCGATGCCTTGACGGTGCGCTTCGGATTCGACAGAGACGCACGGGAGGTGCGCTTTGCGAAAGGGGATTGCGGAGGTCTTGTGCATGCGTACGCGATCTCTGTGCACAAGAGTCAGGGCAGCGAGTATCCATGCGTCGTTCTGCCGATTGTCAGCGAGCATTCGATCATGCTATATCGGCAACTGGTGTATACGGCCATGACCAGGGCCAAAAGACTGCTGGTCATCGTGGGCGCCAAATCCGCCTTTGAGGCGGCGGTGCGCAAGACGGATGTGTCAAAGCGCTACTCTCGTCTGGCTGTGCGCATGCAGGAATTGATTCAGACGCCGAAGTGATATTTCAGCAGCGGTGTTTCATTAGAGGAAAGGTAGGGTTGCAGTGTGGCGGAACGAGTGCTTGTCGTCGACGATGAGGAATCGATTCGAACCTTGGTGGAATATAATCTGCGTCAGGCCGGATACGATGTGCTCGTTGCGGAAGATGGACAAACCGCCCTGTCCATCGTGGCGCAGCGCGGCGTCGATCTGCTGATTCTCGATCTGATGCTGCCGGGTCTAAACGGTCTCGAACTGTGCAAAAGGCTTCGTCAGGAACAGTCGCAGATCCCCATCATCATGCTGACGGCGCGGGGGGAAGAGATCGACAGAGTGCTGGGGCTTGAAATGGGCGCCGACGATTATGTCACGAAGCCATTCAGTCCAAGGGAACTTGTGGCGCGCGTCAGGGCGGTGCTGCGCAGAAAAGTGGACGAAATGGCGCCGTCGACGGGCGATGCGGCCATTGTCGTCGGCGATGTTCGCCTCGATCCTGAACGGTATGTATTGACCGTGCGATCAGAGGTCATCGAACTCACTCCGCGGGAGTTTGAGCTGTTGCATTACTTGTTGAAAAATCTTGATCGCGTCGTCAGTCGCGATCAACTGCTGGATCGGGTTTGGGGGTACGAGTATGCGGGAGACACGCGGCTGGTCGACGTCCACATCAGCCATCTGCGCGACAAGATCGAAGACGATCCGCGCACGCCGCGATACATCAAAACGGTCCGGGGTGTGGGCTACAAGTTTGTCAAAGGGGAGTAGGTGTCCGTGCAGTGGCCGATGATCGCCAAGGTGCTTGCCGGAGCGGCACTCATTTGCATTGTCGCCTTCAGTTGGCTCATGGTGCGCTATACGAGGGTGCGAAAGACGCAGAGGGATCTTGCCTCCGTTCTGGAGGGCGCCATCGCCGGGAATGAAAAGATGCCCCGTGTCCTGGATGACCGGATATCAAGTCCGCTGGTGGGAAAAGTCTACGATGTGGTTGAAGCGCTGCGCGATGTTCGTGAAGGGATCATTCAGGAACGCAGCAAGCTGGAGGGCATCATGAATCCACTTGTCAGCGGGGTTATTGTCATCGATCATGCGGGTCGGGTCGTTCTTGTCAACGCCGCCACAGAGAAACTGTTTGGGCTGACCGAGGCGGATATGGTCGGACGCTGGCATTGGGAGGCGGGACATCATTACGGGCTCGCTTCTTTGGTGGATGAAGCGATCGCGTTTGGCGTCGTCCAGAAACGGGAAGTACAGTTGCACAAACCCCACGAATTGACTGTGGAGGCGCATATCACCCCCATCAAGGAATCGAGCGGCGGCATTGCGGGAGCGGTGGTGCTGCTGCACGATATCAGTGAATGGCGACGGGTGGAGCGCATGCGCAGCGATTTTGTGGCTAACGTGTCGCACGAACTGCGCACACCGATCACGGCGCTCAAAGGCTTTGCGGAGACGCTCCTGGACGGAGCGCTTGATGACAGGGAAACGGGACGGCAATTTGTGGAGATCATGAAGGATGAAGCGGATCGGATCGGGCGCCTGGTGGAGGATTTGCTCGATCTTTCGCGCATTGAGGCCAAACAGGTCCAGCTTCATCCCACTCCGGTGCTCGCTTCGGCGCTGTTGCAAAAAGTGGTGGATACGTTCTTTGGACAGGCGGCCGACGCCGGAGTGACACTTTCCAGCGAGGTGCTGAGCGTTGGTTGCGTGGCGCTGGGCGACGCCGACCGGCTGCAGCAGGTGCTGATCAATCTGGTGAGCAATGCGTTGCAGTTCACTCCCGCCGACGGAAGCATTGTGCTGTCTGCGGAGCGCGTGGGCGACAGGATCGTATTTGCGGTGCAGGATTCCGGCGTCGGGATTCCGGCGGCGGATGTCGGGCGTGTGTTCGAACGGTTCTATCGCGTCGACAAGACCCGCAGCAGGCGTTCGGGAGGCACGGGCCTGGGGCTTGCCATTGTCAAGCATATTGTTGAAGCGCACGGCGGCCATGTGGGCGTGTACTCGGAAGTTGGACGGGGGAGCCGCTTCTTCTTCGACGTGGCCAGCGCCGAAACAGATGGTGATGAGTGAGGCAGGGGATCATTGCACGGGGCGGGGAGCCGAACGGCAGAGGGCCGAGGCGCAAGGGGGTCGAGGCGCAAGGGAATCGAGGTGCAAGGGAGTCGAGTCGCAAGGGAGTCGAGTCGCAAGGGAGTCGAACTGCCGCACGAGACGGGCGCTGTGAAATGGAGGCATCGGAGAACCATGATGCTTTTTTTTATGGACAGTGGCCGGGTGTTCCGGTACGA
>JAJYTO010000072.1 GCA_021793015.1 Bacillota bacterium
GCTTACGACAGCCCAACAGCGTGAGCTTGCTTCCGAAACCACGCAGATCTATGTGCGCCCGGAAGCGGTCAGATTGTTGCCAGCGCCGGAAACAGGCCATGAGCCACAGGGAGAAGTGCTGTTCAGCATGTTTCTTGGCAATGCTGTCCGGGTGCGCGTGCGCATGTCTGACGAAACGGTCCTGACCGCAGATGTTGCGGGCGGGCAGGCGATATATCGCGCGGGACAGGTCGTTTTTGTGCAACTCTGCGACAGCCGAGTCTCACCCGGATTCACAGCCTCAGACTCTCCCGCCTGAGTTTTGCGAAGCAAAATCTCACTGGCGCAGCACCATCAGGGAATGAAAAAAACACCGCGAAGTCTTTTGCAGACCCAAAGCCCGCCAGGACGGATCATGCATGCCGCTGCAGCGAGTATTAGCGGCCCTGGGCCGCGGCTGTCTGAGCGGCGGCGGCATGCATGGTCCGTCCTGTCAGGCACGGACCCCCGTGTTATCGGGATAGACATCCATGGCGCTTGCGCGCCACCAACAACCGGGAAGAAAATGCGCCTGCGGCGATTTTCCGGGACAGACCCCCTGGGGCTTGACACACACATGGCGAAGTGGCAGTGTGATTGACTGGGAAATATTTTTACCTGGGATGTGATGAAGGCGTGCTGGCCGTTGACAGGCAAAAGATGATTCTTGATCGAGTGGTGACGGGGTCGTCGATCCGCGTGGTGGATTTGGCCGCCGCTTTGCAGGTGTCGGGAGAAACCATCCGGCGCGATCTTTTGGCGCTGGAACAGCAGGGTTTGGTTCGCCGTGTGCATGGCGGTGCGGTCGATGCGCGCCAGGAGACCAGAGAACGGCTGTTTCAGGAGCGCGAGACAATTCGCAGGGAAGAGAAACGCGCCATCGGACTGCGCGCTGCGGAACTCGTGCAAGACGGAGACATCATAGCGGTCGACGTGGGCACGACAGCGCTGGCGTTTTGCGATGAGTTGCGCAACAAACGCCGTCTGACCGTGATCACGCCGTCCATCAAGGCGGCGCTGCTGCTCAGACAGACAAGTGATGCGCGGGTCATCGTCACGGGAGGAGAACTGCAGGAAGATGAGCCGTATCTCGCAGGGTATCTGGCAGAGGCGGCCTTACGGCAGTTTCATGTGAAGCGGGCGTTCATTGCAGCGGGCGGCATTGCCCTCGATACAGGAATTACGGACTACCACGACGGTGAAGTGCAGATGCGAAAGGTCATGCTGCAATGCGCGAGCCAGGTGGCTGTCCTGGCGGATTCGAGCAAGATGGGCGTGCGGGCGTCTGCGGTGGTGGGGCCGCTGCGGCTCATGGACACGCTCGTCACCGATGCAGGATTGCATCCGTCAATGCAGCAAAAATTGGAGCAACTTGGCATCGAAGTGCTTGTTGCCGAAGCGACGGTCGGGAAGTGATGGATTGAAGCGACAATCAGCAGGCCGTATTGTGAAATGGGATGGGCACACGCACGGACCGTATTGCCGCCATGGGAGCGACGCGCCCATGGTCGATTACATCGATCGAGCGATCGACCGCGGCTTTGAGCGGATTTCGTTGACGGAGCACCCGCCGCTGCCGGATGGCTGGCTGGAGGATCAGGCGGTTCAACGCACGCTCGCCATGCCGCGCGCGGATCTGTCGTCATATCTCAGGGATGCGTGGACGGCCAAGGAGCGTTTCGCGGACCGCATTGATGTGCGTGTGGGATTGGAGGTTGATTTTCTCTATAACAATGAACAGTTCACATGGAATATATTTGAGCAGGCCCATGCATTTATTGAGGAAGTGATCGTCTCCGTGCACTTTCTGCCGGGAATCGGCGGGGTGCGCTGCATCGATCTGACGTCGCATGACGCGGCGACAGGATTGCTCGCCTATTATGGATCGATGGAACGCTTGGTCGAGATTTATTTTGAGCATCAGGAACAGGCGATTCAGTTGGCGAAGACGTTCCCGGTGCCGGCGCGGCTTGGCCACGCGACACTGATTGACAAGTTCCGCCGTGATCTGCCGGCGTATGATCCGCTATTGCGTCGGGAACATCTCCAGCGCATTTTTTCCATGCTCCTTGAGAATGGGCTGTCTCTTGATGTCAACACAGCAGGCTTGTCGCTGTCAACCTGCGCATCCATGTACCCGCCGCCTGAGGACGCGGCCAGCGCCCTGGCGATGGGCGTGCCGTGCGTGTTTGGATCCGACGCGCATGCGCCTGACGCTGTCGGGCGGCATTATGAAACTTATGAGCAATTGCCGTCAATCGCGTCGTTGCCAGGGGACGACGCTGTCGATTAGAGCGGGTCGGCGTCTCCATTTCGAAAAAATACGACACGAGCGTCTTCTTGCGACGGTTTCAGGAATATGCTACAGTCATTCTTGCTTCAGACTGTGATGTTTGTCTCCCAAGGTGAGACGGACGCAAGCATCAATGCCTCCCCTGTGGAGGATTTTTTCGTATACGATGAGTGCATGTCCGGAGCGCGTCCGGAAGTGCGTATCCGGGACTGGCGCGGCCTTAAGGCCCGCTCGGGTCGGAGCCATATATTGCGCCCGTCGCGAGTTGTGCGACAGCGCTGTTTGAGCAGGGTTGCAATATATGGCTCCGACCGGCACGGCACGGACGAACATTTTCCGGGACAATATCTGCATGGGAGGCCGCTCGATTGAACGACGAATCATTGGACGGCGATTTCGACGTCCAGACACTCCTGGTGCATGCGGGAAACCCGCGCAGAAATCTGCGTCCCACCGCGCTCAGCATATATCCCAGCACCAGCTTCATCACGGATTCTCCGGAACAGCTGGACGATATCATGGCGGAACGCGTTCATGGGCATTCTTATGCGAGGCATTCCAACCCCACTGTCGAAGGACTGACAGAGGCCATGAGGCTGCTGGAACATGCCGAGACCGTCATCGCCACTGGATCGGGCATGGCCGCCATCGATGCGGCGCTGTTCGCGACGGGACTCCGCGCGGGCGACACCGTGCTTCTGAGCCGGGATCTGTATGGCGCGTCACTGAACCTTGTCGGAAAAGTGTGGGAGCAGTACGGCATTGTGTCTGTCGTCGTCGATCTCACGGATCTGCAGGCGGTTGAAGCAGCGCTCAAGCAGCTTCGCCCCAAGGTACTGCTGTTTGAGACAGTGTCCAATCCCTTGCTGAAGGTCGTCGATGCGCCCGCCCTCGTGAGCATGGCGCACGACGTTCTGTGTCAGGTGGTTGTGGACAGCACGTTTACGACGCCGCTCATGGCGCGGCCGCTTCAGTATGGCGCGGATCTGGTGGTGCACAGCGCCACGAAGTATCTCGGTGGACACGGCGATGCGATGGGCGGCGTCGTGGCGGGAGGCGCCAAATATCACGATGCCCTCCATCAATATCTCAAACTGCGCGGCGGAGTCCTGGGACCGTTTGAAGCGTGGCTGATTCACCGGGGCTTGCAAACGCTCGCGGTTCGTTTTGAGCGACAGTGCCAAAGCGCACTGCAGTTGGCGACGCGTCTGGAGGAGACCGGCCGGTTGCGCGCTGTCTATCATCCTTTCCTGGCGAGCCATCCCACCGTCGAAACGGCAAAGCGCCTGTTGCCCGCGCATCTTGGCGGGGCGGTCGTGACACTGGAATTGCACGGGGAGCGCAGGGAAGCCTATCGGTTCCTCAAAGCGCTCAAGGTGGTCAGGCCGGCAACGACGGTTGGCGATGTGTATACATTGTGCCTGTATCCGCTCATCGCGTCGCACAGGAATCAGACGGAGGAAGAGCGGCGAAGGATGGGGATCACGGAGGGAACGGTGCGGATGGCCATCGGTCTGGAGCATCCAGACGACATTTATGCGGATATCGTCCAGGCGATCGAAGCCGCCGAACGGACTTAACGGACAACATACAGAAACAGCATCGGTCGCACAGAGACGCCGCCGGTCACGCAGAGACGCAGCCGATCGCACCGGGCCAGAGCCTGCGGCCCGGCGCTTGTGAATGCCCCGTCGGGTGTGCGTCCAGAGCACGCGCTGCGCCCTAGAGGAGCAATGATAAAGTCCTCGCAGCAGGCGCGGTCACTCCAGATACAGCGTCCGAGGCATCAGTCGGACGCTGTATCCGCTGTGTGCATACCCAAATTTGGTTTATCACCGCTCCTCTGGCATGCCCACGACAATATCGTGTTATACTTTACGACTCACTATGGCCCGCCCTCTTATATGTTATGAAATCTGACATATCCTATTGACTGCCCTCCTGTCATTAGTGTATGTTGATTTTGATGTCATATTAGATAACGCGCGGGGGTGATGTGCGTGCCATCGATAGGCGATTTTGAAACGTATGTGTTGTCTCGCGCGGATCTTCCTGAGTGGCCGTCTGTGTTGCGCCAATTTCGCACTCGCGTCGAGTCATCAGAAATTAGAATAGTAGACATCAAACGGCATCACGATGAACTGATCATCACATTTCGCAACCTGCAACCGCAACGCACCTGCGACTGAAGTCTCGGTCCATCACAAGCGCGTATCACGGGCGGATTCGCGGTGCGCGCCGCCCCAACAGCAGGTATACGATAGAGAAAAACGCGATGATTGCCAGAAAGGCGTAGAAGCCTATGCGTTGGTCGACGCGCCACAACGCATAGGCGGATAGAATGAGAAAAAACAGCAAGGTGATGTAAGTCGTCACCGGTTGACCAAATGCCAGTGATGAGATCTTCGCATCGCGCGCGCCATCGATTCCGCCATCGATCCGATCGCGGACAGAGACTCCAATATGGACGTTTTTCTGGGATAGACTTTCATGTCGCTCACGCGCCGTCAACAACCGGGAAGAAAATACACCTGCGGCGATTTTCTGGGATGGCAGGTCCCGCTTTGCTTGTGAGGATTTTCGCCATCTCAGAAAACTCCACAAAATCAACACATACATGAACAGATTGCAGAAACTGGACGCACTGATCAGGAAATTGTAAACATTATCAGGTAATATATAGGAGATTCCGATAGCCCCTGCCACGCAGCAGGCGGTGACAGCCAACGCTCCGATCTGGGCGTGGCGGGGGCCTGCGGTATAGGTTGCAAACGACGGCCCCTCGCGCTCTTCGCCAAGGCTTACGAGTATCTGATTGGCCGAGTATACCGAACCAGCCATGACGCTGAATGAAGCGACGAGGATCACCGCATTGAACGCGGGAGCCAAAAAGGGGACGCCGCTGCGGGCAAGCGCAAGCACAAAGGGACTCGCCGAGGTGTTGATCTGCTGCCATGGCTCACTCAGCAGCAGTAGGCCGATGGAGAACATATACAGGGTCACGAGCGTCAACATGGTGATCCATGCGCTGCGGTCAATGGTCCGTGGATTCTTCACTTGAGCGGCGGCTGTCCCAAAAACCCCGATGCCCGCGTAGGCGAAGATGACGATCAGCATGGCCTGAAAAAGTCCGGAAAAACCGTGTGGAAAGAAGGCGCCCTGCGTGACGGGGTGCGCGGCGCCGGAAGTTCGGATCAGCCATGCGCAGGCCAGAAATACGATCAGTCCAACCATGGCGGCGATTTTCACCACGCTCATGAGAGATTCGGCGCGGTCAAAACCACTGACTCCAAAGGCGTTGATCACTAAAATGACGAGGGCGTATGCGGATGCTGTCATCCAGGTGGGAATGCCCGGAAGCCACAGGTGAGTGAAGATTGACATGGCAACCGCTTCGCTGGAGATCGTGAGGATACTCGCCACATAATAGACCCACCCCTGCAAAAATCCCGCAAACGGTCCGATGTACAGATCGGCGTAGGCTTTGAATGATCCTTCGGCCGGATGGTTCACCGCCATTGTCGTAAGCGCTCCCACCACTTGCGCTGTCGCCAGCCCGCCGAGCAAAAAGGCGATCAACACAGAGGGGCCTGCCGCCTCGATGGGAACGCCTGAACCCAAAAAGAATCCGGCGCCAACGATGCCGCCGACACCGATGAAGGCGAGTTGAACAACGGTCATGTCTTTGTGCACTCTGCGCCCGCGGGGCGATTGCTTGCCCGCAGCGATCTGGGGTTGTCGCGCATTGGTCGCTCGTGGTTTCGTCAGGGTGCGCATGACAGGGCTCCTTGCCTTGACTGGGACTGGACTGCGCACGGCAAGATGGGCATTATGGATGAAATGTCCGTGGTTAAAAATGATTTGTTATGGGTGCGGCAGCCGTGGTTATGATGTCCTGTGTGCGGACCAACTATCCGCGCCATGGCGGGGAAACCATTTTGCCTCTCAATGCGTTATCTAAGATATAATACGGGCAACATCCACTGATCGGCGGACCTCTTCTGCATGTTGCAGGGGTCGGCCTGACGCAAAGGGGAAAGCCACTTGTCCGACGAGGAACTGTACGCGCGCGCCAAGCTTGGCGAGGCGTACGCTTTGAGCCAACTCTATGACCGATACGGCGCTCAGGTCGCCGCCATAGCGCGTAGATTTGTCAGCGACCGGCAGGGCGTTGAAGAAATTGTCCAGGATGTGTTCATGCGCATTTGGACCACCAGCGCCTTTGACCCTGATCGCGGATTCTTTTCGCACTGGATTTGCATTGTGGCGCGCCGGATAGCGATCGACCATGCGCGCAAGCGCGGCGCTCGAATCGACATGGTGGGATACGGGCACGATCGGGGTGGAGACGTGGCTGTCGGTCAGGATCATGCTTTCGACAGTGGACTGCTGCGCTCGGATCTGGTGGAGGCGATGTCCAGTCTGCGGCCGGAGGAGCGAATCGTACTGAACCTCGCGTATTTTGAAGGCAAGACGCTGAGTGAAATTGCGCATGATCTGAATGTGCCTCTGGGCACTGTGAAGACGCGGCTTCATGCCGGGCTTAAGCATATGCGGCCGCGACTGGCGGATTGGCGACCGGAGGTGCGGAGATGAACACCGAGGACAAATATCGTTGTGATGCACTGGAATCCTATATGTTAGGCGAGTTGGATGGAGCGGCGACGCTCTCGTTTGAACGTCACATGAGCGCCTGTCCTGTCTGCCGGACACAGGTCAAGTTGCTATGGCCCGCGCACGAAAAGCTGGCGTATGAGGAACCAGGCCCCATGGATGTGGAATGGGCTAACGCCATGAAGGGCAGGGTGCTGGCTGCGGTTCTGCAAAGCCGCCTGCCGCAAGCGGAGCGTGTGGAGGATTGGGCGGCGGGAGCGACCGACCCGCAGATAGGGGCGTCCGACCGCAGGACAGGGGCAGACGACCACATGGCGGGAGCGGCGGACTCACAGACAGGGGCGGTCGACCGCACGATCGAACATCCCCGTTGGCAGCCTTCTATTGGACGCCGAAGACGGGCGCAATTCCGACTGTCCATCTATACCGTCTCTGCGGTGACGCTGCTGATTGGAATCGCCCTGGGATCCCTCATCACCGGCGGCTGGTGGCGAAGCGGCCCCACGGCGGCGACGCAGGTTCTGGCTGATGCGCCCATGAAGCCGACCGCCTTCGCGCCTCTTGCGCAGGGGAGTGTGATGCTGCTTGGAACGCAGAGAGGACGGGAGATCATCGTCACTGTCCATGGCCTGCATCCGCTTCCCAGCAGCCAGTGCTACAATGTTTGGTTTGTAAACGGCGTGCACAGTCGTGTGCTGGCTGGCATGATAACGGTCAATGGCAGCGGGTCCGGCGCTTTATCCGCCATGGTGCCGGCCAATCTGGTCTTTCACTATGTCGGGATTACGCGCGAGCCTCATCTGAATGATATTGTGCCGAAAGGACCCAAGGTTCTGGGCGCTCCACTGACCACTGCCTGAGCGGGAACAGCGATGGACGAAATCTGAGAATCGCAGCAACTCGGCAGACAGAAATTGATGGTCGGCGCTGGGTCGGTCGGCATCCGCTCGCGGAGTCTGACCGGCCCTGTTGTGTGTTCCCTTTTTGTCGTATGGTGTATAGTGAGTATTGGCTGGAAGGTAGTAATTAAAGACTAGTGCATATTAACCGGCGAGAATGAAGTGGGGAATTGCGCAGGGTTACTTCGTGGGGGAACATCACTATGCATCTGGAGAGTTACGAGGTATTTCTCGTTGTCGTCGAGCATGGGAGCGCGACCAAGGCAGCGCAGGTGTTGCACATGACACAGTCGACAGTGAGCCGCCATCTGCAGGCGCTTGAAGAAGAGTTCGGAGGGCTGCTGTTTGACCGCAGCGCATCCGGGCTCACGCTGACTGACCTTGGTCAGGTGCTGTATCCATACACCTGCGATCTGCTCGGCTGTCACGCGCGCGCCAAGGAAGAATTGCTGCGGCTGCGCAGCCGCAGCGGCAGCCTGAGTGTGGGAGCAACTCTCTCCATTGGCGAATACGTTTTGCCGAGAATCCTCGGCCAATTTCGGAAACACAATCCGCTCGCCGAGATTCGGATGCGCATCTCCAATACGGCGGAAGTCATGGACGATTTGTTGCACCATCGAATCGATATCGGACTGGTGGAAGGGATGATCGAACCATCGGCGGACTTCACGGTGGCTCAGTGGACGACGGACGAACTGATTCTTGTCTGTTCGCCTGAGCATCCGTTCGCCAAAAGGGTGCAGATTGAAATCGTTGAATTGGTGGAAGAATCGCTTCTGTGCCGGGAGGAGGGGTCGGGAACCAGGCAGATGACAGAACGCGCATTGGACAATATCGGGATCTTGCCTTCGCTCGCCTTTGTGATGGAGTTGGGCAGCATCCAGGCCATCAAATCGGCGATTCAGGCAGGGCTTGGCATTGCGTTTCTGTCTCGTTTGGCGGTGTTGGAAGAGTGTCAGTCGGGGAGACTGGTTGAGGTGGCGATTGAAGAGTTTCACATCGTGCGCCCGTTGCAGATTGTCAAGAGGGCGGAACGCTATCCCAAAATTGCCGTCAAGGAGTTTCTCGATCTCGTTCTGGTGCATGGGTAGTGAAAGAATGTCGGGGGTTTGCTTGACTTGTGCACCCGATCTATATACCATACAGGGTATCGTATACATGTGGTGGAGGGGGATGCGATGATGAAACGGATATGGAATTCACTGTGATCCTCCCAGAAATTATTGCTCCTGGGAGGAGTGGTTTTTCTCATAGTGTCAGGAGTTCAGTGGCTGGATCATCTGGTATAGGGACACAATCTCTGTGTGAGAGGAACGCCACCGGTTGTTTCCTGTCGCAAAGACAGCAGGCGTGGAATTGGTTTTTGGGGGTTGACCACTCATTGGGCGTTCATCTTACGGAGTTGCAAATCGTTCTGTCAGTCGTATCGGGCGGAATCGTTGGTTTTACGCTGGGCCTGATTGGCGGCGGTGGCTCCATCATGGCGGTGCCGCTGTTGTTGTATCTTGTGGGTATTCGGGATCCGCACGTGGTCATCGGAAGTACGGCGCTGGCCGTGTCGGTCAACGCATTTGTAAACATGATTCCACATTGGCGAACGGGTCACATACGATGGCGTGCCGCAATCTGGTTTGCCATTCCAGGGGCTGTTGGCGCCTATGTCGGGTCTATTTTTGGCAAATTAGTAAATGATAAGGAAATTCTTTTTCTCTTTGCCATTCTCATGCTGGTGATTGCGTTTGTCATGCTGCGCAGGAACAAGACCAGTCTTGACCGCAAGGGCGACCTGCGCGTGAAACTGGCGCGCGTTATCCCCTCGGGGATGTTGACAGGTCTGGTTTCCGGTTTTTTTGGCATTGGCGGCGGGTTTCTGATCGTTCCGGGCCTGGTCTTTTCAACCGGCATGGCGATGATCGACGCCATCGGCACCTCCCTTTTTTCGGTGGGGGCGTTCGGCCTTACCACGGCAGTGTCCTATGCATTGTCCGGTCTTGTTGACTGGCTCATCGTGATTCTCTATGTGCTGGGCGGGATCATCGGTGGAATTGCGGGCGCCGCAGTGTCAAACAGGCTGGCGCGGCAAAGGCGCACCCTGCAGATTGTGTTTTCCGGGATCATAGTGATCGTCGCATTTTATATGATATACGTAAATCTGTCGGCGTTGCGTCTATTCTGAAAAAACGCCGCAGGCGCTTTTTCATCCCGGAGTCTATTCAAAAAAAGATGGGTCAAGGGGAGTGGCTGGTGTGGGCAATACGATTGTATCGGTACTGTTGGTGCTGATTTTGGTATACTTGCTGTATCGCATGCTGCCCGCAAAAGGGGTGGTTTCGATCAAAGGAACAGAATTGCAAGAGAAGCTGGCGGCTAAAAAAAACAGTGGCGCCCAGTTTATCGACGTCAGGGAACCCGCGGAATACAAGAGCGGCCACGTTCCCGGATTTCGCAACGTTCCTTTGGGTCAGATCGCAAATAGGTTGGGCGAACTGCCGAAAGACTCGGAGGTGGTGCTGATGTGCCGCAGTGGGTCGAGGAGCATGATGGCCGCCAAGATTCTGAAGAAAAATGGCTATCAGAAGATCGTGAACGTGTCGGGTGGTATCAGCCAGTGGACAGGGACGCAGGTCAAGTAGCCTCCGGGCGGGGCGGCGACGACGGCGACGGCAACCTTGGCGGTCGGTCGGATGGGGGAGAGGGGCCGCTTGGAATGAACAGGGACGGGATTGAGTACAACGATCAGATCAAGAACCGTCTGCGCAGAATCGAGGGGCAGGTTCGCGGCGTGTTGGGCATGATGGATCAGGAAAAGGCATGCAAGGATGTGGTCAATCAACTGTCGGCGATTCGAGCGGCGGTCGACCGCGCGATCATGTATGTCGTCGGTGAAAATATGGAGCGCTGCATTCGCGAGGAAGTGACGTCGGGACAATCCGCGGACAGGGTGTTGGAGGAAGCGATTCAATTATTGATGAAGAGCCGATAACGGCAGGACCATTTGGAAGGAAGGGTTACGCGATGATTGCAGAAGCAGCGGACTATTTTACACTCTTGAAGGCTATCCACCAGAGCATCGACGACATGACGGCCTCTTTGACAGAGGAGCAGTGGCTTCGTCGCCCGCAGGAGAACTTCAACAACATTGCGGCGATTATCGACCACGTGACGCGCGTGGAGAAGCGTTTTATGGCGGCGATTGCGGGAGAGATCATCGACACTGATGCGGGCGCCCCCTTCAAGGCGACCCACTGGAACGTGGGGGAGATTCGGCAGGCGTGGCGCGATGTGCTCCTGTACAGCGAAGCGGTGCTCGACAAATGCGCCGAGACTGACCTCGTCAAACCGGGATTGACTCTGCGGATTGGCGAACTCAACCGCCGCCAGTTGATCGTTTACACCATTGCGCACACAACGCACCATCGCGGGCAGATCCCGCTTGTCACCAAGCAGTTCTGAGAGGGGCGAGGCCATGGACTGCGCGCCGCCGTCGCCCTGTCCTGATCGCTGTCCGCGGCGGCGTAAATCGGATTGAGGTTTAGCGTGACGTCTTTTGTTTATGGGCATTGATTTTTATGGTTCAGATTCCTTTATATTACTTGTCATTGCGGGATCATAAGCGGTCTGGTGCTCTGGCGTACGACAAGATCGGTCGGCAATACGTAGTGCATCGGCGTGTTGAGATTTTCGTTGTTGATGAGTTTCAGCATGATCTGCGCCGCTTTGCGGCCCATCTCTTGTTTATTCTGCCGAATGGTGGTCAGTTGCGGATAGACGTACGACGCGGCGTCGATATCATCGAATCCGACCACACTGATCTCATCAGGCACAGCTACGCCGGCGCGGTGAAATGACTGCAGCACGCCAATCGCTGAGATATCCGCAGAGCAAATCACGACGTCAGGCCGTTCGCGACACTGGAGGATGGCGTCGCCTGCCTTTTGACCACCCTCCATGGTGAAGGTGCCGTCCACAATCCAGTCTGCATGGGAAGCGATCCCGACCGCCGTCAAACCGCCGTAAAACCCCTGAAGCCGTTCCATGGCCACCGGCAATTCCAGAGGTCCATGCGCGAATCCGAAGCGTCGATAGCCATTGTGAAAGAGTACCTTGACAAGATCATAGACGGCTCTGCGATTGTCTGACGTGACCGACCCGCAACGCATTCCCTGTGCCGGGTGATCGACGCCGACCAGGGGCATGCTGGCTTCCGCCTCCTGTTTGATCGGCTCATCTGGTGTGCCCAGCAAAAGGACGCCGTCAACGTCCCGATACTTCACGCGGTCGAAGAAACTGAAGCGATCAAAGGGTGCCTGGGTATTGCCGAAGATCAATAGATCGTACCCCTGTTCGCCAATCCAGGTTCTGAATTCATTAAGAATATGTCCAATGAATGGCTGTTTCAGGCCTGTGCCATCGAGATTCGGATAGAAAACGCCGACCGTGTTGGACCTGTTCGTGACGAGATGACGAGCGGACGCCCTCGGATAGTAGCGAAGTTCCTCAACGACTTTTAAAATGTGAGACTTCGTTTCTGCGCTGATGTCTGGATAGTTGTTCAACGCCCGAGATACGGCGGTAACTGAAACTCCCGCCTGTTTTGCGACATCCTTGATGTTTGTCAATCGTCGGTCTCTCCCTTCCTGTGCCGAACAAACCATGAAAACGCGACTAGACGACGGGGTGATGTCATGCGACGGAGTGCGCGGTGCTCTCGCTCAACAGTCGCAGCGCCATCTCTCGGCATATCTCAGCGACAAGCGGGCAATAGTCTGCAAATGGGCAGCCTTTGAACGCTTCCAGCAGATGGGGGCGACGTTGAACAGGCTCATTATGATCGTTCATCAGACGTAAAATTTCCGCACGTGTGGAAACGTCGAGTCGTCCGACCTCCCGTATAGGAAAAGGAGACCAGCCGACTCGACGCAGGCGACGTTATACCGCAGGCGTTTCAGGGGTGGCCGTAGCGTGACAGGCCGCCAGGCGACCGTCGGGCTGGGGTTGCAGCGTGGGACTTTCGCGCAGGCAGCGATCCATTTGGAGTGGACATCTGTCTGCGAATGCGCATCCGAGTGGTGTGACGGTTCCGGACGTTGTGCCAGCCTGCGAGGTTTGGTCGCTCGGCATTCCGGCGCTGCGAGCCCGGCGAGGATTGGGGATGGCGGACCAGAGCAGGCGAGTGTAGGGGTGAAGAGGATTACCCAGAATCGTCTCCGTCGGCCCGTATTCCACAAGTGTCCCCTTGTACAGCACCGCCAATTCGTCGGCGATCATCCGCGCGCTCAACAGATCGTGCGTGATGTACAGCATAGCGCGCACGCGGCCGGTGTTTCGCAACTCGTTCAGAAGTGTCACAATTTCGGCGCGAATGGACACGTCGAGCATGGACACGGGTTCGTCCGCGATGATCACTTCGGGCTCCGCTGCGAGCGCGCGTGCGATTACGACGCGCTGCCGCTGTCCGCCAGAGAGCTCGTCTGGCCGTTTGGCAAGGAAATCGGCTGGCGGATTCAGACGCACCGTCTCCATCAATTCGTGCGCCTTTTGCGCGGCTGCACGGGGAGAGAGGCGGAGGTAGTTCATGAGCGGCCTCATCACGGTATACTGGACGGTGTTGAACGGATTCAGCGATGCATAGGGATCTTGAAACACCATTTGAATCCTCTTGTGAGCTTTCCGCAGTCCAGCGGCGTCGGAGTGCGTGCCAGACTGTCCCGCCGCCAGTTGCACAGAGCCATGGGTCGGATTGTCAACTCCGCAGATGATGCGGCCAATCGTGGTCTTGCCGCTCCCGCTCTCCCCCACCAAGGCAAGAATGCGCCTCGGTTGCAGAGTGAACGATACGTCCTTTACAGCTATTTGGGCAACGCCTCGGCGACCAGTATAGAAAATTTTTGTTAGTGAGTCAACTGTGAGAACCGGCTCCGTCATAACGCAGCACCTCCCTGCTTGTCACGTGGCAGCGGACTTGTCCGTGCGGAATTTCAACGAGCGAGGGAGCAACCGACGCGCACGTTGCCTCTGCAATCGGGCAGCGAGGGGCAAACGCGCATCCCATGATCGGCTTGCGCAAATCGGGAGGGATTCCGGGGATGCCGCCCATAATCGCCGCCTGCGACTGGGGATCTGGAAGAGACTGCAATAGCGCTCGCGTATAAGGATGCGTCGCGCGATCAAGGATCTGGTCGGAGCGCTGGTTCTCCACAATTTCCCCCGCATACATGACGACGACTCTGTCCGCAAGCTCCAGCACCAGCCCGAGATCGTGACTGATGAAGAGAACAGAGAATGTCTGCTGTTCGCGCAGAATCTTGAGATTGTCCACAATCTGCCGCTGGACGACCATGTCGAGCGCCGTGGTCGGTTCATCCATGATCACAAGCTTGGGCCGGAGAACGAGGGCGAGGGCGATCGCGACGCGCTGTTTCATTCCGCCGGACAGTTCGTGGGGATAGCGTCGCAGCGTGCCCGCAGGAATATTGACCATTGCAAGCACTTCTTCGGAACGGGCGAGAATTTCCGCACCCGTCATGTTTGTGTGCTGGATCATCACATCGCGAAACTGCGCGCCGATGGTCATCACGGGATTGAGCGCGTTCATCCCGCTTTGCAGTACGATCGACAGAGTGTTCCATCGATAGGGCCTGATGTCGTTCTGTTTGAGCGCGGCCCAGTTTTCTCCGTTTATCCATACCTCGCCGCCCACAAGGCGAGCGGGAATGCGCTCCAGACGCGCGAGTGCAAAGCCGAGCGTCGATTTGCCGCATCCTGATTCGCCCACAAGGCCGATGAACTCGTTTTCGCCGATCTCAAGAGAAACGTCCCGAACGGCGTTCACGGGTTGTCGTTTGCCGTACACTACGGAGAGATTCCTCACTTGCAGCAGACTCATGCGTATTCCCCTCCGAGGCTGGGGTTGGACAGTTCGTCCAGACCAAAGTTGATGAGCACCATCGCGGTCCCGAACAGGGCAATGCACAATCCGGGCGCTATGATCCACGGCCACTGACCGTTCAGCATGGCATCGCTGTTCTGCGCCCAGTAAAGCATGGAGCCCCATGAAACAGTGCTGGGGTCGCCGAAGCCGAGAAATTCAAGACCGACAGCCGCAAGCAGTCCTGCAAGGGATGCTCCGAGGAAGTTTGCCGCCACGAGGGACATCATATTGGGGAGGATCTCCCGGATGAGTATGCGCGGCATGGAATCCCCGGCCAGCACGGCGGCAACGACAAAATCGCGCGTACGCAACGACACGACCTGGGAACGCAGCACGCGGGCGCCCCACGGCCAACTGGTGAAGCCGATAATCAGAATGATGATGAGCATTCCCTTGGCGGGCGAATAGGAAGCGATGACGATCAACAAGGGCAATCCCGGCAAGACAAGGAAGACATTTGTGAGAAATGACAGGACCTCATCCACCCATCCTCTCAAATATCCCGCGGTCACGCCGATGGCCATGGCCAAGAGAGAAGCGAGCAGACCCACCGCAAATGTGACCAGGATCGAAATGCGCGTTCCGTAGATCAACTCCGTGAGGACGTCCTGTCCGTTTTGCGTTGTGCCCAGCCAGTGGCGGGCGCTCGCGCCCTGCATGAACTGAAAGTTGGTGTCGTTCAGCGGATATGGGCTGATGAGAGGCCCAAACAGCGCGACAAGAATGAAAACGGACATCAGCAGGAGTCCCACTCGCGATTTTTTGTTGCGCCACAGAACCCGGGCAATCCGACGAAACGCGTCCAGCAGGGTTGGATTGGGCAGTATATTGACGTCTGTGACCGTCGGTTTGATGATCTGGCTCACGGTTGTGCCTCACCTGCCCGTCGAATTCTGGGGTCGATCAAAACGTATACCAGATCGGCTATAAAGTTGGCCAGAATGACACATACAACGATGATCAGGAAGATGCCCTGCATGAGCGGGTAGTCCTCATTGATCACCGCATTGTACAGAAGATACCCAATCCCCGGATAGGCAAATACAATTTCCGTAAGCAGCGAGCCGCCCACGACAAAGCCGAGAGCTATGGCGAAGCCGGTGATGTTGGGCAGGATGGCATTGCGCGCGACGTACATGGTGGCCACCCAACTGTTCTTGAGTCCCTTGGCGTTGGCGAGCAGCACGTAGTCCTCGCGCAGAGTGGATATCATATTGTTGCGCATGCCGAGCAACCAGCCGCCGACGGAACTGATGACGATCGTGGCCGCCGGCAAAATGCCATGATATACCGCGTTGACGATGAAGTGGCCGTTCAGCGCGGGCGTCAGGTCCGAACTGTACGCGCCCGTGAGGGGGAACCAGTGCAAAACAAAACTGAGGAAGTAGACGCCCGCCAGCGCAACCCAAAAGTACGGGAACGCCGAGGTGAAGGTGGAGACCGAGGTCACCAGTGTATCTGTGGTCGAACCGCGCTTCCAGGCAGCGAGTATCCCCAGGCCGGTACCGAGAAGGAAGCTGAGAACGGTGGACAAGCCGACAAGAGCGAGCGTCCAGGGAAGAGCCTGACTGATCATGTGCGTCACCGTGTAGGGGAAATAGGTATATGACACCCCGAAATTGAAGTGGATCACCTGATTGAGATAGCTTACGTACTGACTGAAGAGATTTTGGTTCGATACACCGAGCATCACTTCGATCGCTTTCATGGCGTTCGGATTGATCTGGCCAACGCCGTGAAATTTCGCGATCATCGCTTCGACGGGGCTGCCCGGCATCAGACGGGGGATCAGAAAATTAATGGTGACAGCGATCCACAGCGTCCCGACGAGGATGACAAGGCGGCGAAAAAAATACTTCACGGTCCTGCACCTCCCTTTGCTACGCCTATTCCGGGTAGACTTCCATGTCTGAGTTTTGCGAAGCAAAATC
>JAJYTO010000314.1 GCA_021793015.1 Bacillota bacterium
ATCCGCGATGATACGCCGTCAAAGGACGTATCTCTCGAAGGGCCGCTGGTTTGCGAATTGCGGGAGAATCTTGGCGCAGCGCGCAGAGAGATCAATCTGGACGGGCTCATGCGATTCCGCTTTGCGGATTATTTGCGTCAACTTCACGAGTGGATCGACGGTTTTGTCGACGACTATCTGGTCGGCAAAGAGTACGATGAATTCGTGGGGCTATTGCGCTATTTCCTGGAAACATATCCGGTTACCCCGGGCCGCGTCCATGTCCTGATCACGGACGAAGCGGTGCGGGGGTTTGACGATCATTTTATTCCTCTGGATCTGACAAGGGTTGAACAGATTGCGAGCACGGTTGTCGACGATGACCTGCATCCCCAGGACGTCCTGATCAGCGCTTTGATCACGCGTTCCCCGGAAAAGCTCGTTCTGCACAGTGATCACCCGAATCAGGGATTCGCCAAAACGGTGGCTGAAGTGTTCGCCGGGAGGGTCGAAATTTGCAAGACCTGCCCGAACTGTGACGTTTTGATGACGAAGGTTGACGGGGGCGCTGGAGGTGTTTATACTAAGATCTAATATTTAAAGGCTGTGAATGAGACAACAGTGTGTGCTTACCCGTTCAGAGAGAGTGCGCGGCAGTGGGTGAAAGCGCGCTTACGACAGTGGCCGCATTGACCACTCTGGAGCCGACGGTGAAGGGCAGGCGGCGCAAAGGCGTCGCTCCGGAAACCGCACCGTTCCCCGCATGTTACGCGGTCTGAGGCGCTGCAGATCATGCAGCGTGAATGAGGGTGGAACCACGGTGGCGCTAGCGCTTTCGTTCCTGCAAACAGTGCAGGGGCGGGGGCGCTTTTTAGTTTTACTCTTTTGAAAGGGTGGCGATTGTAATGGATGATCATATCGTGATACGCCTGAAGGATGGGTCGGAGCGCAGGTACAGGACAGGTGTGACCGTTGGCGAAGTGGCTGCGGACATCAGCGCGGGACTGGCCCGGCAGGCTGTCGTCGGACGGGTGGACGGGCGCGTGGTGGAACTGTCCGGCGCTATCGGGCAGGACGCGTCGGTCGAACTCGTTACGCTGGATGAACAGGATGGTCTCGCTGTGTATCGTCATACGGCGGCGCACGTGATGGCGCAAGCGGTGAGCCGGCTCTATCCCGAGACGAAGTTTGCCATCGGCCCGGTGATCGAGAATGGGTTTTATTATGACTTTGCTGACCACGCATTTGTTCCGGAACAATTTTCTGAGATTGAAAAGGAAATGCGTGTCATCATCAAGGCCGACTATCCAGTGGTTCGGGAAGTGCTCAGGCGCGATGAGGCGCTTGCCTACTTTCGTGAACGAAATGATCGTTTTAAAGTGGAGATTATTCAGGATCTTCCGGAATCGGAAACGATTACAGTATACAGGCAGGGAGAGTTCACCGATTTGTGCCGTGGCCCGCATCTGCCGTCGACGGGCCGCATCAAGGCCTTCAAGTTGCTCAGCCTGGCAGGCGCGTACTGGCGCGGGGATGCAAAAAGGGAACAGTTGACCCGTATCTATGCCACCGCGTTCGCGAAACAGAGCGAACTCGAAGCGTATTTGAAGCTGCAGGAGGAGATGAAGGAACGGGACCATAGACGCATCGGCAGGGAATTGAAACTGTTCACCCTCGCGAAAGAAGTCGGGGCTGGCCTGCCCTTGTGGCTGCCAAACGGCGCCACAGTGAGACGCGTCATCGAGCGTTACATCGTGGATCTGGAGGAGAGTCTGGGGTACCAGCATGTTTACACACCGGTGCTTGGCAGCGTGGAACTGTACAAAATCAGCGGCCATTGGGAACATTATCAGGATGATATGTTTCCGCCGATGAAAATGGACAATGAAGATCTTGTATTGCGGCCCATGAACTGTCCCCATCATATGATGGTGTACAAGTCTGAACCGCGCAGTTACCGCGATCTGCCGCTGCGCATCGCAGAACTCGGCACCATGCACCGCTATGAAATGTCCGGCACACTGGCAGGTCTGCAGCGCGTGCGGGCCATGACGCTTAACGACGCCCACCTGTTCTGCACCCCGGAACAGATTCAGAGTGAGTTTTCTCGTGTCGTCAGACTGGTCCAGCGCGTGTACAAAGATTTTGCGATCAGCGATTTTTCCTACCGACTGTCGTTGCGAGACCCGCGCGATACTGACAAGTATGTGGCCAACGATGAGATGTGGAACAAGGCTGAGAACATGCTTCGCGAGGCGCTCGACGAACTTGGGTTGGCATATGTGGAAGCTCCGGGTGAAGCGGCCTTCTATGGCCCCAAACTCGATGTTCAGGTCAAGACCGCGCTTGGCAAAGAGGAGTCATTGTCAACCGTGCAACTGGATTTCCACCTGCCGGAGCGCTTTGAACTCGAATATATCGGGGAAGACGGCAAACCACACCGTCCGGTGGTGATTCATCGCGGCATTGTGAGCACCATGGAGCGGATGGTCGCCTTTTTGATCGAGAATTACAAGGGAGCATTTCCCCTCTGGTTAGCTCCGGCGCAGGCGCGTGTGCTGAGCGTGACGGATGGGCAGACCGCGTATGCCGCGCAAGTGGCGGATATGTTGCGCGAACGGGGTGTGAGGGTCGAAACGGATGTGCGTCAGGAGAAAATCGGATACAAGATCAGGAGCGCCCAACTGGACAAAGTACGGGACAGGCTGAGTGT
>JAJYTO010000315.1 GCA_021793015.1 Bacillota bacterium
AATCCGAGTTGATCAGGAAGACGATCATGCGACGGCACAAGCGATCTCGTATTTCCCGGGTAGAAGTCAAATTATAATGACTACCATCAAAATTCAATATATTAGAGTTCGCACTTTTCGTCAAGATGTTGTCTCGTGAAATCCCGGAACCCGTCACGCGCTTCGGGAACACCAGTTTCGGAACCATCATTTGCGGAAACACCATTTGTAACTATTCTGTAACTCGGCTCTGTCACACTACCCTTGGCGCTCACTGAAGCGGCGTTTGAGATGCAAAGGGGATGACAATGTGGATGTCCTGGCTTCTGGAATTACTGCGCATGCGGTTCAGACGGAGCGTTTGCGGATGGCTTATCTGACGGCGGGAAACCCCGAAAATCCGGCGGTCATTCTCGTTCACGGGAACGTCTCTTCCAGTATATTTTGGCGGGGGGCGCTGTCTTCTCTAAGCCAATGGTTCTATGTGCTCGCTCCTGACTTGCGGGGATTTGGCGGCTCCGAGCCGCTGGCGATTGATGCTGCGCGAGGAGTCAGAGACTGGTCGGACGACCTGCGAAGTTTTGTTGTCGCCCTGAATCTGTCTGTACCCTGCCATTTGGTCGGCTGGTCGCTGGGAGGGGGCGTGGTCATGCAGTACGGCATCGACCACCCTGCCGATGTGTTTCGCATGGCGCTCATCAGCCCTCTGTCGCCATTCGGATTCGGCGGCACCAAGAATCAGGACGGCGAGCCTATCCACAGTGACTTTGCAGGTTCTGGCGGCGGAACGGTCAACGCGTCATTCATCGAACGGCTCCGCAGCCGGGACACTGGCTCGGACAGCCCCAACAGTCCGCGCAACATCATGAATCAATTCTACTTTAAACCACCGTTTCAAGTTTCCGCGAGCGAGGAGAATCTATTTGTCGACGCCATGCTCTCCACAAGAATCGGTTCCGACTTTTATCCTGGATCCCATCGGCAAAGCGAACATTGGCCGGGTGTGGCGCCGGGAGAAGACGGCGTGGCAAACGCCATGTCGCCCAAATACATCAACCTCTCCGGCCTCGCCGAAGTGACGCCGCAGTTTCCCGTTTTATGGATTCGCGGCGCCGACGATCAAATCGTGTCTGATGCGTCGCTGTTTGATTTCGGCGCCTTGGGAAAACTGGGGGCTGTACCCGGTTGGCCGGGTGAAGCCGTCTATCCGCCGCAACCGATGGTTGCGCAACTCAGATATGTGCTCGATCGTTTTCGCGCACATGGAGGCGATTATGAGGAGTTTGTCGTGGCCGACGCGGGGCATGCGCCCCACATCGAGAAACCCGATCTCGTTCTCGATAAGATAGCCCATTTTTTCGGCTCCACGGAGGACGCACGCTCCTAAAAATCGCGGCAGGCGCATTTCTTCCCGGTTGGCGGACCCGATCGTCGCGCGCCCGCCGCGAACCAGGTCATTGCGGCCTTCATTCCGTCGATCCGGTCAGCAATCGAAACAGATCCGTGAGGTGTCCGGACACCGCCACCCCATACTCAAGCTGCACCATCCGCCTGCAGTTGCGATAGGTTTGAACGACCATCGGGCGATTGCGAGCCATGCCGTACGCCCTCATCAGAGGAGCATACAACTCCTCGCAGGCCGCGTCGGCCTCCAGGGCGCGCTCACACACCCGGATCACCTCAACGTGCTCTCGTTCCTCCAGACATAACTCCGCATAGGCGACCGTCGCCTGAAGAAAGGCCCGCTGCAACCTCTCCCGTTCCCTATCGCTCCAGGAGCCATAGCGGGCGTCTGGCAAATAGTCGCCGCCATAGAGGCGCAGGGCGGCCCCCAACGCGGTCTTTTTTTCCTGCCGCGACGGCGAGTGCTGGGCCTTTTGCACCAGGTCGTCAAACCTGTCACGATCCACCTCTACCATGGAATGCATGGTCAACCGATAGTACCCGCCTTGTCTCGCGATGAAACTCGTGGTTCCGCGACCCTGTTTGTATGGTTCGAGCGCCAGCGACAGTCCATTCAACGCCACCTTGAAATCGCGTTCGGCAACATCTGCGTCAACCTCGCTCCACAGATCTTCAACAATTGCTTCCCGATGCAGCCAGACGCCACGATGTGTCAGAAAGTATTGGAACAGCTGGCGCGCCTTCTCCCTCTGCCACTGCTTGCGTGATATCTCCGTGAAGCCGCGCCACACCCGGAATGCGCCCAACGATTTGACGCGCAGCGTATATCCCGGGCGCCCCTGCGGCGAAGGACAGTCCAGAGTTTGGAGAATGCGGTCCGCCAGTGCTGACTCTGCGCCTCTTCGCATGTGTTCCTCCAAAAGCGGCGCCAACTGCTGAACGTCTCGCAGACCAAAATATGTCGGCCGCAAGAACAGATACTCACAGTGATTCTGAAATGCCAGCGAAAGCGCGAGCGCCAGATCGTCATGAGCTTCTGCCTCCTGATTGGCAGAGCGGGCGATGGCGTGCCACACCAACCCCGTGCAATGCAAGAAGGCATCGCCACAGGCTGAAAACTCCCCGGTAGCCCTTCCCAAAACACTCAGGGCCTCGTCATACGATTGATTGACGCAACAAGCCTGCCCATAGGCAAGACGGACCATATTGGCCATCCAAATGTCCTCGACACGCTCCGCGATGGCAATTCCCCGCTCTGCGCACGAACGCGCCAATTCCTGACGGCTCTGGTACGCGTGA
>JAJYTO010000316.1 GCA_021793015.1 Bacillota bacterium
GACCGGCGCTGGGAAGAGTGTGTCGTGAGAGACGCTGATATGCTTATTTTCCCGACAGCGGAACTCGGCGCCATTTATGAAAAAACATATCCGCATCTGAACGCCCATGCAAAGAGCATGATATTGCCGCATCACTATACACCGGAACTGTACGGAGATGGATTTTCCGTTGGCAATTCGGACGATCGCGGCACTGTGTTGCGTTACTTTGGCGAGTTCTACGGCATTCGAAGTCCTGAACCGCTCATTCGGGCGCTGAGCTATTTTGCGCAAAGTCACCCGGATCTGGCGCGCCGTGTCAAGATTGAATTTATCGGCAACGTGGAATCGAAGTTTAACGAACTGTTGCGGAATTCTCCAATCCCCATTCGCGTTGACAAGATGTCATACCTGGAGAGTCTTAGATCCATGAGGGAGACGGACGTGCTGCTGCTGATTGACGCCCCCTCGCCAAATGGCGTTAACATTTTTCTTCCATCAAAATTGATTGATTACCTGGGAGCGGCAAAACCGATATTCGCAATCACTGACCAAAAAGGAACCACATCTGAAATCCTCCGGCAATACGGGCACACTCTTTGCAGCCATGATGATATCCAGGGAATTGCCGCTGTTTTACAGAACATGATGCAGGACAAGCCAATGCATTTTTCAGCCCCCTTAGAATTCACGACGGACAACGTTGTTGCGAGGCTATCGGATGTAATCGAACGACTTGGATAAACCTCATCAACGTATACGGAATGAAAAATGCGCCGTCAGTATTCTTCACGAATGCAAGGCTTGCTCGGGGAGGAGTCATATATTGCGCCCGTTGCGAGTTTAGCGACAGCGGCGGACTCTCGCCAGGACGGCTCATGCATGCCGCTGCCGCGAGTATTAGCGGCCCTTAGGCCGCGGCTGTCTGAGCGGCAGCGGCATGCATGAGCCGTCCTGGCAGGCAGGGACCACCGTATTATCGGGATAGACTGTCATGCCTGAGTTTTGCGAGGCAAAATCTCATCGATCCCGCCAGAGCAGGCACATTGTTTCTGGATACCGGCGCACTTGTGCGCGTGGGTTGCAAATCGCCAGACAGTAAGGTATACTGTGGCAAGAATATGCAGATAAGCAGAGGCCGTTGCTTCTCACCCCGCGATCCGTCCTGCGACGGTGTCCATGGGTTCACCTGCGCATGGATCATCAGCCTTCATATGATAGGCCATGTTGAGAGTGAATGAGAGAGCGCGGGCTGACACCGCGCTCTTGGCGTCTACGTGAAGCGACCAATCAGGAGGTGTTGTGCAATTAGCAAGGATGATGTGCAAATCAACGATGCGATCCGGGCGCGGGAAGTGCGTTTGATTGACGAAAATGGCGGGCAACTGGGCATCGTCAGTCTGCGGGATGCCCTGCGCATTGCCGGTGAAAAAACTCTCGATCTTGTCAATGTGGCCCCTACGGCGAAACCGCCTGTATGCCGGATTATGGATTACGGCAAATTCAAATACGAGCAGAGCAAGAAAGAGAAGGAAGCCCGGAAGCATCAAAAAGTGGTGATGATCAAGGAAATCCGCATGACCCCCAATATCGAGGATCATGATTTTGAAACCAAGGTCAAGGCGGCCACGAAATTTCTGCAGGAAGGCGACAAAGTGAAGGCGGCGGTTCGGTTCCGCGGTCGTGAAATCACACATCCCGGCATCGGTCAGGCCGTGCTCGAAAAGATGGCCAGGGAGTTGGAACCGTACGGCGTCCTTGAGCGGGCGCCGCGACTCGAAGGGCGCAGCATGATCATCATTTTGAACCCTCGTCACAACGTCGAAAAATCATCGTAGAGTGAGCGGGGGCGCGGACGTCCGGAGGTTGCGCGATACGCGCCGGGGCCATACGGACGACGAAAATTCACTGCGCCGCTGTGCAGGCGGTCATCAGTGCTGGAGGGTATAGGCAATGCCGAAGATGAAAACACACCGTGGTGCGGCGAAGCGATTCAGCAAGACAGGGTCTGGCAAGATCAAGCGGAACCATGCGTACACAAGTCACCTGTTTGTATCAAAGTCGCCCAAACGCAAACGCCAGTTGAGACATTCTACGACGATGGCGGCGGGCGATGTCAAGCGCATCAAACAAATGATCACGTATCTATAGAGCCTTTGCGGCTTCAGATTCGCATGACCGCGTCTGCCCATCGCCGTCAAAACGCGAATATGCGAGTCCAGCGCGACGTCGGTCACGCGACGGGGCAGGCCAATCAGGAGATGCAGGCTAGGGAGGATTTGTTATGCCAAGAGTCAAAGGCGGTACGATAACCCGCCGTCGTCACAAGAAGATTTTGAAACTCGCCCGCGGCTATTTCGGGTCGAAGCACCGGCTGTTTCGCACAGCCAACCAGCAGGTGATGAAGTCGCTCATGTATGCGTACCGGGACCGCCGCGTGCGCAAGCGCGATTTCAGGCGCCTGTGGATTCAGCGGATCAACGCCGCCGCCCGATTGAACGGTTTGTCCTACAGCAGGATGATGTTCGGATTGAAGCAGGCTGGAGTCGAAGTCAATCGCAAGATGTTGGCGGAACTGGCTGTGAGTGATGCGGGCGCCTTCACGAAACTCGCATCGGTGGCCAAAGCCAAGCTGTAGTCGCGCAAGAGCGAAGCTTTCGCCAGCGGCAAGACGTCGGCCATGGGCCACGGCTTATAT
>JAJYTO010000317.1 GCA_021793015.1 Bacillota bacterium
AACGCCGCCCTGAATCGACAGTCCGCCATGCCAAACCGCGATGATCTGGCCTGGATGTTGGGAGTAGAACGACCAGTCAAAGAAGAATACTTGCCAAATCCGCGCGCCAATGACGCCGCCAAAAAAGAGGATCGGGCCCAGGTCGAGCCAGGCGGGAATGTATTTGGCCTTGTTTTCAACTTTGGCGAGGTAGATGGTGAACCCCAGACCCAGCAGAAAGGCCAGCAAGAACAGGGTGCTGTATGACCGGACGGGAAATGATCCGATGTGGAACCAGTATTTGTGCAACGCCAAACCTCCTTGTGAATCTTGTCGGCAACGTTCCACAACGTTGCCGATCCTGAGTGGTTCCTGCACGATCCAGTCTTCACGGCCTGCGGCTGACGCCAAAACTAGCGGGTCGTCGCGGCAAGGCCCAGCTTGGTCCACTCTTCGTAACCGCCGAGCATATTTTGCACCTGTTCAAACCCGTGCGCCTGCAAAATACCCGCCGCAATCGCCGAGCGTCCGCCCGTGCGACACTGCACGAGCACTGGCTTATCCCTCGGCAGCTCCTGCACGCGATTCACGAGGTGGCCCAGCATAATGTGGGTGGCTTGAGGAATATGCCCCTCCGACCACTCGGCGGCGTTGCGAACGTCCAGCAGGAACACCTCGCCACGGTCGATGCGCCGCGCCGCATCCTCAGGCTCCACTTCCGCATAGCCCATCACGCGCGATCCACCTGCGGCCGCCGCCGTGTGCACGCCGGTTCCCATCGTGGCCTTCACATTGTCGAGTCCGATCGCCTGCAGGTCCTTTGTGATCGTTTCGACATCGTCCTTTGCGCACAGCAGATAGATCGGCCGATCATAGTCGAGCAACCATCCCGCCCATGTCACAAAGGATTTATGGTACGGAATGTTGAGCACACCGGCCAGGTGGCTCTTCGCGAAGGCAGAGGCTGCGCGCGTATCGACGACGTTTCCTTTGTCGAGCCACTGCCGCACGGTCTCCGGCGACTCTTCGACCCGCTGCGGCGCTGCAACCGTCGATAACAGTTGCGGACCCTCTTTGTTCAGTTTCTTCATCATCGCAAAATAGCGCGGCGGTTCCGGTTGCCCCTCCAGCAACGCGTTGACAAACGCTTCCTCGTCGTTGTAGGCGAGCGCCCAGTTCACCATTTTTTCATACCCGACCGTGGATGACGGGATGGCGCCGAGAGCCTTCCCGCACGCACTGCCTGCGCCATGGGCGGGCCACAATTGCAGGAAATCAGGGAGCTTTCGGAACCGTTGCAGGGAGGCAAACATCTTGCGCGCCATGATGTCAGAAGAACCGCGGACGCCCGCCGCTTTTTCCAGGAGATCCGGGCGCCCCACATCGCCCACGAACACGAAATCCCCTGAAAATAATCCCATCGGAGCGGATGCCTTTGAGCCGCCGTCCGTGACCAGCAGCGCAATGTGTTCCGGCGTGTGGCCGGGGGTGTGCATGACTTCAAACTTGATGTTGCCAATGTTGAACGTGTCGCCGTCATGTACCGGATGCGACGAATAATGGTCCAGGAACTGATACGTCCAATCGGGTCCGCCCTCCGCCGAGAGATAGAGCATCGCATCCGTTTGCGCCGCGAGTTCTCGGGCGCCGGACAGGAAATCAGCATGAATATGCGTCTCTGTGATGCCCACGATGCGCACGCCCTCCGCCTGCGCTGTCTGCAGATAGGCGGTGATGTCGCGGGAGGGATCGATCACGATCGCTTCTCCGGTCGCCTGGCATCCGACGAGATAGGACGCCTGCGCCAGTTTGTCGTCGTAAAAGTATTTCAGCAACAATGAAAACAACTCCTCTCAATAGTCACAGCAGTAATGGTCGCATCAGCAACCAATGATCTCTTCTTCCCACATCATTCTGCCCTATGGCGGCCTCTTTGTTCACAGCGTGTTCGTTCATGACCGCCAGGCATGCCCTGAAGAAACTACACCTCTTTGCATGGCAGGGTCTTTGATGAGTGTAAGAACTGAAAATGCAGTCATAAGGGGAGCGCTCGGACTGCGCTCGTGTGTTCGCGGCTTCGACCAGCGACAGTTACCCTCAGTTTGTTGTGGCTGCAGTTGAGTCTAGCAGCAATACCCTCCTCACGGATGTCATCGTATCGTGGATATGTGAAGAAAGTATGGAGGGCAAACACTGGCAGGCCGCCATCGCGGAACCGGCGTGCACTGTTCTGAAACGCAGACCACACAGTCCAGCGCGCCGTGTTCGTATGAGAAATAGGCCATGTGTACCACATGGCCTGTGCAGTTGCTGGTTGCAGCAGGAAGACGACAATCCTGCGCAACGCCAAAAAACGTATAGAAGGCACCTCACTGCCTGTCTTTCAGTGATGCGGATGTTGCTCGTGGTCAAGTTGTCCAAACCTGACTGGAGGTATGGACACGGTTGGAGATCGACGTATGGGCACGGGGCAAAGGTCATGAAACATCATCGGCCGTGTGGACATGCAAGGGTAAAGGGGGTGAGTGTCTTCACAGTTTCTTCATTGTGATCTGCTTTCATATGTGTGGAACCGGACACATAGTGCACGACGGAGGGAGGGAAGACCATGGCGAAGTGGGTGCGGAAAAAGGTTCGGTCGGACCGGAGCGATCCGACCAGCAAAACGGAAGACCCGCAGAAAAGTCCGATCGTGCGC